>JAFTJD010000060.1 GCA_017456585.1 Lachnospiraceae bacterium
AGTAACCATCATAATCTGCTGCATCACCAGCGTTCTTGTAGAACTCTGAACCATCAGCATCTGTCATACCCATAGCTACGAATGAAGAAGCTGGAACCTGTCCGGCCTGTCCAATCTCGTCAGCAATGTAGTTACGGTCTAATACAAGGCTAAGTGCGTTACGAATCTCAGCCTCTGCAGCTTCTGCTGCTGCACCTGTTAACTTAGAATCAGCAGGTAAAATGTTCTCATTTACATTCCAGCATACATAATATGTACCGATCTGGCCTGCAATTACGAACTCATTAGGATATGTTGTCTTTAAGTTAGCAATTTCGTTTGTAGGAACATCGTCGATTAATAACCATGTACCATTCTGGAAGTTTGTTAACATGTTGTTTGAATCATCTGATAAGTAGAACTCAAGCTTCTTCATTGTTACAGAATCTGCATCATGATAGTTCTCATTCTTCTCAAGTGTGATTAAGCTGTTATGCTCCCAAGCTGTCATCTTGTAAGGTCCGTTACATACATATGTAGAAGGATCTGTTGCCCAAGCTTCATTCTTAACAACATCTTCTCTTACAGGGTAGTATGTAGGGAATGCTAATAACTCGTTCCAGTAGCTTACTGCATTTGTGATTGTAACAACTAATGTTCTGTCATCTGTTGCAACAACATTAAGCTTAGCATCTGCCGGAGGATTCTCTGCCCAGATATCTGCATATCCGTCAACGAGCTCGAACATATAGCAGTAATCTGCTGCAAGCTCTACTGAAGCAGCTCTGTTCCAAGCGTATACGAAATCGCTTGCTTTGAGCGGCTGACCATCTGACCACTTAAGGCCTTCTTTCAATGTGTAAGTGTAAGTAACTGTACCATCTGCGTTCTTAACACCTTCAACTAACTCTTCTGCTGCATCTGCAACGATTACAAGGTTGCCATTAGCATCCTGTGACCATTTTGCAAGACCGGAGAATAAATGTGCTACCATTGTAGCGCCATCTACTGCTGAGTTACGAGCTGGATCAAGTGTATCCGGCTCTGAAGCTAAACATACAGCGAGTGTGTCAGTTACCTTTTTGTCCTTGCCACATGCAGGTAATGCAATTACCATTGCACATGCGAGTACTAAAGCTAATACTCTCTTCATTTTCATTTCTTTCTTCATCCTTTCAATGATTTTTTTATTTAAACATACTATGTATGCTCAAACCATTAATTAATCTCATCCACCTTATAGCACGCCACGAAGTGTCCCTTTGATACCTCTTTAAATGGAGGCATCTCCATAGCACACTGTTCTGTAGCATGTGGACATCTTGTACGGAACGGACATCCTGATGGTGCGTTAAGTGGACTAGGTATATCTCCACTCAAAACAATTCGCTTATTCGCTCTTGCAACCTTAGGATCCGGAACCGGAACTGCAGATAAAAGTGACTGTGAGTACGGGTGTAACGGATGATCGTAGATTTCTCCCGCTTCAGCAAGCTCAACCATTCTACCAAGATACATTACAGCGATTCTGTTACTTATATGACGAACAACCAAAAGGTCATGTGCTACGAACAAATAAGTAAGTCCTAACTGTTCCTGTAACTCACCAAACATATTAATAACCTGTGCCTGAATAGAAACATCAAGCGCAGATACAGGCTCATCACATACAATGAAATCCGGATTAACCGCAAGTGCTCTTGCAATACCGATACGCTGACGCTGTCCGCCTGAGAACTCATGTGCATAACGTGATGCATGCTCACTATTAAGTCCTACATGACTCATAAGCTCAAGTATTCTATCCTCACGCTCCTGCTTGTTTTCATACATCTTATGAATATCAAGCGGCTCGCCAATGATATCAGATACTGTCATACGTGGATTCAAAGAAGAATACGGATCCTGGAATACCATAGTAGCTTTCTTTCTAAATTCTCTTATATCCGCAGGTGTAGATATGAGCTTACCATCATACCATATCTCTCCTGATGTTGGCTTATAAAGATTAAGAAGTGTTCTTCCTACTGTAGTCTTACCGCAACCTGATTCACCTACAAGGCCGAGTGTTTCACCTTTATTAATTGTAAATGAAACATCATCTACTGCCTTAAGGGGCTTTGACCTAAATAATCCAACGCTAATATCAAAATATTTCTTGAGATTCTTAACCTCAATCAATGCCTTATTATTATTCTCGCTCATTATTCGTTGTCACCGCCTTTACTCTCTGTTTCTTCTTCAACTACAATTGAGCCGTTCTCAATACCATTCTTAATACACATCCAACATGCTGAACGGTGCCACTCATTAACCTGAATGTTAGGTGCAGCTTTCTCTATACAAAGCTTCATAGCAGCGTCACATCTTGGTGCGAAAGCACATCCCTTAGGCATGTTAAGCAAATCAATAGGTGTGCCTGTAATTGGCTGTAACTTAGTTCCTGCAGTAGTTGCTGAAGGAAGTGAACGAATAAGTCCCTTAGTATACTCATGCTGCGGATTATAGAATATCTCATCAGCTGTACCCTGCTCACAGATAGAGCCGGCATACATAACGATAACCTCATCACACATCTGCGCAACTACACCAAGGTCATGTGTAATCATGATAATAGCCATTCCAAGCTCTTCCTGTAATGACTTCATAAGCTCAAGAATCTGTGCCTGAATAGTAACATCAAGCGCAGTTGTAGGCTCATCCGCAATAAGAATATCCGGTTCACAAGCGAGTGCCATAGCAATCATAACTCTCTGTCTCATACCACCTGATAATTCAAACGGATACTGTTTCATACGTTTCTCAGGCTCATTAACATTAACAAGCTTAAGCATCTCTACTGCTCTGTCATAAGCCTCTTCTTTATTACGATTTGTATGGAGAAGAATTGCCTCCATAAGCTGTGTTCCAATAGAATAAGTAGGATTAAGAGATGTCATAGGGTCCTGGAAAATAATAGATACCTTATTACCTCTTACTGTCTTCATAACCTTCTCGTCACAGCCTACAAGTTCTTCGCCGTTTAATTTAATAGAACCTGATACAATCTTTCCTGTACCGGCAAGTATCTGCATAATTGAATATGCTGTTACCGATTTACCGGAACCTGATTCTCCAACTATACCTAATACTTTACCATGCTCAAGGAAAAAGGACACTCCATTAACAGCCTTAACCTCACCGGCGTCTGTAAAGAAGGAGGTATGTAAATCTTTAACTTCTAATAATGCCATAATACGCTCCTCTCTTTCTAACCATTAAGCTTAGGGTCAAATGCATCACGAAGACCATCGCCAAACAAGTTAAGTGATAATACAATAAGTGAAATAACTATAGCCGGAATAACAAGTCTTGACGGATATGATGCAAGTCCGTTAAGAGCATCCGATGCAAGTGAACCAAGTGAAGGCATAGGTGCATTAACACCAAGTCCGAGGAAAGAAAGATAACTTTCTGTAAATATAGCACTAGGAATCTGAAGTGCTGTTGAAATAATAACGACACTAATACAGTTAGGAATCAAGTGCTTTGTAATAATCCACTTACCCTTCGCGCCTGCTGCTCTTGAAGCAAGTACGTATTCCTGCTCTCGAAGAGAAAGAATCTGTCCACGGATAAGTCTTGACATTGATACCCAGTAAAGCAATGCAAATACTATAAACAAACTGATAATATTAGTACCTATTTTCTCAAGTATGGTTCCCTGTATTGCCTTATCTATAACAGTACCCAATACAGCTGACAAAAGAATAACCATAAGTGTATCCGGTAATGAGTATATAATATCAACAATACGCATGATAATAAGATCAATCTTACCGCCGCAGTATCCTGCAATAGAACCAATCGTCATACCAACGATAAGAACAATAATACTTGCAAAGAAACCTACAGCAAGAGAAATTCTTGTTCCGTATACAACACGGATAAAATAATCTCTTCCTGAAGAATCTGTTCCAAACACATGTGGGAACACCTTTTCACCGGCTTCTATCCTTGCAAGCTCAGTCTCACCATATTCAAAAGGCTTCAAATTGTTATATGATGAATCAACAGGCTTTCCCGGAACAACTCCAAGCTGTGTTTCATATGAATACGGCCAGAACATCGGAATAAAAATCGATGACAAGGCTATAATCACAATTATAAAAAATGATACAGTTGCTACTTTGTTCTTAAGAAGTCGCTTAACACCATCTTTAAAGAAAGTTGACGGTGGGCGCATCTGCACCATATATTCTTTATCTTGTTCAGTAGCGGGTATAAACTTATCCACATCTACATGAAGACTCAATGGCTTTTTATTCATATTTCTAATCTCCTATTCCAATGTAATACGTGGGTCTACAACCTTATACATAATATCACTTATAAGATTCATGACAACGATAAGTGTTGCAAGAACTATCGTGGTTCCCATGATAAGAGGATAATCTCTCGCAGTTATACTATTAACGAACGCTCGACCTATTCCAGGAACCGCAAAAATCTTCTCTATTACAAGTGAACCAGTTACGATATATGCAAGCATAGGTCCAAAATATGTTATAACCGGAATAAGAGAATTCTTAAGCGCATGTTTGAAAATAACCGCTCTCGGAGCAACACCCTTAGCTCTCGCCGTACGGATATAATCCTGTCCAAGAACATCGAGCATGGATGAACGTGTAAGTCTTGTTATATATGCCATCGGATATAATGACAACGCAATAATCGGTAAAATCAAACCGGCAGTTGTCGAACCATTAGCAGGGAACCATCTAAGCTTATTAGCAAATACAATAAGCATCAAAGCACCCATTATAAATGACGGCATCGACACAAACGCTGTCATAATGACCATAATAAACTTATCGATGAGCTTGTTATGTTTAATAGCAGCAACAGCTCCAAGTATAACTCCAACAATCAACGCAAGTACAGCCGCACAAACACCAAGTATTGCAGAAGTCTTAAGTCCATCTAAAATAATACTAATTACATCTCTTCCCTTTTGCTTAAGTGAAGGTCCAAAATCAAATTCCGTAACAATATCCTTCAAATATGTAACATACTGCTCACCAACCGGCTTGTCCAAGCCATACTTAGCTTCAAGAGCAGCTTTTGCAGCATCTGAAATCGCCTTTTCTGAGTTAAAAGGTCCACCCGGAACAGCATGCATTACAAAAAATGTAACCGTAATAACTACCCAAACTGTTAAAATCGCCAATAATATTCTCTTAAGAATATATAGCCACGTCTTTGAATTCACTAAAAAAACCACCTTTTCCTTTTAATTTGTACATACCATAACAACAAATATCCGCCCTCGAAAGAGCTTTCGCAACGGCATAATACAACAATCTTATACATTATACTTCATTTTCGACAAAATCTCAAGTAATTTTTCATATATTTTATGCAATAAATAATATTTTATGCATTTTAAACTCGAAATAGCACTCTTATGCTATTCAGCCTTATAATATTCCTCTATCACGCTCTTAGCAACCGGCACGGCATATTCACTTCCGGTACCACTTTCTTCCACAACCACACAGATAGCTATATTCTCTTTGATGTCTCCCATCGTGTATCCGACAAACCACGCATTAGTGGTATCACTCGATGTTTCTGCAGTTCCTGTTTTCCCCGCGCAATCAACTTCAAGATTAGCCAGCTTATAACCCGTACCACCATCCACACATGCCTTCATAAGCCCTTCCAGTACAAAAGCCTCCTTTACTGACATGAGTGTCTTAAGCTTCTCCGACTTATACTGCGAAAGCACTTCCCCATCTGCGCTCTCTACACGTTCCACCATATAAGGAGTCATGGCTATTCCGTCGTTTGCAATTGCAGCGGCAAGAACAGCCGCATACATAGGTGTTATAAGTGTGTTACCCTGTCCAATCATCGTATAAAGATATTCATACTTAGGTGAATCTTCAGCAAGCACAAAACTACTTATCGCAGAAACAACCGGCGCACTGATATTAGTATTAAGAAGTAACTCCTCACACACCTTCGAATATGTTTCATACGAAATACTTTCGCTCATCTTGGCAAATGCAGCATTACACGACAAAGCAAACGCAGCCTCAAACCCAACCTTACCATGCACTTTACTATGATAACAGGTAAGTTCTACTCCGCCTTCTTTGTATGCACCTTCACAGGTATACGAAAACGTCTCCAAAGCTTCTGGATGTTCTCTCATATATGCAAGTGCTGTAATTATTTTAAAAACCGACCCCGGAGTATACAGTCCCTGTGTAGTCCTGTTAAGCAATGCACCTTCTTCCTCATCAGCAATCAGAGACTCCCATAGTTCATTTATATTATTCGGGTCAAAATCCGGTTTTGAAACCATAGCCAGTACCTTACCGGTATCTACCTCAATGACAACTACTGCTCCATTGTAATCTCCAAGTGCGTCATATGCTGCACGTTGCAAATTAGGGTCAAGTGTTGTGTACACATTATTACCGACATCCTTTCTTCCTACAAAATCATTGGCAAGCTTTTTAATAAAGCTGTCTTCAGTAGTAAGAAGCTCATAGTTCATGTCGTATTCTATTCCGGATTTACCATGTGAATTATATCCCACAGTATGCACGAAGAGGCTTCCGTACGGATAATATCTGTACTCTTCCCCCTCTGCATTCTTAACCGTCTCTGCCAGAACCTCGCCATTTTTGCCAAATATCGTACCTCGTGACACTTTATTAGCCAACAAATTAATTCTGGTATTATAAGGGTTATTAATAACCTCGTTTCTTTCCTTAATTATGAATCGGCAAAAATATATACAGAGCATAGCAAACAGAACTGCCATTATAGCCAGCACCATTTTAAACTCTCTATCCTTCTTATTTGTTACCTTTCCTCTTTCCTGAGTATTTATTGTTTTCTGAGTTTCCTTCTCGTTCTTTTGAACTTTTTGATTTTTTGGACTGCTCTTTTGCTTCTCTTGACTTCTCTGCTTTTGAGTCCTCAAGTCTTGCTTTTTCGCGTCTTTCTTTTTCACGTCTTGCTTTTTCGAGCTTTGCTTTTTCAATCTTATCATCCTCATCTCGTTTCAAAATAATGATTCCCTGAACAATCGAAAACATCGCGACAGTCGCAAGCATAGAGCTTCCTCCATAGCTTATAAGAGGAAGTGTGACTCCTGTTGACGGAATCAGCTTAATCGCACCGCCGATAGTAATAAATATCTGTATTCCATAAGTCACTCCAAGTCCCAATGCCATATACCTATAGAATCTGCCATGACTCTCCCATGCAGCCTTTATCATAAGATATACGCATAAGAACATTACGATTACTATTCCTATACAGATGATTCCGCCAAACTCCTCAGCCATTGCAGAAAATATAAAATCCTTCTCCACAACCGGTATGGTTCTAGGCGAGCCTTTGTACAGTCCCATTCCGGCAAATCCGCCTGTCGCTATCGAAAAAAGAGACTGTTCCATCTGATAGCCTTTTCCTTCTATATCACTCCAGGGATTAATCCATGCCGCAACTCTGACTTTCACATGTTCAAACAGATGATATCCCGCCAACGAAGCACCTACTCCGCCAAACAATCCGCAAAGCAGATATATTGCTTTCCCACTGGCAACAAATACAATCATCACATAGACGATGGCATATATCAATGCACTTCCAAGATCTCTTGACGCGGCCAAAATCAACACATGCGCAGCCGCCATAATCGAAGTTTTAATAATCGTTTTAAAGCCCGAATCATGCTCAAACATCGCCGCAACAAAAAACACAAATACAACCTTCACAAATTCAGAAGGTTGAAATGCCACCCCGAATATCTCCATCGAAAGCTTAGCGCCGTATGTGTTCGTACCTTTAATAAGAACAAGCACCAGCAATCCTATTCCGACAGCCCCGTAAAGCCATGCCATTTTTCTAAGAAGCTTGAACTTACTCATTATAAAAGGAATCAAGCCTGCCAAAATTGTGGAAAGCACAATTAATTCAAACTGCCTTATCCCTTTATCAAAAGATATTCTTGAAACCATGGTAAGTCCGATTGTAAGAAGAAACAGCATATGGTCAAGTAAAATTACGGACCCCTTCGAATAAAAAATCCTGAACAACACAAAAGTCGCCACAAGATATATCATGTGCGCCCCGTAAAATGCAAACATTCTCACATCAAGCGTCATTATATAACTGTTAAGCCCAAATAAAATCTGTAAAAAAATAATCGCGCAGAACAATGACACTCCATACATTCTCGTGTTTGCCCTATCATTCTTATCAGAACACTTAAAAGCAATAGCCACAGAACCAATAACATATGTCACAATAATTAAAATCGCACAATAGTGTGTTAATTCGGTTACAATATCTTTCAATTCATCACCTTATTCCACGTTTAAAATGTCCTCTTGTAAAATCATCTATCGTTTCGCCGGTACCATTTATAAAAGAGTCAACAAACTTCTTTGTTATATCATAAGCCTCATCAGAACCTTCAATCGTAAAATCCAGTCTTAATATATTAGGACTAATCCTTGCTATATCCCTATCCTGTCCCAGAAGTGAAACCGGCTTACAATTATATATTCTGTTATAACATAGCTTACAATAATTCTTGACAGGAAAGACATTATTCATTCTGTCAGTAATAGTTGTCCCTTTATTATCATACACCTTACACTTACCATTGTCTGTAGTCTTTCTTACACATTGCGCAGACACCATCATAGGAAGTCTTCCATAAACAAGCAACGATTTATTACCTTTACCTAATTCTGCCAACTCATTCGCATTAAGCTCAACCGGCAATGTAGTTATCTCCGGCGAATATTTTGCGTAAAATTGTTCTGCATAAGCATTGTACTGATATATAGTATAATCAAAATGTATCGGGAACTCATTATTTTTCTCCAAAAGATATTGAATCTCTTCATTATTTCTAACCATAAACCCGTCAGGTCTAAGCGACGCAATATCTTCATATATAGAATCAAGCCACTCTACAGCTTCATTTCTAAATATATGTGGAAGAACCGGGTACACTTTCTTAGCGGAAGCCTTAGCTTTTTGGATAGTTTCAAGCAACATTTTATCCGAAATTGCAGTCATATCAATGTAGATTCCTGCTACATCTTCTATTTCACAAAGTCTCTCTGCTACCTTAGAATCTTCAACATATACATATATGTCATACTTAGATTGTCTGTCTGCCACATGTGCACTATTATACGCTTCATCATCAAGTCCATCTGTTGTTTCTATATCCGGCAAATCTTCAGAAAGTTTTCTTCTATATGAAGAAAGAATCTCTTCTTTTATAGCAGCTATAGCATCTCTTCTAAGATTATTAAGCTCGGTAACACTGACATAACTCTTCTCATCACTAAACACCGATATACCGTTTATCCATTCAAACTCTGTTGCTCCAAGCTTATTAAGCTGTTTAGTGATTTTATCCATCGTCATAGGCTGATTCTTGGCTTCTTCTGCCATTCCGCCCTCTACCATAACCTCAAGTCCCTTATATCTTGCACATATTCTAATCGGTTCTCCCGAATAAACATAGGCTTCACCCTCAAGTCCAAACTTTTCCGGCGGACAATCAATATACGCAGCTCTCATCTTATCAAAAACGAGTTCATTTCTGCCCTTTTCTTCATTATCTTTACCTTCTGTAAAAATCATATCCTTGCCATTATGCTTAAGATAGTATCCCGTCGTGAATCCGCCTCTGTTAAACAAATCAAACAGAAATCGTTTATCCTCTTCCGTCACCTTATAACCTTTAGCGCCATTCTTAAGGTAGATATCAAGGTATTTCCTATAGATACTCACCACTCCTGCAGCATATTCGGGCTTCTTCATTCGACCTTCAATCTTAAGGGAGGTAACTCCTGCCTCTATAATATCCGGTAATATTTCAATAGTACACAAATCCTTAGGACTGATGTAATAACCTGTTTGTCCATTAGTTTCTTTATATTGCATTCTGCATGGCTGTGCACATCTTCCTCTGTTACCACTTCTCCCTCCTGCAAGACTACTAAAAAGACACTGTCCGGAATAAGAATAGCAAAGTGCACCATGAACAAAACTCTCTATCTCAAGTCCGGTAGTCTCCCTGATTCTTCTTATCTCTTCGAGAGATAGCTCTCTGGCGGTAACAACTCTGTCTACCTGCTTTTCTCCATCCAAAAAGCGGGCACCAAGCTCGCCCGTCACAGTCATCTGCGTACTTGCATGTATATTAAGTCCCGGAAAATTATCCTGTATGAATTTCATTACTCCGAGATCCTGAACAATTACTGCATCAAGTCCCTGCTCATACAAAGGCTTAATATAATCATATAACATGCCCTCAATCTCTTCGTTTTTAAGCAAAGTATTTACGGTAAGATACAGCTTTTTGCCACGCATATGTGCATAGTCTATAGCTTCAAGGAGCATATCATCTTCCGGATTATCCGCATATGCCCTGGCACCAAACAATCTTCCGCCCATATAAACAGCATCCGCACCTGCACGAAATACCGCTTGCATAGTTTCATATGAGCCTGCCGGTGCAAGTAATTCTATCTTTTTCATATATTTCTCCATTTCTTATTAATGCACTCTGATATTTTTAATGGCGTATCGAACCCTCGACACGCCACCTATTTTACTTTTTCTTCTGCTCTGATATAAGCTCTGTTTCCAGCTTGACTATCTTCTTCTCATATTCTGCAACTTCCTTACGGAACTTCTCTAATTCCTTCTCAGCTGCTTCTGTCTTAATCTGCAAGCTAATTAAGTCGTGCTTAATCTCATAAAGCTCCTTATTCTTATCCTCAAGCTCCATCTCAAGCAAATCCGCCTGCTTCTTAGCCTTGTAATAATCATCCGCAATATTAAGATGAATAAGTGTATTCTGAGTTTCCTTATTCTGTCTCCTAAAGCCTTCGCTCTGTTTAAGTTCCAATATCTTATTATTAATGTAGGAAGCCACCTTATTAAGATACTCTTCTTCTTCGTACCCACATAAAGTAAATACCTTTCCATCAATAACTACCTGTGTGTTATTCTTCGCTGACATACGCTTCCTCCATTCTAATTATCGTGCTGTAAACCAAGATGCTTATATGCATTCTCAGTCACAATTCTTCCTCTTGGTGTCCTTTGTATCAAACCATTCTGTAACAAATATGGTTCATATACATCCTCAAGTGTTCCCGCGTCTTCACCCAATGCTGCCGCAAGCGTATCAATTCCCACAGGTCCACCATCAAATTTATCTATCATCATTGTCAAAAACTTCCGGTCATTATTGTCAAGACCAAGCTTATCAACCTCTAACAAATCAAGTGCAAAATCTGCAACCTCTTTGGTAATCACACCATCGTATTTAACCTGTGCAAAATCCCTTACTCTCTTTAAAAGTCTGTTAGCAAGACGAGGAGTTCCTCTTGAACGTCTGGCAAGCTCTCCTGCACCTTCTCTATCAATCTCCACTTCCAAAACACCTGCAGAGCGGGTAATGATAGCTTCTAATTCCTTAGGTGTATAGAATTCCAATCTATGAACCACTCCGAATCTGTCTCTAAGCGGTGCTGTGAGAAGTCCCGCTCTCGTCGTAGCTCCAACCAAAGTAAAATGCGGTAAATCAAGTCTTATAGAACGTGCCGCTGCACCTTTACCTATCATTATATCTATCGCAAAATCTTCCATAGCAGGATAAAGAACCTCTTCAACCTGTCTGTTAAGTCTGTGTATCTCATCAACGAACAGAACATCACCATCTTTGAGATTATTAAGTACTGCTGCCATCTCTCCCGGTTTCTCTATAGCAGGACCTGAAGTTATCTTAATATTGGCACCCATCTCATTAGCAATAATAGTTGCTAAAGTTGTCTTACCAAGTCCCGGAGGGCCATACAAAAGCACATGATCAAGCGCCTCATTTCTGCTCTTAGCAGCCTCTATATAAACCTTAAGATTCTGCTTAGCCTTCTCCTGTCCTATATAATCTTCAAGCATCTGCGGACGCAAATGACTTTCGATTTTGATATCCTCATCAATCAAATCCGTAGTGATAACTCGCCTTTCCATTCTCTCTCCAACCCATGTATATATAAATCAACTATCAAAAAATCTTCTTAAGTGCTGCCTTCAATAATTCCTCTACAGTCATATCATCAGATGCTGAAATATCAACCTGTCCTACTGCCTTAGTTGCCTCTGACGAAGAATATCCCAGTGCAACCAATGCCATAATCGCTTCTTTTCTTATATCTCCCGTAGCCGTCTTAGTATCAGTTCCTTGCACTCCAAGCTCAATAGCCCCTGATTCGTTAGCACCATTATCATTGAATACATCTGAAAGTTTAAGCTTATCTCTTAACTCAATTATCATCTTCTGAGCCGTCTTCGTCCCAATTCCCGGTGCCTTACATATAGCCTTTACATCATCAGCAAGTACCGCAAATCTAAGTTCATCCGGTGTAATCGCAGAAAGTATGCCAAGTGCTCCCTTAGGTCCAATTCCATTGACACCTATAAGCATCGTAAAAATCTTAAGATCTTCCTTGGTCAGGAAACCATAAAGATTCATCGCATCCTCTCTTACCTGAAAATGTGTATGTAGCTTAATCTCGCTCCCAACCGGAGGCAATACCGGAATCACTGACGTCGGAACAAGTATCTCAAACCCCATACCGCCACTTTCTATTATAACCGCCTGCTCTGATGTTATATCCGCAAGCGTACCCTTGACATACGCAATCATAGTAACTCCTCTTATTCAAGTACAATCGTCTCGGTAAGCTTATTTTCTCTAAGCATAAGCTCTAACTTGGTAATATCTGCATCATTCAATTCGTCCGGAACCTGGAAAATAAGTACTGCTATATTAATCGAACCGCTCTCTATCGGTGTATTCCATGTAGACAAATCTCCATCAAGCATAGTAAGCTGTGATCTATAAGAATCTTTCTCATTAACCTTAAGTGTATACACTATATCTCTGCTAAGTATATCACACTCTGCTGCGGCATCTGTATTATTCTGTAATACAAAACTAAGAACCATAAACTGATTACCCTTTGTTGCCTGCAATGAAAGTACGGCATCCGCACTATCAGGATAACGCTCAGTAAAGCTATGTCCTGCGTACTGTATCTCGATATTAGGTATATCAAGCACTTTTCCTACTTGTTCAGGTACATCAATCTCAACCTTATCCCCCTCTTCTCCCGGTTCCGTAGTAGGTTCATCAGGTTTCTTATTAGGGTCATTAAGTGCTGCCATCTCTTGTTCAATCTTCTCCTTAAGTGCTCTTTCCTCAAGGAGTCTGGCAACTTCTTCTTCCGAAATCAGCTTACTCTCGTAATCATCTGCATCGCCAAGAAGTGCATACGCTGCATATTCTGCAACCTTATCAAAATCACTTACGCTAAGTTCCGGCATATAAATACTGCATCCGCCAAACAATGATGCTGTCACCGCAGCTGTTATTAATACCGATACTGTTCTTCGCTTCATAACATTCCCCTCCGAATCAATTTTTACAATCTGCTTCAAACCAGAAAGTAACTCCGTCCTCCGTATTGAATACTCCGCATTGTCTGTTATGCGCATCCATAACAGCCTTAACTATGGAAAGACCTATCCCATTTCCGCCGTACTCTCTCGTTCTGGCTTTATCAACCTTATAAAATTTAATCCACAATTTATCTATATCTTCTTCAGGTATATTCTTACCTGTATTGTGCACATAAACTCTTACCAAAGACTCATCCTGCAGCTTCTCAACCGTTACAGTTATCTTCTTTTCAAAATCAATATGATTAAGGGCATTGCTTATATAATTAGTGACAACCTCTTCTATCTGATATTCATCCGCCCATACATAAACAGGCTCATCCATATCAAAAATAACTGTTGCCTCTTTCTGCTTAATCTTAATATCTGTTGCATTAATTACAGACTTAATAAGCATTACTATATCAAATCGCTCTATCTGTAACTGTTCCTGTCCGAACTCTATCTGATTAAGATCAAGCATACGCTTAACCATATTACTCATCTTCTCTGCTTCGTCTATTATGACTTCACAGTAAAAATCCCTGCTTTCAGGATCATCATTAATACTTTCATGAAGTCCCTCGGCATAACCTTGAATGAGTGCTATCGGTGTCTTTAATTCATGAGATACATTGGCAAGGAATTCCTTACGCATCTCATCTATCTGAATCTTCTGTTCAATATCTCTCTGCAATTCGTTATTAGCCGCTTTAAGTTCTGAGATTGTCTTCTCAAGTCTCTCCGACAGCCTGTTCATACTATTACCGAGCACGCCAATTTCGTCATTATCATTCCTGATATACTTGGCATTAAAATCAAGATTCGACATCTGCTCTGACAAAGCAGCCAACTCTAACACGGGCTTAGTAAATCTTCTCGTTATGAACCACATAACAATTGAGCTAATTACAATCACCGCGATACCTACATAAGCAAAAAACCTGTTGGATATCGCAACACTATCCTTAATCGTCTCTATCGGACTTCTAAGAAGAACATAGTAATTACCCTTCTGGAGATTACCCCATATTTCAAAATAGTTAGTATTAAAACGGTTATCCTTATTAATAAGAACAGTATAATTATCTGTCTCTTTAAGAATCTCCATATTATCGTCTCTAAAACCGATTATATGTCCAAGAAGCACATCTACAAGCCTATCATACTCTCTGCTGTTAGAGTACATCTCCCTACCTTGACTATCCACAACAAGATAGTCAATTACATATCTGTCACTCATCTCTCCGAGCTTCACAAGAACCTCTTCCGAGCCAAGACCGCCGAGCAGACACTCCTCCAGCGCATAATAAGCTTTCTCAATATTAGCCTGCTTATCTTTCAAATAAAAGTTCTCAAGAAACGTGTTATTAATTATAACGCAAGCAAGCAATGCCACCGCAATCATCGAAACAATAATCGCAGTCCACTTTCTTTGGATAGAATGCTTAAGTTTCATTCTGCCACCTTAACCTTCTATGCAAACCTCAACTAAATAGCGCATTTGTATAAATGCACACATTAAATTATAACACAAAACCAAATATATTCCAACTATTTTCATAGAATGTTCGTACTTTTTTAACAAAATCCGCGAGAAACGAACATCCGCCGGAGTTACAATGTCATTAGAATGGCCGAAGTTTATGAAAGGCACATATTTGTAATGATGTTTCCTCATCATCAACAAATATGTGCCTTATATATACTTATCCCAACCTAATGACATTGTACTGCTTTGCTTCGTTGCTCATTTCCGGACGCTTGTAAATTCGAACTTGTGTTCTGCCAGGATTTATAGTATAATATTTTTAGTAGCAGCAATGCTACCGGCAATCGTGATACAGGGTGGTTGACCTTCATTCTTACAGAATGGAGGTGATGCTTATGAAGAATAATTTTCAGTTTAAAGATTTAATGTCTTTCGGAATGTTTCTCTTAGCACTGCTGACATTCATTTATTTGATATGTCACTAACATAACAAAAACCTTCCCTGTACTTTGACCGGTCTGGGAAGGCTCTTGTTTTTCCATATTGGCCAACCACTCTGTGGCGATTGCCTTTTGCTAATTATATTATAGCAGAAATTCATAAAAATACAAGACTTATCTTCGCCATGCGCTCGCTCGAAAGTCTTCGACTTCCTCGCTGTCTGGCTGTCGCCAGATGCATCTTTGCTCAAATAGCCTTGTGCGTGCAAGCACTCACCGGCTTTTTGCGCAAGATGCGCATGGCTCGTAGCTAACACTCAAACTTGTACCCCATACCCCATATGGTTTTAATGTAGTCGCCTTTATCGCCGAGCTTGCTACGGAGCTTCTTGACGTGGGTGTCGATGGTTCTTGCATCACCAAAATAGTCATAGTTCCAGACATTATTAAGAATCTTCTCACGTGACAAGGCGATGCCCTGATTCTCAACAAAATATGCCAGTAACTCGAACTCCTTGAAGCTTAATTCTATCTCTACTCCGTCTACTTTTACAATATGAGCTGTTTTGTTAATTGAAATTCCGGCTATATCAACTGCCTCATCGCTTACTTTCGAATTGGTTCTTCGAAGTATAGCCTCTACTCTTGCCACAAGTATCTTAGGACTAAACGGCTTTGCGATATATTCATCTACCCCAAGTTCAAATCCGAGAAGTTCATCTCTTTCATCGCCTCTTGCGGTAAGCATGATTATAGGGGTCTTAGAATGTTGTCTTATCTCTCTGCATACCTGCCAGCCATCCATCCTCGGCATCATAACATCAAGTATAATTAACGCTATATCTTTTACGGTAAAAAAAACATCTATCGCTTCTTCTCCATCAGCGGCTTCAATGACATCATATCCGCTTCTCACCAAAAAGTCCTTAACGAGCTTACGCATTCTGCTCTCATCATCAACTACCAGAATCTTTAACTTGTCCATCGTGCATCCTCCTGTAACGAGTGTCTATGTAATGCTTATCTTAGATTTATTACTTTTCCTAAATTATACATGTTGATTATGACTAAAATGTGAAACTCTTGGAATTTTTTTAATAAATTTCTATATTAGTTACCTAATTGCTCTCTTAATTCTTTTTCTAAAGCTTTAAGTTCTTTTTCCTTTAAGGTTAACTTCTCTTCCCACGAAGAATATTCATCCTGAAGCTTCTCTTCATAATTAAGTATATTTATATTATTGCTATTGAGTGTAATGTAAGCCATAGCTGCAATTACAAGAATAAGTATAATATTTATAAAAAGTGACCAGCCAAAACGGCTCTTATAAACCGCCGCCTTGTCATCAGTCTTATTATTAGAATTGGTGTTGTTCTTATGAAGATATTCCATGTGGATATTACTTTTAGAGGAAGCCTTATTCTGCATACTGTTAGACGTGGTCGTCCTTGCGTGCATTGCTGTTTCCGAATTCATCGTCGTGTTAGCACGTGCAGCAGCGGCAGCAGCATTTCCCATCGCGCTCTTGCCCTGTACCGGTGTCGCTGCCTTCATCTTATCTTCTTCGAAATCATATATCGGAAGCTTAGCCACCGTGGATTTATCTATAACGCTCGAACGCATAAGTCTGCTTTGCAATTCTTCAAGGAACTTATATCCTACGCGTGAGCGGAACACTTTCTTCTGCACAAACTTGTTATAGAGTGCAAGCACGACACGGTCATCGCTCATATCATTCTGTTCTTTTATATATAGAATACCATCGTACTCCTTCTTAGCAAGCTGGTATTCACTTTCACTTGAAAGCTTTATTCCGTTAACCACATATCCATTATCTGCCATAGTGTGATTCCCCTTCTTTTCATAAGTAATCATGTTTAATTTTAACATGATTACTTATATAAGACAAGTTAAGTTTCTATATAGCAATGCAAAAACAAAAATTTCAAACTTTCTTTTTTCCTAGTCAATGCCAAATAAAAAAAGAAGAATGGCTAAACCATTCTTCTTAGTCGAGGTGACAGGATTCGAACCTGCGACTTCTACGTCCCGAACGTAGCGCTCTACCAAACTGAGCCACACCTCGATATGGAGCTGAGGGGAATCGAACCCCTGTCCGAAAATCCATCCATCAGAGCATCTCCCATCACAGTCATCATATTGTGCTTGCGCCATTCCCTCCGTGGAATGCCTAATGACGGGCTTTCCACTTTAGTAGCTTCATGTTTCTTCCACTCCCGCAAAGCTTAGGGAGCGAAGTGCCTCACAAGTTTGATGCCGGACTCTTAAGCAGTGAGCGACTTAAGGCCGACAGCTGCCATTAGGCAGCGTACGCTAAATTATCGTTTGCGTTTATATTTAATTCCGGATTACTGCGCGGTCCCGGCCCGCGGATGGCTTCTCTAACTTCAAAATCCCCGTCGAAACCAGTACAACCCCTAATTGGTTATATCGGTTCACAAACGAACATTATGATTATATATAAATCGTTTTCGTTTGTCAAGCATCTTTATGAAGATTCTTCACAAAGAATTATGCTAATATTCGAAAATATTCGCGTCAAATATATTTAAGGTAAAGAATCTAGTAAAGATTCTTTACCTTAAAATCCTTCTCAGCTTCTCTTCTCTGGTCTTTCTTAGCGATATCATCACGCTTATCATAGAGTTTCTTACCTTTTGCAAGACCTATCTCTATCTTAGCATGGCTCCCCTTAAAGTAAACCCTAAGCGGAACAATAGTATATCCCTTAATGGATGCCTGTCCGATTATCTTATTAATCTCATAATCGCGAAGCAACAGCTTTCTTACTCTGAGAGGGTCTTTATTAAAAATATTCCCCTTCTCATAAGGGCTTATATGCATTCCATGAATGAACATCTCGCCCTTTTCATCCTTGATATATGATTCTTTGATA
Source organism: Lachnospiraceae bacterium (assembly GCA_017456585.1). GTDB lineage: Bacteria > Bacillota > Clostridia > Lachnospirales > Lachnospiraceae > SIG300. The sequence goes on from JAFTJD010000060.1 coordinate 18,368, forward strand.
CTGCATTTACCCATACGCAGGGACTTAACCTCAGTTCCGTGAAGTACAAGCCCCGCCTCATATGTGTCTTCGATAAAAAAATCAAAATATGCCTTCTTGTTATTCGCAACAAGCTTAATACTGTCTTTACCCATTATTCTTCCTCCATAGGCTCCGCCATAACAAAATCAATCGTTCTTGTTATTCTATCGCAGCCTGCCACTTGAATCAAGACCTTTTCTCCAAGCTTATATACATTGCCTGTATCTTTGCCTATCATTTCATATCGGCCTTCATCATAATAATAGAAATCATCAAGCAATGCATTTACATGTATCATACCCTCTATGGTATTAGGAAGCTCTACATATATTCCGTAGTTAGTAATTCCGGAAATAACGCCTTCGAACACTTCGCCGATATGCTCTGAAATATACTCAACCTTCTTAAGCTTCTCTGTTTCTCTCTCCGCCTCATCCGCGCGTCTTTCTGTCTTGCTCGCAATATCAGACACTTCATTAAGAATTGAATTATAGTGTCCGATTCTTCTTTCATTAATACCACCCTTAAGATTCTCTTTTATGATTCTATGAATCTGTAAATCCGGATATCTTCTTATAGGCGATGTAAAATGGCAATAATACTTAGCAGAAAGCCCAAAATGTCCCGAACATGATGTTGTATACTTCGCCTGCTTCATTGAGCGGAGTGTAAGTCTGCTGATAAGTGCTTCCTCCGGTGAATTCTCTATTCTTTGCAGAAGCTTCTGTAATTCCTTAGGATGAATCTCCTCGGTAGAGCCCTTAATTCCGTAGCCGAAATTATTGATAAAAATCTCCAACTTCTGGATTTTCTCAGGGTCAGGTGCCTCATGTGTTCTATAAACGAACGGAAGCTCCTGCCAGAAATAATCCTCGGCTATGGTTTCATTGGTTATAAGCATAAAATCTTCAATAATCTTCGTAGCGGTATTTCTTTCATAAGGCTTGATATCAATAGGCTTGCCATTTCCGTCAAGTATCATCTTAGTCTCCGGAAAATCGAAATCTATAGAGCCTCTTGCTTTTCTTTTTGCACGCAAAATACCGGCAAGTTCTTCCATTTCTTTAAACATAGGAACTAACTCGCTATATTTAGCTTTCTCTTCTGCATCATCATCTTCAAGTATCTTCTTTACACTTGTATATGACATTCTCTCATTAACGTTAATAAGAGTCTCTGCTATCTCATGTCCAACCACATTACCTTTACGGTCAATCTCCATAATACAACTAAGAGCAAGTCTGTCTACGCCCGCATTAAGAGAGCAAATACCATTAGATAATTTATGCGGAAGCATGGGGATAACTCTGTCAACCAGATATACGCTTGTCCCTCTTTTAAGAGCTTCCTTATCAAGCGGACTCTTCTCAGTTACATAATGACTTACATCAGCTATATGCACACCAAGTACATACTTATCGCCGTTTCTGTAAATGGACACTGCATCATCGAGGTCTTTAGCATCTTCTCCATCTATCGTAACCATAAGAATATCTCTAAGATCCTTACGGCCTATTTTGTCCTCAGCAGACACCTCGTTAGGGACATTTTCAACCTGGTCCAAAACTTCCTTCGGATATTCCATAGGAATACCATGAGCCTTTATTATGGACAAAATATCTGTTCCGGGATCATTAATATGTCCGATAATCTCCGTAACAATTCCCTCCGGACTCTTATGCGCGCTTCCATAGTTCACAAGCTTCACAACAACCTTGTGTCCTGTAACTGCACCCTTAGAACGTTCAATCGGGACAAATACATCCTTGCCAATCTTAGTATTGTCCGGCACAACAAAACCATAATTCTTACTCTTCTGGAATGTTCCTACTATCTCGGTATACCCTCTGGCAAGAATATTAACTATCTCGCCTTCTCTTCTTTTCCCCTCGGATGTTCTGTCATATAGAACCTTAACCTGAACAGTATCCTTATCAAAGGCTCCGTTCACTTTAGTTTCATGTATATAGATATCATCCTTTTCACCTTCTACGCGAACAAAGCCGAAGCCCTTCTGTGTCGCATCAAAAGTTCCGGTAACCAAAGTTTCATCTGCCAATGTATACTTACCCCTTTTAGAGCATACAATCTTTCCGCTTTGAACCAACGCCTCAAGCACCTCTTCCAAATCCTGCCTGTCCTCTTTCGGAACCTGCAAAAGCATTGCCAATTCCTTTGCCTTCATCGGAACATAGTGTTTGTCTCCCAGTATATCTGTTATAACTTTTTTCCTTTTCTCAAATAATTCCTTATTCATAATCCACCTCACAATACTCTCATAAAAAACAAAAAGGTTGTCACAAAATTACTCACACGGAATCCTTTCGTAACAACCATCTCTTTGTAATAAATTCAAATTAGAACTTAAAATTCAAAACAAGTGATAATAAAACAAACATTACCCCAAGAATCTTTGTAATCTTAGGAAGCGCTCCCTCAAGTGAACGATCCTTGTTCTTGCTCCAATAAGTATCCGAACTGCTTGAAGCACCGCCGATTGAACCTAAACCAGCCTGCTTACCTTCCTGAAGTAATACTACTACGATTAATCCCACGCATACGATTGCATAAATTATAGTTAAAACTATTCTTAATGGTGACATTTTATCTCCTTTCCACTCCGCAGCAGCCCAAAAACTTACTACGGCTCTATCACATTAGTAATCCAAAGTCAAACACAGATATTCTAACACAAACCAAAGTTATTTTCAACTATTTTTTTACTATTCTTTGGAATTAAGAAATTCGATAAATTTATCTGTAAGTTCAGGATCAAAACGTGTTCCTTTTTCTCTCTCAAGCCTCTCGATAGCTGCTTGCTTAGTACCGCCCTTACTATCCACCATCGTCACATATGCATTGATGATGTATATAATCATTGCTTCAGGGAAAATAGCATCTCCCTTTAATCTGTTAGGATAGCCCGTACCATTATAACACTCATGTGTCTGTAAAACTATAGAAGCAACCGGTAAGGTATGTTCGAACATCTTAGCAATTCTGTGACTGGTCTCTACATGCTGTCTAACCTTCTTCTGCTGTGATATTGAATTAATATATGTATTCTCGCTGATAAATCTTTGTTCATCCAGGAAAGCAACCAAACCAAGGTCTTGCACCTGTTCTGCAAGCAGAATCTCATTAACCTTCTGAAAATCGTATTCCAAATAAGTTCCAAATTCTGATATAAGTGCGCAGGCATGTCCTACTTCACTTCTTGACAGAACTTTCTCTTTATATAATATATTCAAAATATCGTTAATAATGTTCTGCTTACTCTTAATCTGCTCTTTATCATGATACATGGCCTCATCTGCCGCTCTAAGACATGATGCTAAGGTTTCCTTAGGTGTATTAGCTACATGGACTCCAAGTGACACCGATGGTTTAAGCACACAATTAGTCGCCTCTTTACACATCTTCTGAACCGCCTTGCAGTATGCACGTGCAGTCACATAATCTGTATTAGGCAAGATAACCTGCATCTCATCACCACCATATCTGGCAACAACACCCTTATCCGTAGGAAGCTGTGACATCAGGAAGTCTCCGATAGTCTTTAAAAGTCTATCGCCTGCCAGATGTCCGAATACGTCATTCATAAGCTTAAGATAATTAACATCTGCAGAAACTATAGCTATCGGATAGTATTCCTCATTCCCTTCATAAAGAGAAAGCATCTCTTCAAAATAATCTCTGCTGTGTAATCCTGTAAGCTTATCATGAGTATTAAGATATTGAAGCATATCTCTTTCTCGTTCAATCTCCACTTCAAGCTTCTTACGATAAAGAATCTCTTCCTTCTGCAAGAAATTACGATATCCAAGTTCTGAAAGCTGTTGTACAACAAGGCCAATATGCTTTACCATCTTCTCAAACTGTTCTCTTGACCTTACAGGAATCTTTTTAAGTTCATCAATATAGACATCCGGATCAGCACCTATTGCCAATGCCCTCTGTCTATTAAGCTCTTCATCGTCGAGTAACCCTTCTATCATGACCTGTCCAACGAGACAGCTCGCAATATGCTTACCTCCAACCACAATGCTTGTACCGGCATCTAATAAACCTGCTGACAAGCAAGGTGCTATCGTAATACCCTCATGATTACTTCCAAGTACCTCATCCGAATGATAACAATTCTGAAGACCTTTCTCTGTTTTACGAACTACATTCATACAAAAGCTACAGAAATTACTAGGTTTGGTAATAGGCTTACCTTCAGGTGATGTAATAACAACGCCTACCTCAAAGGTCTGTGAAATAGAATCTGCCAGCTTCTGTACAACTTCAATATCAAACAAATCTTCGAACGAATAATTCTCGATATTCTTATGCAATTCTTCTTCAAAATCCTTCTTCATTCGTATCACCCCTTTGTCTACGAAACTATCATCTATACTATAATCGATTAATGTCTCTATCTATATTTATCTGACTTTTTTATAAAATGCGCTTACATATCAGTCACATTTTAGTAACATTCCCATACTACAAATACATTTTAACATATAACAAATATAATTTCCACATTTATTTGCTGTATCTGAACATAATTTACTATTTTTTCCATAAATATATCCAGTTATACTACCTTTTCATCCGCAAAAAAACGGAACTCTACAATTAGTATAATACAACCAATCATAAAGTTCCGCTTGATTTTTTGAATATATTTTATCGAAATAAAATATTATTTGTAATTAACGATCTTTCCGAAATCAGCCTTGAGTGATGCACCACCAACAAGACCTCCGTCGATATCAGGCTGTGCAAATAACTCAGCTGCATTTGAAGCACTAACACTTCCGCCGTACTGAATTCTGATTGCTTCAGCTGTTGCCTCATCAAAAATCTCACCGATGCAAACACGGATAGCATGACATACTTCCTGAGCCTGCTCAGTTGTAGCAACCTTACCTGTGCCGATAGCCCAGATAGGCTCGTAAGCGATAACTGCTGTCTTAGCCTGCTCTGCTGTTACGTTAAGGAATGCAATCTTAATCTGCTGACGAATCCAGTCGATTGTGATGCCCTGCTCACGCTGTGTTAAAGACTCTCCACAGCAGATGATAGGTGTAATTCCATGCTCGAAAGCCTTAAGAACTTTCTTGTTAACTGTCTCATCTGTCTCAGCGAAGTATTCTCTTCTCTCTGAATGTCCGATGATAACATACTTAACGCCTACGTCTGTAAGCATGTTAGGAGCTATCTCACCTGTGTAAGCACCGCTCTCCTCATAGTACATGTTCTCTGCACCAATATTGATGTTAGAGCCCTTTGCTGCTTCCATAGCAGGAATAATATCAATAGCAGGTACACAGAATACAACATCTGCATCCTCTGTTGCTACTAAAGGTTTTAATTCATTTACAAGTTTAACTGCCTCACTTGGAGTCTTATTCATCTTCCAGTTACCTGCAATAATTTTTCTTCTA
>JAFTJD010000061.1 GCA_017456585.1 Lachnospiraceae bacterium
AAAAAGAAATTTAATAAATTAAAAATCGGTAAACTTGTGTATACTTTCTTAGGGATACTTCAGATTATACAATCTCCTAAGCTCAAAGCTCACATCCAAATAGATGACAAGGTTGTAGATACAGACTGCTTCTATTTTGCCTCTATGCATGTGCTCAAGTACGAAGGCGGCGGTTGGCCATTTGCGCTTCATGCTGATCCTTCAGACGGCAAAATAGCCTTTTGTCTTTTCTACAATACCGGGCGTTTAAGATTCACCCTTAATCTGCTTAGTTCGCTTTTCGGTAAACACGGCAATCCTAACCGCAAAGGTGTAATGCTGTGTAACTGTGATAATGTTTCCATTGAGCTTAATGAATGTACTCATTCTCATACCGATGGTGAACTTTTGGGTATAATAAAAACTCTTACTGTAACCTCATGTAACAAAGAAAACTTTTTTAATGTAATCAACTAATACTAACGGTGAGGAATATGAACAAAAACAAATTCAAAGCAATACTTCACAAATATAAACATGCATCATTACTTCTATATGTATTTATATATTTTCCGTGGTTTTTCCTTTTAGAAAACCTGGTTACACATTATACACCTATACACATACGACTTGACGATTTTATTCCTTTTTGCGAATATTTTATCGTTCCGTATCTGTTGTGGTTTCTCTATATAACAGTTCCTGTTGTATACTTTTTATTTACAGACAAAAAAAGCTACTACTATTTATGTGCTCACCTTTTTATCGGTATGACAATATTTCTTATCATCTGTACAGTGTGGCCGAATGGTCAGGACTTAAGACCGATATACTTTGAACGTGACAACATATTTACCGATATGGTTCGTACTCTATACAGTGGCGACACCCATACCAACGTTTTTCCAAGTCTCCATGTGTATAACTCGGTAGTGACTCATATAGCTATCGCCAAGAGCGAAAAGCTTCGCAAGTATAAATGGCTTCGAATCTCTTCTTTTGTATTAATGGTAAGCATCTGTCTTGCAACAGTCTTTTTGAAGCAGCATTCCTGCCTTGACTTGTTCGGCGGACTCGTACTTTGTTTCCTCGTATACAAGCCTGTTTACTGCATGGACCATTCCTACCTTATCAGCTTATTCTCCGAAGAAGATTCATACTCATAAATATACGGCTTTAATTAGACGGCTATGCTGAAATCAATATCACTTAGTTAATTCAACACTGTAATTTGCACATATAATAGATGATGTATTTCCGTTAAGACTGTTGAAAAACGTCAGCACTTAACGAAGAAAAATACGGGCATTGCACACAGATAAATCAAATTTGAGATTATCTGTATGCAATGCCCGTATTTGGTTTTCTGAATTTAGTACTGTTACGTTTTTCACCAAGCGAGAGCGTGTCTTAGAGGAAAACATCATTATTATATGTGTTTAGCACAAGACTTGCTTTAACTAAGTGATATTGACTTCTGCATAGCCGCCTAATTAAAGCCATATATCTTCTGTACAATTCTGTATCCGGTTACTGCTATCTTTCTTCCGACCTTACCCGGGAGATTCATTACAATTCCTATAAATCCTCTTCTAAGTTTTTTGTAAAGGGTTACATCGGTTTCCTTGATATAATTCCATAGGTCTTTTTTCTTAAGAAGATTCTCCTTGGTCCCTGAACGAAGCAATAATACTGTTGAGACTGTTGTTACGATTTCAAGATACTGATACATATATTTTCTCAGCTTCTTTGAGGTAATAACACTTTCATCAAACACATTATACTGTTCCAACATAATCTTATTAACCTTTATCTGCTGGTCAATACGTTTAATCATTACCTGTTCGTTTACTGACTGGTCTTCCCTTCCAATATAATACAGATAAAAATCAACGTCTACATAGTAGAAACGCTTAATATACGGAAGCGGATTATATACAAAAATATTATCAACATAAAATGTATGCTTAGGAAGCACAAGATTACAATCTCTAAGCACCTGTGTGCGATAAATAACCGAATGCATGAGTATATAATGACCTTTGGCAACATGCTTCACATCTTCCCAACCTATAACCCTGTCTGTAGGTATCATATGGTTATACTTCATTACCTTTTTGTTCTTAACGCCTTCTTTGTCATAAACATAATTAGCAAGAAGCATATCAAGCATATTATCTTCCCTGCTATATTCCTCAAGCAAATCAAGTATCTTTGCCATCGCATCTTTATCTACCTTATCATCACTATCGACTACCTTAAAATAAAGACCGGAAGCATTCTTTAGCCCAGTATTAACCGCTTCGCCATGTCCGCCATTCTCCTGATTAACCAGTTTCACGATATCCGGATATTTCTTAACATATTCTTCCGCAATCGCTTGTGTTCTATCCTTAGAACCATCATTCACAACAATAATCTCTACCCTGTCTCCCCCAACCAAAAGACTCTGCAAGCAACGCTCAACATAAGCTTCTGAATTATAACACGGTACCGCTATTGATAACAATTTCATGGTAATTTGCCACATCTCCTCTCAGTAAAAATCCTTCTCCGTTTATTTACAAGTGATTCTCTTATTTTTCTTTAAGAAGCTTATCTGCCAATTTTAATGCTTCACCAACAATTCCGTCAATATTATAATATTTGTATTCTGCCAATCTTCCTAAAAGGTAGAAATTATTATATTCCTTTAAAAGCTTGCAATACTTGTTATAAACTGCCCTGTTGGCATCGTTTAATATAGCGTAGTACGGAGTCTCATTTTCTCTGTCTTTATAAGGAATAGAGTATTCTTTGATAATAGTGGTTCCGCCTATCTCTTGTCCTGTCAGCTTCTTAAACTCTGTTACTCTTGTATATGGTTCCGAAACAGTATAATTAATTACTGCTTTCGGTTGATAACTGTCAGTATCGGCAAAATGTTCCCATTCGAATCTTAACGAACGATATGGCAATGCACCATACTTCAAGTTAAAGAATTCATCAATCGGACCCGTAAATATTACCTTACCCGCAAACGGTTCCCCTTCGTAATACACCTGTCCTTTATTAAGCCTAAGCACTTCCTTGGCATCAACCCCTGTCTTTACAGTAATTCTTGAATGTTTAAGAAGCTTCTCAAATAAAGGAGTATAACCATCAAGTGGCATTCCCTGATACTCATCCTGAAAATATCTGTCATCTCTTGATAAAACAACCGGCACTCTTGCCGTTACAGAAGGATCAATCTCCTCCGGCTTCTGTCCCCATTGCTTCATTGTATAGGTAAGAAAAATATTCTCATATACGTATTGTCCCAAGCTCTTAATATCGTCATCTTCACTTTGCATAAGTTCAAGAATCGGCACCTTAGCACCTTCGCCGTACTTATCTATAAGCTGCTTCTCAAGTTTAATCGCAACCTCTTCTTCAAATGACGCATGTAAGGTATTGAGATTAAAAGGCACCGGAACTATGTTGCCGTAAATGTTGGCGCCTACCTCGTGTCTGTAATTGTACCATTTGGTAAATCTCGAAAGATAATCATACACATTCTTCATATTAGTGTGAAAAATATGTGGGCCATAATTATGTACGAGAATCCCGTGCTCGTCCAATGAATCATAACAATTACCACCTATATGATTTCTTTTGTCGATAACTAGTACTCTCTCTTTGCCACGCTCTGCCAGTTCTCTCGCAACAACAGCACCGGCAAAACCTGCTCCGACAATAATTGTATCGTATTTTTCATCCATATTAACTCTGTCAATCTCTTTGTGTATCATCCAAAGTATACCTCCAAGTACTACGAGCGAAACTATGCAAATGACCGCATATACAAATGTATCCGCGTGTTCCAAAAATCCCATATACGTAAGTATTATAGACGTTATATTGGCAATAACATGAAATAGCACCGGAGCTATAATAGTTTGACATCTGTAGCGTACCCATGCCAATATCACACCCACGATAAATGCATATATCCCCTGCGGTACATTTGCATGAAAAACCGCGAAATACAGTGCCGACGCAAATATAGCCGCTATCACTCCTGCATACTGCCTTACTCTCTCATACACAAGACCTCTGAATACCAGTTCCTCAACTATAGGTATCAGAAAGCCTACTCCCAAGGCTATGCTAAATATATTATCATTATAAATACGCTCCGCAGTCTCTTCATATCCGCCGCCCCAGTTTATCATACCTGTAATATTAATAAAAATATTAAGTCCTATGCAGACAAGCGCTGCGGCTATTATAATATATATCCATACAAGAACCGATGTCTTGGTTTTCTCTGTCTCTTTCTCACAAAAGCCAAGCTTACGGTCATATTTCATCAGTGTAAGTGCTATCGGAATCATTACTAAAGCTGCCATCGTAGGTGTAAGTGCAAGTATAGCATCTTCCTCCGGCAAACTATATGTGCCAAGCACCGATTCCACCACCATCCGCGTCATATACATGATAAAAAAATACAGTATAGGAACATATATACATCTGAACATTTTTATTACCATGTCATTTTTTTTGAGCATAAAACTTCTCCTTCGCGAAAAAAACTACTTATTATAGAATACTCCAATTTAGACAAAATATCAAACGATTTATTCATATTTAGTTAGTAATAATTCACCTGTTTGCCAACGATTCATATAATAACTAAAAATCATATTTTTGGAGAATTTTATTTTATGGCAACCCCCGAAGTTAAAATCAAGCAAACCGAAATGACAGACCGTGGCACCATGCAGGTAGTTGTATTATCCGAAAACAACAGACCTATAGAAAATGCCCGCGTAAGAATTTCATACACCGGAGACCCTGATAATATAATCGAAGAGTTAAGAACCGATTCATCAGGCAGAACCGAAACCATATCCCTTTCTGCCCCACCATTAGAATACAGTGAAGCTCCCGGTGCCGATCAGCCTTATGCTGAATATAACATTTCTATTGATGCAGAGAACTTTTCCCCTCTTCTGATTTCCGGCTCAGAAGTTTTTGCCAATGAACTTTCTATTCAGAATGCAAGTCTTCGCCCCGGAAGCAACCTTAGAGGTAGCAGCATCGCACTACTTCCTAACACACTTTTCGGAAATTTCCCACCCAAAATCCCCGAGTCCGAGATAAAACCTCTGGGACAAAGCGGAGAAATTGTTCTAAGCCGTGTCGTCGTTCCTGAAACAGTTATCGTTCATGATGGTACTCCGAGCGACAGTACCGCATCCGATTATTATGTTCCTTATCGCGATTACATCAAAAATGTCGCTTCCTGCGAAATATATGCAACCTGGCCAAGAGCAACACTTGTGGCTAATATTCTTGCCATAATGTCTTTTACCCTCAACAGGGTGTATACTGAATTCTACAGAAATCGCGGCTATAACTTTACAATTACTTCATCAACAGCCTATGACCATAAGTGGGTATATGGTCAGACATTTTTTGAAAGCATTTCGCAAATAGTTGATGAAATATTCGACCAGTACTTATCAAGACCTGATGTAAAACAACCAATACTTACTCAGTACTGCGACGGGCAACGTACGACCTGTCCCAACTGGTTAAGCCAATGGGGTTCCAAAACTCTCGGCGACCAGGGTTACAGCCCTATAGAAATCCTTAGAAACTATTACGGTAACTCTATCTATATAAATAATGCCGAAGAGATATCCGGCATCCCTATATCATGGCCCGGATCTAATCTTGACATAGGCTCCTCAGGCGACAAGGTTCGGCTTATACAAGAGCAGCTCGATACAATCGCGACTATATATTCAGCAATTCCCCGTATAGCCACTGACGGAATATACGGAGAACGTACTCAGGCTGCCGTAAGAGAATTCCAATCTATCTTCGGTCTTCCTCAAACAGGAATTATAGATTTTGCAACCTGGTATAAAATCTCACACATATATGTAGGTGTAACAGGAATTGCCGAGCTTGTATAAATATTTACTGGACATAGTGTCAAAAATTATTTAAAATAGTTATATACGTATGTATTTTACTTTACACAGGAGGATGCATAATGATAAATAACAACAGAATAATTATTAATATGCTTGGTGAATTCACCATTACTATTGGTGATGTAACCATTTCCGATAAATCAAACCATTCAAAGAAATTATGGTCTTCTCTTGAATTTCTTATTGCCTGTCGCAACAAAGAAATATCGCAGCAAGACCTTGTTGATGCCATATGGCCCGGAGAGGAACTTGCCAATCCTGCCGGTTCCCTCAAAACGCATATGCATCGTGTACGTAACTTACTCACCGAGCTTAATGCACCGGACATTAATTTTATCACTCAGAGTCGCGGCACCTATGCCTGGAACTCAGAGCTTGATTGTGAAATAGACTGTATAGAATTCGAGAACTTATATAATACTGCCATAAACGAACGCGATGAGACCCTTAAGCTTGAGCTTTTCAAAAAAGCTCTCAAGCTTTATAAGGGCGGATTTCTTCCGAAATCACGTCATATGCCATGGGTTACCCCTTTTTGGTCCCATTATCGTTCAGTCTATGTTAATTTAGTAATTAATACCATAGAATTACTTCTTCAAAAGGATGATTATGAGCTTATTTCCGATATATGCTGTACAGCAATATCCCTTGATCCTTCGGTTGAAGATTTTCATTACCACTTGATCAATGCTTTATATCGAAGCAACAATCAACAAGCAGCACTTTCACATTACGCACGCATCACAACGATTTTGTATGAAAGATACAGTCAGAAGCCTTCCGAAAGACTTCAACTTCTGTACAAAGACATAGTAACTACCACCAACTCGATAAACACAGACCTTCACATGATATTAAATGATTTGGCAGAGCCAAAGGGTAATAAAGGTGCATTTTTCTGTGAATACGGAATCTTTAGGGATATATATCAGCTTCTGATTCGTAATTCCAAGAGAAACTATAACTCTTATTTTATCTGTCTTGTTACACTAACAACCACAGATGGTAAGGTTCCTCCTCAGGATGCCCTTAATGGTTCAATGGATGCGCTAAAGAAAAGTCTTGCGCGATATCTCCGTGCAGGTGATGTTTTTACGCGTTACAGTCTTTCACAGTACCTTCTTCTTCTCCCCGGCATCTCTGATGAAAACGGAAAGCAGATATTAAGTCGTATCAACACCGAATTTACTAAGCTTAGTGATGCGGATGATTTAATCCTACAATATAAGCTTGAGAATACCTATGATTTTACCTAAGGAGACTTCATAAAATGCGAGAATATTTAATATATGGTTCGATTGCAGCAGCCGCCGTATTAATTATACTAATAACCGTCTGCATCATCCTAAGAAGACATAACAGAAAAATGCCTTCAAGACTTGTAACCAGCCTTCTACCTAAAGAAGCCACATTAAAAACTGACAATTCAACTGAAATTGTCGACTGCCGAAGCCTTGTACATGGCGATATAATCTTAGTTGCTCCGGGTGAAATCGTTCCGATAGACTGCATTCTTCTTGAGAAAACAGCAAGCTTTGCCAAAGGCTCCATGTTCACAACCATGGACAATACCACGTTGTATGAAGGCGATGAGGTACAAGGCGGATTATGCCTTACCGGAGAATCTCCTGTACATCTCAAGGTTGCGGCTAATTACGAAGATTCCTTTTTTGTAAAATGTACAAATATATACCTTGAAAGCGTTAAAAAAGTATCGTTCTACGGGCTTCCGTCACGCTACATAAAGAGAATCACAAATCTCTTCAAAAATGGCATACTTATCGTTAATCCCGGATGCCTTAAGAGCCTTCGACGTACAAAAGCCGCGCTTTTTGACAAACAAAGTATTCTTAACCCCGAATCCTACGAGCTCAAAGAAATTATTCCTAATCCCGAATCAGGACTTTCCAAAAAAGAGCTCCTTATATATGCAGCAAAAGCAGAAACACCTTACTGTGATTCTGCCATAGGCAGGTGCCTAATTAATGCAAGCAAGGATTTCTACCTATTATCCGAAGTTACGTCCACTGCTCATTTTTCTTCGCTCGGTATAGAAACTACCATAGATTCCGATACGATTATCGTAGGTAGCTTTGCTCTGCTTCAAGAGAAACACATCAAAAAATTACCTGACTTTTCACCGTCAGAAACAGCTCCTCAACCGGTAAATACCATTACCTTACATGTGGCATTAAATGATTCTTACATAGGTAGTCTCATACTCTCATCAGACATACGCGAAGATGTTCATGACATATTGACTTACTATAAGCGTAAGCATATATCCACTGTACTTTTGGCAGCCAATGATATATGCTGCGATACATCACAGTTCAACCTCAGTCATTGCAATTTCAAAAGCATCATTGCCGCTGTACCTCTTGATAATGTATATACCGGCATCCTTACATTACGCAAAAAAATACGCAAGCATCGCACCAGAGCTTCACTTGCGTACTTTGACACCACCCTTACAGACAGCACTATTTGCAATATGGCTGACATCAAAATACTAGTCGGTCCGGTTCCGATTCACAAAGACATAACCTATGCCGACATTGTTCTTCTCTCAAATAATTGCTACTCATATTTCGCCCAAAACTGAGCAATGAGTTTTCGGATGAAAAATCAATAACTAAACCCCGGTCCAATTGACCGGGGTTTAAGGTTCTAATATGATAACCACACCACAAAGTGTGAGTTTCAATCTGATGTATGCTTCTCTGAGTCTTTGTGTGAATTGTAGATTGTGATGCGCTCTTTTTTTAGGGTGCGATGAAGTTCTTCGAAGAAGTCCTTATATTTGTCGGATTCTTTATTAAGTTTCATAACACAGGTAAAGAGCAGAAGCGGCATCTTCTCACCATCATATTCGTAGGTTTCTCCGTTATGTGCTTTAATTCTTTCAGAAAGTTCAAGTGCATATGCTCCGTCTTCGCTATCAGTAAGTATTGCAAATTCATCTCCACCGATTCTGAAAACGAAATCTTTCTCACTTGCTTCCGAATTAAATCTTTTAAATGCTTCAAGTATAGCCAGATCTCCTGCTTTGTGTGATATTTTGTTGATTTCAGTGAGTTTAACTATATCACTGCATACAAAATAGCAGTTTTTTCTCTCTTTAAACAAATCATAGAGTCTTCCTGCATCCACGTTTTTGTATCTGGCTGATGTTCCATCCTTATAATTGGCTGATTCGTAACCGAGATATCTCGGAAAAAGTTCTGTATATCTGTAGCTCCTTCTAAATTCCGATGGCGTACAATTCCACACCTGACTAAATGCCCTCGTAAAGGCTTCATTACTTGAAAATCCATATTCAATTGCCACATCAAGAACTCTCTTATCCGGTGTCTCTAAAAGCATTCTTCCGGCACAAGTCATGCGTCGCTTGGTAATATAATCGTGTACACTTATATGATTAATACACCTAAAAAGATTCTCAAGTGTAGATTTTGAACAAAAACAATTATTAGCAACATCTTCTGTTTTGATCGTTCCTGCCAGATTCTGTTCTATATATTCAAGCGCATTTGATAATATCTCTAATTTATTCATGCAAATACCTCATGAAACCCAAAGGATTAATTAAAGTACACTACTTTATCCTTAGGTTCCTGTCCCGGGCCAACCTTCTTAGCCACAAGAATAGGCACCTGTCTTTGTTCTGTCTGATCATATTCGCACTCTACAGTGGCTTCTACACGAACAAAATCCTTTTTCTTAAGGCGATTAACAAGTATAACATCACCTCTACACGGGATTCCGATAAATGCAATATCATCTGCACAGCATGTCATCGCAAATCTTCCTGGAACAAAGAAATCCTTCGGGAGCTGCTCTGATTTGTATACAACTCCTGTGAATGCAACTGTCTTTCCTTCATATTTCTCCGGTGCATCCATAATATCTACATAGAATACCCCATAATCCTCATCCTCAATTGCAATGTAATCTGCGTCTATATCATATGGTAAGCTTTCATCCGGCATAACCGGTGAACCATCTGCATTCTCAAAATACACCTCACATGCAGGATTAATCGCTTTAACATTTCTTCTGTAAGATGCCTTAGGTGTATCTGCCTCACAACGATTAAAGATAACCATGTCTGCATCTGCGAACTGCTCCATAACCTGTGAACGCATATTATTAAGATACAACTGGAAGGTCTGTGCACATACTGTAGTGATAATCTGCACTATCTCCCACTTTCTCGGAAGCTTCAAGTCGTAAAGCTTCTGCATACGCCACATTCCGTTATATTCTATTACAACCCTCTCCGGCTTGTACTTCTTATTGCACTCTTCAAGGAAGCTCTCTGTGAAATCCTCCTCTGCTTCCACACTTATTACTGTGGTATTAAGCTTGGAAAGTGCAGCCTCATCATATTCTTCCATTCCCTCTTCACACACAATGAGAAGAGTCTTCATTCCATTAGAAAAGCCTGTGTCTGAGAGAGTTTCACTCATAAACAAAGTTTTTCCGCTCTCCAAAAAACCTGTTATTAAAAATACCGGTACTGCCATGTATATTCTCCCTTCAAACCTAAACTTACTGAATCTCGAATAATTCCGCAAGTAAATCTGTCTTAAGCTCTGCTCCGATTACGCAAAGTCTTCCTGTATAATCAGGCTGACCTTCTCTAATCTCTGTCTCACCCGGAACCAAATCAAAATAGAACCATCTGCCATCTGTAGCAGGTACGATTCCCTTCGCTCTGAGTATCACACCATAATCCTCTGTGTTAGCAAGCTTAACCAAAATATTCTTAAGAGTTGCCTCTTCATATTTGTGAGGTGATTCCTTACCCCAGCTTGTAAATACTTCATCTGCATGATGATGGTGATGTCCATGCTCGTGGTGATGACCGCAACAGCATTCCTCTCCATCCTCATGGTGGTGATGGTGCTCATGCTCGTGGTCGTGTCCGCAAGAACATTCCTCCCCGTCCTCATGGTGGTGATGGTGCTCATGCTCGTGGTCGTGTC
>JAFTJD010000062.1 GCA_017456585.1 Lachnospiraceae bacterium
AAATTCCCCTTATGGTCGTAGAAGTTGCGAGACACATCATGTAATAAGCATCGACGGTTGTTTAAGGTAACCACATAGGCGTGTTCAATGAAGCATGGCAAAGTAAATTCCCTAAGGTCGTAGAAGTTACGAGCACAATCATATGATACGCTCCGAAGTTTGGCTCAAACATACGACGGAGGCGTGCTTCATCGAAGCGTTGCAAAGTGAAGTTCTACTAAGGGAGCTATGTTGTCTTCGCGAAACATATATTTCTAATAGCTTTGCCATCAAGATATTGGGCATGCAATAAACAAGATGAAATTTGTAGTGTAGGTTCATAAGCGCCCATTTATAAAAAGTATAGCATACCCCCAAATGCGCTTCAACCTATTATAGTTGCTGTATAGATAAAAATTTTTGAGAAGGAGAGATATTTTAACATTTCATTAACATTCGTTTTATATAATTGGAAAAAATGTGAAAAGGAGCCTTCTATATGAAAGACAAAAGAAAATTCGACGGAAGGGTTAAGAAAACCATCCGAAGCCAGATTATCGCAACGGCAATATGCCCATTAGTAGCCATGTCCACAGCAGTATCGATATTATCGCTTAACGGTTATGACGGATTATTGGTTTCATTCGTTATCGCCGGCATCCTCTTAGTCGGCGGCATCCAGCTGCTTTATGTATCAGGTTCAATTGTTAAATCAGTCCGTAAAGTTGAAGGATATCTTCATCAGCTGGCAGAAGGCAATCTTGATATTGTAATAGACGAAAAACTTAATCGTAACTTAGATGAAATCGGTAGTATGTCGTTAGCACTTGATGCTTTAAAGGAACGTCTCAAAGCTTCTATAGGGGATATTCAGAATGTTTCAGATAAACTCGTAGATTCAGAAACCAATCTTGGCAAAGCAGTAGGAGAGGTTGATTCCATTACCTCTGATATTATAAATGCTGCCAGACATATTGTTGATAATGCTGAGAAGCAGAATACCGACATGAGCAAAGCCTCTGCTAATATTGCTGAGATTAATAATCTTATAGCTGATATAGTAGTCAGTGTTGAGCACCTCAAGACAACCTCCGGCAAGATGCAGGAGGACGGTAAGGACTCAATGGAAACCATGAATAATCTTTTAAAATCAAACGAGCACACTAACGAAGTAATCGGACGTATTAATGAACAGATACATCTTACCTACGATGCAGCAGTCAAGATTACTGCAGTTACGGAAATGATTACTGCCATCGCTAAACAGACCGGTCTTCTTGCACTTAACGCATCTATTGAAGCAGCAAGAGCAGGTGATGCGGGACGCGGTTTCGCAGTAGTTGCAGAAGAGATTAACACACTTGCAAGTCAGTCAAGTAATTCCGCAAAGGAAATTACTGACTTAATTACTACTCTCTCCGTAGAATCACAGAAGATGCTTGAAATCATGAATGAAGGTCTTACAGACGCAAAGAATCAGAAGGAACACATTGAGAAGACTCAAAAGCACTTCAAGACTGTAGACGAGGGTATCTCCGATTCCTTACATGAAATCCTCGAAATCGGCAAGAAAGCAGACATATGTAACACAGAAAAGGATATGGTTACCAGCCACATTAACACACTTAAATCTCTCACAGAAGAGAATGTGGCTTCAATCAGAGATACTCGTGAAATGGTATTGGTTCTTAACCAAAGTATCAAGGTTGCAGAAAATGTATCTGAGCAGCTCACAGGATATGCTTCAGAGCTCGACAGACAGGTCGACTATTTCAAAACCAAGAATTAATAAATTAAAATATCCGGTATCTGAACCCCCTCCAAAAGTTAGAGCAAAATCTAGCGATTGAGTATCGGTTCTGATACCGGATATTTTTATCTCTCAAACAACTTATTCACTATAGTTACCAGCCACATATTCTTTGATAGCCTCACTGTCCTGAGGCATTCTGCATCCGACTATGTATTCACCGTCATTGTTAGATACTCTAATAATCGAACCATCCAGCTTCTTACCCTTAACGACATCAAAATTATTGATATCCAAAGTAAGGCTCTTTCCTTTCAAATCAGCAAACATAGCTTCTCTTATCGCAAATGCAAAACCGTTAGCACTTATATTAACCATTCTTCCGTAATATGACTTCTCATCACCTTTGACCTTAATAGTACAATTGTTAGCAAGTGGCATTCTTGGGTATTTTCTTCTGTTAAATACCTGTGGATTACTCTCTATAACAAGCTTATAACCTGCATCCATGCTACCCTTGTTAAGCTGAATCTCAATATCTTCCCAACAATACAAGGTATTATCAACTATGACTCTAAACTGGCATGTCGCTTTATCAGTATTACCAAGAATTCCCTTGCCGTCTTCAAGCTTCACATAGACTGCTTTATCTTCACAGCTTACAACTTCTCCCAGATAGTCTTTCTTACCCGTTCCTGTCGTAATAGCAACGGCAATCTTCATTCCTTCTCTTAAATCCTGAACTCCCATGAAGCCGCCAACACCAAGCTCTTCCATAAGATGCCCTACTACTGTTTCAATATCAACTGCACTCTGGGCACTTTCATCATATTTACTGAGCATCTCTTTAGTTGTAAATTCTGCTCGTTTAATTCGTTCTGTCATAACTCCCATAAGATCACATACCTGGTTCATGTTGTCAGCAAGTGTCTTATTAGAAGTCTCCACTTCTTTAACTGCACTATCAACAATCTTGATATTAGCACCAAGAGTAGTTGCATCATTGGTAATGTCTGTTACGCTTCGCTCTACATTAGACACCTTCTCAATATTGAGCTGAATAAGTTCTATCGTCTCAGCTATAGCGTTAACCATCTTCTCAGATGTCTCTTCAAGATGTAAAAGTGCATCCATGATTCTGCCTGAAGAATTCTGTGTACCGGTACTGAGTTCACGAATCTCATTAGCAACAACTGCGAATCCTCTTCCTGCATCTCCGGCTCTTGCAGCTTCTATAGAAGCATTGAGTGCAAGAAGATTAGTCTTATTGGTAATTCCTTCAATAGTTCCCGTCTCATGTTTAACATTCTGGAACTCCTCCTGGAATTCGGCAAGAACCTGCTCAACCTCAGCAGATAATTCAGCCATCTTATTAGTTGTATCGACTACTTCCACAAGTTCTTCTGAACTGATATTAGCATGCTCAACAGATGCTTCAATCAAGGTTACAACCTGATCCATAAGGTCTGCAACATTATTAACCTGTGTATCAATAACACTAGTCATCTCCATAGAGGACATCGTCTTATCATTAAGTACACTATTATCATTGGCAAGTGCATGCATATCTGTTACTACATTCTCTGCGCCGTCTCTATTCTCATCTGCAAGCTCTCTAACAACTGTTACTCCGTCAACAACTTCATTACTTGCAACCTTAACCTTCTCGACAGTCTGTACTACCCTCTGAAGATTACCTTCTATGGAACTGGTAAGCGAACCATCTGATTCAACAAGATGTTTAATAGCCATGCTTGTACAAGAATAGCAACATAAAACAATACCAAACTGAAGTGCACAGTCTATGCTGGAAACGAATTCCATCATTCCCTTTACCCTACCCTTGTAAAGGTTACTGCTTATAAGCACAAACAACGTAGCCCACATCATAACCTTAATGAGCTTAGGATTCTTATAAAGAATCAATATAGAAATAAGCGGAAGAATAAATACATAAGATATCTCATCAAGGGTCGTCCATGCTATAACCGCAAAAAATGTAAGATATCCAAGTCCGAGTACCCATTTATAATTCGGGTTATCCATGCCTTTAATCCTTAACATCAAACCACCAAATATGTACTCTGCCCAACCTACTATTGAGAACGCAATAAACCATCCCCGGCTTATCTCACCCTGTCCCATCTTCACACCGTAATATACTGTTACGATGAGCATCAATACAAGCCATGTCGTACCTGCTCGCCTATTCGCTTTCGAGTCAAAATATTTCTGATCATAATTCTGCATAAGTTTAACCTCCATGTCATTTATTATACAATTTAACATTTGTAGTTATATTTATCTGTATTATACCACTTTTCACGATATCTGTATACAAGAAATCCTATTTTTCGAAAAAACTGCTGTAAAAAGAATACATTAATTCTCTTTTCACAGCAGTCTAATATACTTAATGTTTAATCTTACCAGCCTAAATCCATTAACCAGTTATTAAGCTGTCTTTCCCTATCTTTTTCCTGCAAACTATCATCTTTAATCGGCACATACTCTCCCTTAATATTTCCGTCTACGATATACATAACTCTTGAACACTTCGCAGCCACCTTGGCATCATGCGTCACCATAATTATCGTAGTCCCCTCTTCGTTTAACTTTACCAACTCGTCCATAACTTCATTGGAAGCAGTTCTGTTAAGTGCTCCGGTCGGCTCATCTGCAAACAGAATCTTAGGTTTATTTATCATACTTCTGCATATGCATGCTCTCTGAAGTTGTCCTCCTGACACCTCATTGATGTCATTGTCTGCAACCTCGATGATTCCAAGCTTACGCATCAGTTCTTCTCCTCGCAAGGTTTTGGCCTTCTTACTTTCATCAGTCTTCTTGCTTTCCATCGCCGGAAGTACAATATTATCAAGTATGGTCAGATTCTTCATCATATACATCTGCTGAAAAATAAATCCCATCTCATCAAGTCTAAGCTTAGCAAGTTCGTTAGCTCCAAGACCGGTAATGTCCTGTCCGTCAAAACACACCTGACCGCTTGTCGCCTCGTCCATTCCTGAAACAGTGTAGAGCAATGTAGATTTGCCCGAACCCGACGGTCCCATTATTGCTACCATTTCGCCATCTTCAACTTCAAAATTTACATTTTTCAAAACATTATTCTGTCTTTTATTTATTACATATGTCTTGCAAAGATCTTTTACCTCTAATAATGCTGCCATTATATCTTCCTCCATATCCAATTCTATACTATTCTATGTTAGCCGTATCACTGCTCTTAATTGTTCGCGTACATATAGCTGCCGTAATCCATGCAACTGCTACAGTTACCGCAAACACGATACCCGGATAAAGCAAAAATATATTAAGTGGTTCAATTTTATAATCAATATTAGTCGCGCCCATCATTCCAAATATAGGTGTAATACATATTTCGGTCATAGGGATGGAAAGGCACGCTGCCAAAATTCCTGCCGCAAGTGCAACCATACCGAAACGGCATACTTGCCATTTAATAATTACGCTGTTTTTAAAACCAATGGCCTTAAGTATGGCAATCTGACTTTTTTCATTTGTAATGAAAGTTCTTTCCATAAGCATGGTAACCATCAGCACAACAATCAAGGTAATTGCAAGAAGAAGGAATTGTACACTTACCATGGTATCTGCTACTGCAACACAATATTCGCAGTACTCCGCCGCATTCATGATTTCTTCACTATCATAAAATTCCTTGATACGCTCCTTACGAAGCTCAACTTCCTCCTCCGAAGGATTATCTGTAAAATCTATCTGATATGGAAGTATTGTCGATATATATTTAAAATCTGTCGGTGCATCTTCATGAAGTCTAACCGTCTTGCCCAGCGAATTCATATTCTCAAAGTAAGCCGTTACCATACATTCTATAGTCTCTTCTCCAAAATTTATTGTAATGACATCTCCTATTTTGGCTCCTGTAAGTTCAGATATCTGCGGTGTTATCGCAATCTCATATTTGTTCTGCGGTGGCACACCCTCCGTAAATAAGTAGTCACTCATTTGCATATTAAGTCCCTGCTGACATGTAAACGTAAATCCATTTCCTTCAAAGAACGCCTGATATTTATATTGAATTTCCGCCTTAAATTCGGCAGGCATGCCAAGTCCGGCAAGTTCGTCCGCTTTTTCATCAAGACTTTGCTTCATGCCTTCCTTAGTATTACTTCCCATCTGCTCCATAGCGTCTGATACATCCATAACATATAAATCACTCTTTGTTCCGAAAGTATATATTAGCTTATCACTCTTCATTGTAGCAGTAGTATTAACCATAATAAGTACAAACAAAGTACATATACAGAACGAAATAATTATCGTCACAAAACGTCTTGGACTACTTAAAATATCATTAAGTCCCATGAAAAATGCTGTCCCCATACGCCCGCTGTTTCCTATTCTGCAAACAGTTTTTTTCTTATATCTTTCCCCTGTCTGTCCTGAACGGATCGCATCAATCGGAGACATCTTTTTTATCTTGGCGGTACAAAGATATGCAAATAAAATGATAATTCCGATTACTAACGGAACGCTCAGAATATTGATTAGTAATGCACTGTCATTGCCAAGAACCATATTTTCACTGACCGATTTAAGAAGCATGTTACCAAATGGAATACTACCCACAAATCCTATACCTGCTCCGATAACCGAAAGCAACATATATTTAGTAATATATAACCTCCTAATCTTTCTATTAGTAATTCCGATTGCTTTCATTACACCGATTTCCCTAAATTCTTCCGATATCGTAAATGTAATCGAAAATTTCAACACAACAACAGCAACTATAATAAGGCAAACACTTAATATGAGCATAATAAATGCGACTATAAGCTCCATCACATAACACATCTTAATAAGTGATCTTCCGTCAGCAAAAGTAACATTTGAAACCTGATTTACCGCTGTAGCTACAGCCCTGACATCATCTGTATCAACATAGCAAATTCGTCCCTGATATTCGTTATATATCATTTCATTCTCACGAAGCTGCTCCATATCCTCATCATTCAAGATTATTCTCGTATTCCCCATAAAATCAGAGCCAAGAAGTGCATCTTTTGCCATTCCGTCAAGAATGAATGTCATCTCCACTCCGCTATGATTAATACGAATAACATCTCCCTCATTTAAATCATTTTTCTTCATAAAGCTTCCGGCTACATAGATATGTCCCTTTTCAATGCTCTCAATCTTATTGTTGTCTTTATCAAAGAAATTGATAGCTGACTCATCTATAGATTGCAAAATCAATGTATTTTTACAGTCAAGTTCATTCCCATCTTTGTCCGATATATTCTTATGGGCAGCATAAATCACTCTTTCCATACGATATCCCTTGACCGCCGACTCCGTCTCAAGCATTCTTTGCAAACTGCCATCCTTGTCATCACTTGTAGTGATAATAACATAATCGCCCACGTTTGCCTTATCAAGATAATAATCTGTTCCGTTCATAACCGTAATCACATTATTGACTCCACTCGCGACAAACATGGTTGCCAAGACAACAAATAATAAAATAATTATATTCATTGTCTTTTTTCTTTTCATTTCTCTTTTCAATACACCAAATAACATTTATTTTCTCCTTTCATGATTGTAAATCAATCATACAAAAGAAATTCTTAAATAATCATTAAATAAGTTTAGAAAAGGCTTCCACCGGAATGCAGAAGCCTAACATTGTATTGCAACTTATGCTTTATGTATCACAACGGTTGCCACGAAGCAGTCGTCGTGTATCTGTACATAGATTTCTCCGTCCATCTTGCGCATCAGGTTACGACATATGTATAATCCAAGTCCGTTACCCTTAATCCCCTGACTGTTACTTCCTCTGTAGAATGAATCGTATATATTGGGAAGTTCTTCCTTTTTAAGTGTGCAGCCGGGGTTCTCAATATGGATAAGTCTGCAATCCTCTTCTTCATCGAAGGATATCTTAATCCATTCTCCGCTTCCGTATTTGATTGCATTCTCCATAATATTCTGCATAACCTCTGTCAGACGATTCTTATCG
Organism: Lachnospiraceae bacterium; assembly: GCA_017456585.1. Lineage (GTDB taxonomy): Bacteria > Bacillota > Clostridia > Lachnospirales > Lachnospiraceae > SIG300. The sequence goes on from JAFTJD010000062.1 coordinate 7,764, forward strand.
CCCTTAACAAGGCAATCCTCGATTTTATCTATTATAAGTTCGGTATGCACTACCGAGAGCTTGTCCCTGTAATAAACTTCTGTCAGCTTGATAACCTCAGAGAGATAGAATTCATCGTTTACCACTTCAAGATTAAGAAAATCTTCTCTTGACGCTTCTACGATTTCATTCACATATTGTTTAATCTCCTGCACATTTTTAGCTATCCCTCTGAATGCCTCTGTTTTCTTATCATCTGTATCATAAAGGTTCTCTGAAAGTGCTTTGGTATAAAGTTCAATGGAAGACAGGGGCGTCTTAATATCATGTGAAAGTGACAAAATCAGAGTTTTCTTATCCCTTTGTAGGCTAAGCTCCTTCTCCTTATCGTCCTCAAGCTTCTCACGAAGCATGTCCATACCCCAAAGAAAGCGTCCAAAGAATTTGCTCTTTTCTTCCTTAATCGGAACTGTGAGATTGCCCTTTGCGAGTTCATAGGAAAGATTGCTTATATTATGAAAAGGTCTCATAACCTTCTTTTGCACATATATGAACGCAATTCCTGTCACTATTATTATCATAATAATCAACGCATTGAAGCGAAAAAGCTCCTGATAATTATCTGTAAGTCTATATTCTATTCGATATAATTTACCTCCGGCCGCCTCTACCAGATAGTCATTATTACAATGCTCATCAGCATCGAACTCGCTTACATTTACAATGGTATGGTATTGTGATAAATCAACTGTATTTAAATCATATTTTTCTAATTCTCTTACAATTCTCGCAGCCTCTACCCTGTATAGTCTGTCTCCGTCATTCTTATGATTGGACAAATATACCCAGTTAAAAGCAATCAGCAAAAGAATTTCTACTATAAAAATACAGCAAACCAATCTTCTATATTTATTCAAATCTGTATCCTACTCCCCACTCTGTAATTATATGTCGCGGCTTCTTTACGTCCGTTTCGATTTTTTCACGGAGCCATTTGATGTGAACCGTTAATGTCTGTAGTTCCGAATCACTGTCGCTTCCCCATATTGAGTTAAACAGATATTCTTTTTTAAGTGTAACATTCTTATTCTCCATGAGAAGCTTCAATAACTCAAACTCTTTCGTCGTAACGGCAATCTCCTTACCATCTACAAAGAGTGTCTGAAGAACTGTATTTAACCTTATATTATCTTCTATTATTTCTTCCATGGCATATTTACGTTTAAATATTCCTCTTATCTTGGCAAGCAAAATGTCAATATCGTATGGTTTCTCAATATAATCATCTGCTCCCAGATTAAGGCCTTTTAGCTTATCATCTTTATCTGTTCTCGCACTTGCAATAAGTATGTGTGTGTTAGAGGTTTCTCTTATCTTTGAGCATACCGCAAATCCATCCAAGCCCGGAAGCATAATATCAAGCACTATGAGTTTAGCCCCGTATTTATCATATATATCCAATGCTTTCTCCCCTGTTGGTGCTACACTTACGGTATAATTTTCTTTTCTTAGGAAATCGCAAAGCAATGTTCCTATCTCCTTATTATCTTCCACAATTAAAATATCAAGCATTTTTCTCCCACCTTATATAGCTTTTCCTTTGTTGCGACAACTGCTGCTTTGCTTCGACTGCGGCAACCACAGTGACAGCGGCGGCAGCGGCACCAGCACCGGCACCGGCACC
>JAFTJD010000063.1 GCA_017456585.1 Lachnospiraceae bacterium
TACTCCGGAAGATTTCATGTATTTTGTTGATTACATGCATCAGAATGGTATTGGAGTAATTTTGGACTGGGTGCCGGCTCATTTTCCTAAAGATGGTTTTGGACTTGCTAATTTTGATGGTACATGCCTGTATGAGCATAAAGACCCGCGTCAAGGGGAACATCCTCAGTGGGGAACGCTTATCTATAATTATGGCAGACCGGAGGTATCTAATTTTCTTATAGCGAATGTTATTTTTTGGGCTGAGAAATATCATATCGACGGAATTAAAGTTGATTCATTGGCAAGGATGCTTTATCTTGATTATGGTAAGAATTATGGCGAGTGGATTCCTAATCTTTATGGTGGTAATGAGAATCTGGATGCAGTTGAATTCTTTAAACATCTGAATTCTATTATAAAAAAGAGAAAAGATGGCTTTATGATTATAGCAGAAGAGGCAACGGCATGGCCAAGAGTTACTGCGTCGGTTGAAGAGAATGGACTAGGGTTTGACTATAAGTGGAACAACGGATGGCTAAATGATTTTCTTCAATATATGCAGATAGATCCGTGTTACAGGAGTAATAACTATAATCTTTTGACGCTTAGTATGATATATGCTTATAGCGAAGATTTTATGCTTGCTTTGTCACATGATGAGGTTGTACATGGAAAAGGTACATTAATTTCTAAGATGCCGGGAGATATTGAGATTAAAGCGGCTAACCTCAGAGCAGCATATACTTACATGATGGCACATCCGGGAAAGAAGCTTTTGTTCATGGGACAGGAGCTTGCACAGCTTGATGAATGGTATGAAAAGTCATGTGTTGACTGGAATCTTACCAAGTATGATTTACACACTTATATGCAGAAATTCGTTAAAGCGCTTAATAAATTGTATCTTTCTGAAAAGGCTTTATATGAGTGTGATTTTTCATCGGAAGGCTTCGAGTGGATTAATTGCATTGCTGCAAAGGATAATGTGCTTGTTTTCCTTAGAAAGACTGAACGAGTGGAAGATACATTGTTGGTGGCATGTAATTTTGGACCGGAGCTTCATAAGGATTACAAAGTAGGAGTACCTTTTGCCGGAAAATATAAAGAGATATTTAATACTGACAGCGTTGTATTTGGTGGTTCGGGAGAGACCAATCCGAGATTAAAGTTATCTAAGAAGGAAGAATGTGACGGAAGAATAGATTCCATAACACTTAAGCTTCCTCCTATGGGAGTCAGCATTTTGAAATATACTCAGGTAGTTGAAGAGATTAAGGATAATGACACGGCGGTAAGAGCAAAACGGAGAACGTCTGCTAAGACAACAAAACAGGTTGATGATATCAGAAAAAAGATTATGGAAGATAATCAATAAAGCTGATATAATACAATAAAAGACAATATATACGACAAGGAGAAAAACATGAAACTTAGTAATTGGATTAATCAATGGACGGCAACTGTTGCACTTGATGCAATCGGAACAATGGTGTTAAACTTCGCTATTAAGCTGGTTATAGCACTCGTGATTCTTTTTATTGGTAGCAAGATTATTAAATATATCGTAAAGCTTCTTGATAAGTTTATGGGCAAGGTTAATCTTGATCAAGGTGTTGAAAGGTTTTTGGTATCACTTGCAAAGGCTGCTTTATATGCTGTGCTCGTAATAATAATTGCACATGAGCTCGGTATTGATACCACATCATTTATCGCACTTTTAGCGTCATCAGGTGTTGCTATCGGACTTGCATTACAGGGAAGTCTTTCTAATTTTGCAGGCGGAGTATTAATTCTTGTATTACATCCGTTTGGAATAGGCGATTATATTATCGATAATTCATCAGGAAAAGAAGGCGTTGTTGAGGATATTAAATTGTTCTATACCAAGCTTGTAACAGGTGATAACAAAGTTGTAACTATCCCTAACGGAGCACTTTCTAATGCGGCTATAACTAATGTATCCGAGAAACCGATAAGACGTATTGATTTCAATGTTGGAATATCATACACTGCAGATATTAAGCTTGCTAAGCAATTACTTGATGATATACTTAATAGCAGAGAGAAAGTTCTTAAGGACCAGCCGATTAATGTATTTGTTGGTAATCTTGGAGAGAGTGCTGTTGATATTGGATTCAGATGCTGGGTTAATAGTGGAGATTATTGGACTGAGAAATGGGAAGTTACAGAATTGGTAAAAGAATGTTTTGACAAAAATGGTATTGAGATTCCGTTTAATCAGATTGATGTTCATGTGAAGAACGATTAATCTGCAAGAGAGAAGATGGTGAAAAATGTTTGAATTTCTGGTTTGTATACAGGCGTTAAGTATAATCTTGCTATTGGCTGAGATTGTATATATGGTTCCAAGAATTTCTTCAAAGCTTCAGGCACTTATGTTTTTGTTTGTGCTTGAGATATTGATTAATAACATTGGATATATGTTAGAACTCTTAGCAACTACGGCAGATACAGCCATTATGGGAACGCGTATTTCATATATTGGAAAAGCATATTTTATA
>JAFTJD010000064.1 GCA_017456585.1 Lachnospiraceae bacterium
CATATAAGCTTAAGGCTCACGATGAAGAGAATGTATGTAACATTGGAGATACAGTAAAGGTTATGGAGACAAGACCGTTATCAAAGGATAAGAGATGGAGACTTGTTGAGATAATCGAAAAGGCAAAATAATTTTCTGTAAAAGACGATTTCAAGATACCGTTATTTCGGTAAATGAATAAAGGAGGTAATTTGGCATGATACAACAGGAAACCAGACTTAAGGTTGCTGATAATACAGGCGCAAAAGAGTTACTTTGTATTCGTGTAATGGGCGGCTCAACTAGAAGATATGCCAATATCGGAGATGTAATCGTTGCCAGCGTTAAAGATGCAACACCAGGCGGAGTTGTAAAAAAAGGTGACGTAGTTAAAGCTGTCGTTGTTCGTACTGTAAAAGGTGCTCGTCGTAAAGATGGTTCATATATTAAATTTGACGAAAATGCTGCAGTTATCATTAGAGATGACAAGAACCCAAGAGGAACTCGTATTTTTGGGCCGGTAGCAAGAGAGCTTAGAGAGAAGCAGATTATGAAGATTGTTTCACTTGCTCCAGAAGTATTATAGGAGGAACGGCTATGACGACTAAATTAAAAAAAGGTGACCTTGTAAAGGTTATCGCAGGTAAAGATAAAGGCAAAGAAGGAAAAATCCTTTCTATCAATAAGAAGGATGGCACTGCTTTGGTTGAAGGCGTTAACATGATTACAAAGCATACAAAGCCAAGCGCAGCTAACCAGAATGGTGGAATCATCCATCAGGAGGGCGCAGTTGATTTATCTAATCTTATGTTTGTCTACAAGGGCAAGGCTACAAGAATTGGATATGCAATGAAGGATGATAAGAAAGTCAGAGTTGCAAAATCAACAGGCGACGTAATTGACTAATCTGAGGAAGGAGGTTGCACACAGTGAGTAGATATAAAGAGATGTATACTAATGAAATCGTTCCTGCTTTAACAAAGAAGTTTGGATACACAAACGTTATGCAGGTACCGAAGCTTGATAAAATTGTAATTAACATGGGTATCGGTGAGGCAAAAGAGAATGCTAAAATCCTTGATGCTGCAGTTAAGGATCTTGAGACAATCACAGGTCAGAAGGTAGTTCTTACAAAGGCTAAGAACTCAATCGCTAACTTCAAGATCAGAGCAGGTATGCCAATCGGATGTAAGGTAACACTTAGAGGCGAGAAGATGTATGAGTTCGCTGATCGTCTTATCAACTTGGCATTACCCCGTGTTCGTGACTTTAGAGGTGTAAGTGCAAATTCATTTGACGGAAGAGGAAATTATGCTCTTGGTATTAAAGAACAGTTGATTTTCCCTGAGATTGAATATGATAAAGTTGATAAGGTTAGAGGTATGGACATTATCTTCGTAACAACTGCTAAAACAGATGAGGAAGCAAAAGAACTTTTAACATTATTCAATATGCCGTTTCAGAAATAGAGGAGGACAAATACATGGCTAAGACTGCGATGAAAATAAAGCAGCAGCGTAAACAGAAATTCTCAACAAGAGAATATACACGTTGTAAAATTTGTGGCCGTCCACACGCTTACTTAAGAAAATACGGAATTTGCAGAATCTGCTTCCGTGAATTAGCATATAAGGGACAGATACCGGGTGTTAAAAAGGCCAGCTGGTAAAACCATTTCGGCCGCCGTTTGCGGCGGCACGAAGAAACCCCTTAGGGTTTCGCATGATCTAAGGATTATAGAAGGAGGCAAATAAAATGACAATGAGTGATCCTATTGCAGATATGCTTACAAGAATTCGTAATGCAAATACTGCAAAACATGATACAGTTGATGTACCTTCATCTAAAATGAAACTGGCTATAGCTGAGATTCTTTTTAACGAAGGATACATTAAGAAATATGAAGTTATTGAAGATGGTAACTTCAAGACAATCCGTATTACATTAAAGTATGGTAAGGATAAGAACGAGAAGATTATTTCAGGTCTTAAGAGAATTTCTAAGCCTGGTCTTCGTGTGTATGCAAGCAAGGAAGAACTTCCAAGAGTACTTGGCGGACTTGGTGTTGCAATTATCTCTACAAACCAGGGTGTAATTACTGATAAGGAAGCTAGAAAGCTTAACGTTGGTGGCGAAGTATTAGCTTTCGTATGGTAAGATGGTAGGGAGCATGAAAAAACAAGCACGAGCGTAGCGAGTATTTGGAGGGAGCTCCAAAAAACAAGCACGAGTGCAACGAGTATTTGTTTTTTAGCGACCGGTAACTCGAAAACAGTTAGTAGCGTAAGCTACGGATGTGCAAAGCACATGTTTTCGAGTTTGTAATAAATATTAATCATATATTTTATAGGAGGTACGGGCATGTCACGTATAGGAAGAATGCCAATCGCAATTCCTGCAGGTGTAACTGTAGTTGTTGCAGAAAATAACAAAGTGACTGTAAAAGGTCCTAAGGGAACACTTGAGAGAGTACTCCCTGCGGAGATGGAGATCAAGGTTGAAGGCACAGAAGTTGTTGTAACAAGACCTAACGATCTTAAGAAGATGAAGTCTTTACATGGTTTAACAAGAACTCTTATCGCTAACATGGTTAAGGGTGTTACAGATGGTTTCGAGAAGGTTCTCGAGATCAACGGTGTTGGTTACAGAGTACAGAAGCAGGGCAAGAAGCTTAACTTCTCACTTGGTTACTCACATCCTGTAGAGGTTGAAGATCCTGAAGGTCTTACTTCAGAGGTTGAAGGCCAGAACAAGATTATCATTAAAGGTATTGATAAAGAAAAAGTTGGACAGTATGCAGCTAACTTAAGAGAGCTTAGAGGACCGGAGCCATACAAGGGCAAAGGTATCAAGTATGCGGATGAGACAATCAGACGTAAAGTTGGTAAGACTGGTAAGAAATAATAGAAGGAGAGACGAGAAATGGTTAGTAAAGTATCAAGAGCGAAAGTTCGTACTAAAAAACATGACAGAATGCGCAATCGTTTCAGCGGTACAGCTGAGAGACCACGTTTGGCTGTTTTCAGAAGTAACAACCACATTTATGCGCAGATTATTGATGATACAGTTGGCAACACCCTTGTAGCTGCTTCTACTATGGAAAAGGAAGTAAAAGACAGCTTGGAGAAGACAAACAATATTGATGCAGCTAAGGCAGTTGGTACTGCAGTAGCAAAGAAAGCTTTAGAGAAGGGCATCACTACAGTTGTTTTCGATAGAGGTGGCTTCATATATCATGGAAAAATTCAGGCATTAGCAGATGCAGCTCGTGAAGCTGGATTGCAATTCTAACAAGGAGGAAAACGAACATGAAACGTAATTTTGTTGATGCTGACAAATTAACAGAAAAAGTAGTATCAATCAAGCGTGTAACTAAGGTTGTTAAGGGTGGTCGTAATTTCCGTTTTACAGCTTTAGTCGTTGTTGGTGACGGCAACGGACATGTTGGTGCAGGACTTGGAAAGGCAACTGAAATTCCGGAAGCTATCCGCAAGGGAAAAGAAGATGCAATGAAAAAGCTTATCACTGTACCGATTGATGAGAATTATAGTATACCACATGATATGACAGGAAAGTTTGGTAGTGCTTCTGTATTATTAAAGAAGTCTCCAGAAGGTACCGGTATCATCGCTGGTGGTCCGGCTCGTAACGTACTTGAGCTTGCAGGACTTAAGAATATTCGTACAAAGAGCTTAGGTTCAAACAATAAGCAGAATGTAGTACTTGCAACAATCGAAGGACTTAAGAACATTAAGACTCCTGAAGAGGTAGCAAGACTTCGTGGTAAATCCGTTGAAGAGATTTTAGGCTAATTAGGAGGGTAACAAAATGGCAGATAAATTAAAAATCACATTAGTGAAGTCTACTATCGGTGCTATTCCTAAGCATAAGGCAACTGTTGAAGCTTTAGGTTTAAAGAAGCTTAACAAGACAGTTGAGATGCCTGATAACGCAGCGGTTAGAGGAATGATCGAACAAGTAAGACATTTAGTTAAAGTAGAAGAAATCTAAGAAAATAATAATCTAATAGAATAATTAGATAGGAGGTACGAACATGAACTTATCAGAATTAAGACCTGCAGAAGGCTCAAAGAAGAGCGATAACTTCAGAAGAGGTCGTGGACATGGTTCAGGAAACGGCAAGACAGCCGGCAAAGGTCATAAGGGACAGAAGGCTCGTTCAGGAGCTCCAAGACCGGGCTTTGAAGGTGGACAGATGCCGTTATACAGAAGAATTCCTAAAAGAGGATTCACAAACAGAAATTATAAAGAAATTATCGGCATTAACGTAAGTGCTTTGGAAGTTTTTGAGAATGATACAGTAGTAACTGTTGAAACATTAATTGAAGCAGGTATCGTAAAGAATCCTAGAGATGGTGTTAAAATTCTCGGTAATGGTGACTTAACCAAGAAGCTTAATGTTAAAGTAAACGCATTTAGCGCTGCCGCAAAAGAAAAAATTGAGGCTCTTGGTGGAAATGCAGAGGTGATCTAATGTTAAAGACACTTCGTGATGCATTAAAAATCAAGGATATTAGAACAAGAATATTCTATACATTTGCTATGTTAGCAGTGTTTAGATTAGGATCTTTACTCCCGACTCCGGGAGTAAACTCCGCAGTTGTTGATGAGATTTTTGCAGGTGTATTCGGTACAGAAGGCGCCATATCAAACTTCTTTCAGGCAATAACTGGTGGTTCATATGCAGAAATGTCAATTTTCGCACTCAATATTGGACCATACATTACATCATCAATTATCATGCAGCTTCTTACAATTGCAATTCCTAAGTTTGAAGAGTGGCAGAAAGATGGTGAAGACGGCAAGAAGAAGATTAGTCAGATTTCAAGATATTTGACTATCGCATTAGCTATCATCCAGAGTGGTGCTACAGCTATTGGTTTCGGTGCCGGCGGAGCACTTGAGAAATACAATTTCTTCAGTGTAATGATATTTATTCTTGCTATGACAGCAGGTTCTGCGTTAGTTATGTGGATTGGTGAGCAGATTACTGAAAAGGGTATCGGTAATGGTATTTCAATGATACTTTTAGTAAATATCCTTTCAAGTATTCCTAACGATTTCAGATCAATCTACAATAAATTTATCGTAGGTAGAAATCCTGTAATCGCAACAGTTGCAGCAGTTCTTTGTATCGTACTCATCCTTGCACTTGTTATGTATGTAATAGTGCTTCAGGATGCAGAGAGAAGAATTCCTGTACAGTATGCACAGAAGGTTCAGGGAAGACGTCAGGTTGGTGGACAGAGTTCACACATCCCGTTAAAGGTTAATACAGCAGGTGTTATTCCGGTAATCTTTGCTGGTTCACTTTTATCACTTCCTGTTATAGTTGCTCAGATTGCTAATGTTAAAGCTGATAGCATTCTTGGTCATGTTATGATGATTCTTAATCAGCAGAACTGGTGTAATCCTGAAGCACCTCTCTACTCATTTGGTTTATTGATATATATCGCATTGATTATTATCTTTGCTTACTTCTATACATCAATAACATTTAGCCCACTTGAGGTATCAGAGAACATGAAGAAGCAGAGCGGTATGATTCCTGGTATTCGTCCCGGAAAGCCAACTGCAGAGCACTTAACAAGAATTTTAAATTATATTGTTTTAATCGGAGCAGTAGGACTTGTAATTGTTGCTATTATCCCAATTATTATTTCAGGTGTATTTGCATTGAATATTTCATTCCTTGGTACATCTATCATAATCGTAGTTGGTGTAGTATTAGAAACAATGAAGCAGGTTGAGTCAAAGATGACAGTACGTCATTATAAAGGCTTCTTAAATGAATAATTTATGATTGTAAGCTAAGAGGTTGTTACAAATCGGAGGCTACTCCTTTTTGTAACGGCCTCATAGCAACGATTAAACTGTTTTTTGACAAAAGAAATACTGGCATAAAATGGTAGATTTGCAGGAGAGACGAAAATGAAAATTATAATGCTTGGAGCACCGGGAGCCGGTAAAGGAACACAGGCAAAGAGAATTGCCGATAAGTGGCAGATACCACATGTTTCCACAGGCGATATTTTTCGTGCTAACATAAAGCAAGGAACCGAACTCGGCAATAAAGCAAAAGCTTTTATTGATAAGGGTATGCTTGTACCTGATGAGTTAACGATTGAACTTGTAATTGACCGTTTACAGCAGTCTGATTGTGCTAATGGCTATGTATTAGACGGATATCCAAGAACAATTCCACAGGCAGAAAGTCTTACAAGCGAGCTTAATAAGCTTGGAGAGTCTGTAGACTATGCAATTAATGTGGACGTTCCGGATGAGAATATAGTGAGACGTATGGGCGGACGCCGAGCATGTCTTACATGTGGAGCAACCTATCATATTGCTTATGCACAACCTAAGCAGGAAGGAATCTGCGACAGATGCCAGAATGCTTTAGTACTTAGAGATGATGATAAGCCTGAAACGGTACTTAAGCGTTTGGATGTTTATCATGCTCAGACACAGCCGTTAATCGAGTATTACGAGAATCAGGGAATACTCAGAACTGTTGACGGCACAATGGATATGGAAGATGTTTTTAAAGCCATAGTTGATATTTTAGGAGCGTAATATATGCCGATATCGATTAAATCTGAACGAGAAATAGAATTAATGCGTGAAGCAGGTCGAATTCTAAAGATAACACATGATGAGTTAGCAAAGGCCGTAAGACCGGGTATTAGCACATTTGAGTTAAATAGAATTGGCGAAGAAGTAATACGTAGTTACGGATGCATCCCTTCGTTTCTTAATTATGAAGGATATCCTGCTTCTATATGTGTTTCAGTTAATGATGAAGTTGTACATGGAATCCCTTCTAAGAAGCGCATTTTACAAGAAGGGGATATAGTTAGCCTCGATGCAGGCGTAATCTATAAAGGATATCATTCTGACGCAGCAAGAACGCATGCTGTTGGACAAATCAGTGATGAAGCTGCAAAGCTTATCGAGGTTACGAAGCAGGCATTCTTTGAGGGAATTAAATATGCTAAAGAGGGTTGTCGTTTATATGATATATCAAATGCAATCGGAGAATATGCAAGAAGCTTTGGGTATGGAGTTGTAGAAGATCTGGTAGGACACGGAATCGGGCAGAACCTGCACGAAGATCCGCAGATACCGAACTTCCCGATGACAAGAAGAGGTCCTAAACTTCAGGCAGGTATGACACTTGCGATAGAGCCTATGATTAATATAGGTACACATAAGGTGGCATGGCTTGATGATGACTGGACAGTTGTTTCATGGGATGGATCATTATCAGCTCATTATGAAAACACTGTTTTAATAACGAAAGGTGAGCCGGAGCTGTTAACTATTTAGATTTAACCGGCACTATATAGGAGGGCGAAAAATGTCAAAGGCAGATGTAATAGAAATTGAAGGAACCGTAGTAGAAAAATTACCTAATGCCATGTTTCAGGTAGAACTTGAAAACGGACATCAGGTATTAGCTCATATTAGTGGCAAGTTAAGAATGAATTACATTCGTATTTTGCCGGGAGATAAAGTAACATTAGAGATGTCACCATATGATCTTTCAAAGGGAAGAATCATTTGGAGAGATAAATAAGTCTGTTAAGAAAAAATGGTAAAAAATTGTTGCAATTTTGAAAAAACCGTGTTATAATATCAGACGGACTTTTTTGAAAGGAGGATTCGCTGTGAAAGTTAGATCTTCAGTAAAACCGATTTGTGAGAAATGTAAAGTTATTAAAAGAAAAGGAAGTATCAGAGTAATCTGTGAGAATCCGAAGCATAAGCAGAGACAGGGCTAATGCTTACAAAAAGGTACTGTTTTACAAATTAAATTGAGACAAATGGAGGTGCACTACACACATGGCTCGTATTTCAGGTGTTGATTTACCAAGAGAGAAGCGCGTTGAGATTGGCTTAACTTATATTTATGGTATAGGTAGAGTAAGCTCACTTCGTATCTTAGAGGCTGCAGGAGTTAGCCCGGATACTCGCGTTAAAGATTTGACAGATGACGAAGTAAAGAAAATCAGTGCTGTAATCGACGAGACTCAGATGGTTGAGGGTGATTTAAGAAGAGAAATCGCTATGAACATCAAGAGATTACAGGAAATTGGTTGCTACAGAGGCATCCGTCATAGAAAAGGCTTACCTGTTCGTGGTCAGAAGACAAAGACCAACGCTAGAACAAGAAAAGGCCCTAAGAAAACAGTTGCAAATAAAAAGAAATAATTAGGAACCCATAAGGGAGGTTAGTTTAGGAAATGGCTAAAAAAGTTACAAAAAAAGTGACAAAAAAGCGTGTTAAGAAAAACGTTGAACGAGGACAAGCACATATCCAGTCTTCATTTAATAACACAATAGTAACATTAACTGATTTGGAAGGAAATGCTCTTTCATGGGCAAGTGCTGGTGGTCTGGGATTTAGAGGTTCAAGGAAATCTACTCCTTATGCAGCTCAAATGGCAGCTGAAACTGCTACAAAGGCAGCTTTGGTACATGGACTTAAGTCTGTTGATGTTATGGTTAAGGGACCAGGCTCAGGTAGAGAAGCAGCAATTCGTGCGCTTCAGGCTTGTGGTCTTGAAGTAACAAGTATTCGCGACGTAACACCGGTACCACATAACGGATGTCGTCCGCCGAAACGCAGAAGAGTCTAATAGGAGGTGTAAGAAGTGGCAGTTAATAGAGTTCCTGTATTAAAAAGATGCAGATCACTTGGATTAGATCCTATATATTTAGGAATCGATAAGAAATCAAACAGAGAATTAAAAAGAGCTAACAAGAAGATGAGCGAGTATGGTCTTCAGTTAAGAGAGAAGCAGAAAGCAAAGTTCATCTATGGTGTGTTAGAGAAGCCTTTTAGAAATTATTATGAGAAGGCAGAGAAAATGAACGGTCAGGCCGGCGAGAATCTTATGGTTATTCTCGAAAGAAGACTTGACAACGTTATTTTCCGTTTAGGTCTTGCTAGAACAAGAAAAGAAGCTAGACAGATCGTTGATCACAAGCACGTATTAGTAAATGGTAAGTGTGTAAACATTCCTTCTTACTTAATTAAAGCTGGTGATTCAATCGAAATCAGAGAAAAGAGTAAGTCTTCTCAGAGATATAAAGATATATTAGAAGTAACAGCTGGCAGACTTGTTCCTGCTTGGTTGGATGCTGACCAGGAGAACCTTAAGGGTGTAATCAAGGAGCTTCCTACAAGAGAAGCTATTGATGTTCCTGTTAACGAGATGCTTATCGTCGAGTTATATTCTAAATAATAAATTTAAGGAATCAGTCATTTGGGTACAGGTCCGCCTGTACCTTAGTGGCATGAATAAAGGTTGTTTTCAACCTTTTCCCTCAATATAAAAACCCAGAAGGGGGGCTATATCGTGTTCGATTTTGAAAAACCGAAAATTGAGATTGCTGAAATATCAGATGACAAAAGACGCGGAAGATTTGTAGTAGAGCCGTTAGAAAGAGGATATGGTACTACACTTGGTAACTCCTTGAGAAGAATTATGCTCTCTTCATTACCGGGTGCAGCTGTTAGTCAGGTAAAGATTGATGGTGTTCTTCATGAGTTCAGTTCTATTCCAGGAGTTAAAGAGGATGTTACTGAGATTATCATGAACATCAAGAATCTTTCTATTAAGAATAATAGCGAATCGAATGAAGCTAAGACAGCTTATATCGAATTCGAAGGAGAAGGCGTAGTTACAGCAGCAGATATTCAGGTAGACCAGGATATCGAGATTATGAATCCTGATTTAGTAATTGCTACATTGAATGGCGGCGCTGACAGCAAGCTTTATATGGAACTTACTATCACAAGAGGTAGAGGTTATGTAAGTGCAGATAAGAATAAGAATGATGATTTACCAATCGGTGTAATCGCTATTGATTCTATCTACACACCGGTAGAGCGTGTTAATTTATCCGTAGAGAATACTCGTGTTGGTCAGATTACTGATTATGATAAGCTTACATTGGATGTGTTTACAAATGGAACACTCGCTCCAGATGAAGCTGTCAGTCTGGCAGCAAAGGTATTGAGTGAGCATTTAAGCTTGTTCGTTGATCTTTCAGAGACTACTAAGAACATTGATGTTATGGTAGAAAGAAAAGACGACGAGAAAGAAAAAGTGCTTGAAATGAATATCGACGAATTAGAATTATCAGTTCGTTCATATAACTGTTTAAAGAGAGCCGGAATCAATACTGTAGAAGAGTTATGTAACAGAACTCCTGAAGATATGATGAAGGTGAGAAATCTCGGTCGTAAGTCCTTGGAAGAGGTACTTGCAAAATTAAAAGAACTCGGATTACAGTTAAATCCTAATGAGGACTAAGTAATCCACGTATATACTTAATAATTTATGGAGAAAAAGCATTTGATTAGTAAGCCCGAAGACGCATAGTCAAGTGTTCCACAAATTGAGAAAGGAGCCAAACAATGGCAGGATATAGAAAGCTTGGCAGAACATCAAGCCAGAGAAAAGCATTAATCAGAAGTCAGGTAACAGCACTTCTTAACAACGGAAAGATTGTTACAACAGAAGCTAGAGCAAAAGAAATTCGTAAGGTTGCAGAGCACTTAATCGCACTTGGCGTTAGAGAGAAAGACAACTATGAGACAGTTACAGTAACTGCTAAGGTTGCTCGTAAGGACAAAGACGGCAAGAGAGTGAAAGAAGTTGTTGATGGCAAGAAAGTAACAGTTTTCGATGAAGTAGAGAAGACAATTAAGAAGGATATGCCTTCACGTCTTCATGCAAGAAGACAGATGTTAGAGGTTCTTTACCCTGTAACAGCTGTTGCTGAGGATGGCAAGAAGAGAAATACTAAGGAAGTTGACTTAGTTGCTAAGATTTTTGATGAAATCGCTCCTAAGTACGCAGACCGTAAGGGTGGTTACACCAGAATCGTTAAGATTGGTCTTCGTAAAGGTGATGCAGCAATGGAAGTATTGCTTGAGTTAGTTTAATTAGCAAAAGAGTCCTTGTTTCGAAAGAAGCAAGGACTTTTCGGTTCTTTGTCAATAGTTGGGGTGGGATTCTTGTGAATCCCGCCCCATTACTGCGTTTGTGGGGATTTTAATGTTTGGATTAAAAAATCATATTTCCAGGCATGCAAAGAAAACCTTCCGTGCCAGTCTGTTGTTAAGC
>JAFTJD010000065.1 GCA_017456585.1 Lachnospiraceae bacterium
ACTCCTCATTTTTCTTCGTTAAGTACTGACGTTTTTCAACAGTCTTAACGGGAATACAATATCTATCATATGTGTATTCACTGTACTGCTTTAACTAAATGACATTGGCAGAATATGATAGCTTTTTTCATCTAAGTAAATGTAAGAACATTGACATTCCGATTAATTTTTGTCATACTGTATCATAGCAAATGGATTAATTTAGGAGGGTTTTTATAGATATGAATACAACTATTTTTTTAAGAGCCTACACTATGGATTGGGATACCCCCGAATCAGACAGTCTTCATTTGGAATACAGCTATGACGAGACTGTATGGTATGCACTTAACGGTGGTAATGGTGTTTATTTTCCTTCGGTTGGCTCCAAGCAGCTGCTTAATCCTCGTTTAAGAAAAAATGAGGATGGTTATTTTGAGATTATAGCAGAAGATAAAAAAGACTCTACATTGATAATGAAATGCAAAACAAAAGATTTTATCGAATATTATGATGAAGAACTTGTAATGGCTTCTTCCATGGTGTTGGTAGACCAGATTCTCGGTCACAACGAGCCGCTCGAAGCAGACGAAGCACTCCTTATTCCTCTTTGGAACAAATGGGGTCGTCCTGAGCCTGTAACTACATTATCTTCCATGACATTACCCATAGAAAAAGGCAATGTTCTCCCTGAAACCGTAGCTGTTCCTCTTACTAATGGCGGTACCGCTAATTATCGCATGGATTGGGGCAAGCTTACAGGTGCTGCCATCAGTGATAATCAGACAATTACTGCTCATGCAATGGAACACCGCTATTGCAATCCTATCATAATGCATAGAGCAGATCCTTTTATCTATCATCACACCGACGGCAACTACTATTTCGTTGCTTCATATACCGATAACGAGCATAATCTTGAGGGTACCTATCAGTATCGTAAGATTCTTCTTCGCAAGGCTGCTTCGTTAGATAATCTCGCAGATAATTCCGGCAAATATGAGGAAGTATGCGTATTCGAAAGAGAGCCTCTCTCTAATGGTGCAAGCCCGCATATCTGGGCGCCTGAGATTCATTTTGTGCAGGGCAAATGGTACATATACTATACCACAACTATTTCAGAGACCAGTCCTTGGGGAATCCGCCCACATGTTATGGAATGTGCCGACAGTGACCCAATTACAGGTACTTGGAAGAATCTTGGTTTGGTACAGAAGGATGACGAAAGCTCTGTAGCTTTTACAGACTTTTCACTTGACCATACAGTATTTGAGCATAAAGGGGAATTATATATGATATGGGCACAGAAATGCCCTGTTCTTTCAGACTTACTTATTGCTAAGATGAGTAATCCATGGACAATCACAGGTCCTGCAGTCAAAATCACCACTCCTGAATACAACTGGGAGAAGCATGGTTTCCAGGTATGCGAAGGTCCAAGTATCTTAAAGAGAAACGGTCGTATTTTCCTTGTATATTCTGCAAGCGGAACAGATGCACTTTATTGTCTTGGCATGCTTACAGCCGATGAGAATGCCGACCTCTTAGATCCGGCTTCTTGGGTCAAGACTCCTTATCCTGTATTCCAGAGTTCACGAGTTAACGGACAGTTTGGACCGGGACATAACAGTTTCACAACAGATGAGGACGGCAATGATGTCATTGTTTATCACGCAAGACAGGAAGAACGTTATCTTGCAGACCCGGGCTATCAGCCACTCTATGATGCAGGCCGTAACGCTTCAGTTATGCGTTTCTTCTGGAATCCTGACGGTACACCTAACTTCTCAGTACCGCAACCTTGCGGACCTAAGGCAGACTGCTATAAAGAAATCATCGTTAATATCGTAGTAGAATAAAAATTATTCAATAAAATAAGAACTGCTCCATAGACGATTAAACATCTATGGAGCAGTTCTCATTTATACTATGCGAGCATTTGTCTCATATCATTAACGAACCATTGTCGCTCCACCATTTACACAAATAACCTGGCCACTGATATATCTTGAAGCATCAGATGCAAGGAATACCATAACAGGTGCACAGTCACGCTCTGCATCTCCCATACCACCATCGATAGGATATCTTCGTTTAAGACCTGCTAAATGCATCTCTTTTACCTGCGGATCAACTGTTCTAAGCCATTCTTCATACATAGCAGTCTTAATCGTAGGGTTAACACAGTTACAACGAACATTACTCTCAATTCCCCACTCCATAGCTATTGAACGTGTCCAGGCAAGTACAGCCCCCTTAGATGCAGCATACATTGCACCATTTGGCATACCACTAAGGGCAACATCTGAAGAATAGTTAATGATGGAACCTTCAACACCATTTGCCTTAAAAATCTTATACGCTGCTTGATTAGTATAAACTGTACCATACATATTGACATCCATAAGAAACTGCATCTGACCAAGCTCATAGCTTTCAGCAGCACAGTTAGCTTCTACACCTGCAACATTAGCAAGAACATCTAATCCACCAAGAATATCTACAGCATTAGCAAAGAATTCATCTACAGCTGATTTATCAGCAATATCACAACGCATATAAGTCGCATGACCTGTAACACCCGGTTGAGCATTTACTGCTTCTTCAGTAGCTTTACCTCTTTCATCATTAGTTCCGCAGAACACTACCTTAGCACCTTCTTTAACATAAAGCTTTACGGTTGCAGCTCCGATTCCTTTAGTACCACCTGTTACAATAATTCTTTTGTTTTCAAGTTGCATTTACAATTCCACCTTTCTTTGATATAATAACGAAAATATCTTTGTTTTCATTACTATTTTAAATTAAATCAATCGTAATGTAAACCGAATGTTACAAAACTGACACAAAACGAGGTTAATTGTATCATGGAAAACAGTTTGACAATAAATAAGATCGTTTGCGAATCAATATCTCTTGCGCTCGTTCAGCTCATGAATAAAAAACCATTCAACCAAATTACTATTAGCGAAATTACAAAAACAGCAGGCGTTGGAAGGAGTAGCTTCTATCGCAATTTTGACAGTAAAGAACAGATTTTATTAAGCTATATCCATAACCTTTATGGTGATTTTTTTAGTGCCAAGGATATATTATCTGTTTATCCAAAACAGACTGATCTTGAGCACTTCCTTATTCCCCGCTTCCGTTTCATAAAGAAACATAAGGATTTTTTTATTGCACTTAGAAAAAATAATCTTCTCTATTATATTTTCGAACAAATGGAGCCGGAACTCATCCTGCTTCTCTGCGGTCAAGACAATTCTCTTTCCAAATATTATTGCTCCATGTTTTCAGGCTCATGTGCCAGCATCGTACGCTTATGGATTGATACCGACTTCAAAGAAACAGAAGAAGAGATGGCCGCAATATTTGCAAACCATCCCTTAAGCACATTATATTCTAATTAACTTTATTCTTAGGATTACCCTCATTAAACGAACGGATATTATCCATAACGATACCGATAAGACGCTGTCTTGTTTCAATAGGTGCCCATGCCACATGCGGAGTGAATGTAATACCTTTGACTCCATACAGTTTGCAGTCTTTAGGCATAGGTTCTGTTGCAAGTACATCAATAGCCGCTCCCGAGAGCTTACCACTCTCAAGTGCCCACACAAGGTCTTCATCTACTACGACTCCGCCTCTTGCTGTGTTTACAAAATACGCTCCATCTTTGAATTTCTCAAATGTCCTACGGTTAAACATGCCTGCCGATTCTTCATTAAGTGGGCAGTGTACCGTAACTATATCTGATTCGTGAAGAAGCTTCTCCCATTCTTCTTTCGCGGACTTTCTTGTATATGGTATAACCTTCATATTAAAGGCTTCGGCTATCTTTGCGACCTCTTTGCCTATAGTTCCATATCCTACTATACCGATAGTTTTACCCATAAGCTCATGCATTGGATATGTAAATGCAGAAAACGTCTCGCATTTTTGCCATTCGCCATCTGCTACATATTTTTCATATTTACTTATACTATTGTAATGATTAAGTATAAGTGCAAATGTATGCTGTGCTACCGCAGCAGTTGAATAACTTCCGGCATTAGCCACAACTATTCCTCTTTTGGCACAGTAATCAACATCTATATTGTTATACCCTGTAGCAAAAAGCCCAATGAATTTAAGCTTCTTGGCATCCTTAAGATTGCTCTCATTAAGAACCACTTTATTACAAAGGATATATTCTACATCAGCTATTCTCTCAGCAACGCACTCTGCCGGCGTCAAATCATATACTATAAGCTCTCCAAGCTCAGCAAAAACCGACAAATCCACATTACCTTCCGATATAGTCTTTCCATCCAATATTGCTATTTTTCCCATTGTGTTACTCTCTTTCCAATCTGATATATTTCCCTTATATTTGCTGTAAATCAAATATCTATAATAGGTCATCTCATACGATATATCTGTTATCTACCATGTTCCGCAAAAAACTCAGGTATCTCTTTACCTCTCCACTCATGTCCTCCATCATGGATTACGTGAAGCAACTTATCTTCTGCTCCCAGAAGCTTGTAAGCCTTTCTTGTCGTTTCAACCTGTGGCATGACATTATTAAGAAGATTGGCTCCCGCAAGCGGGTCTTTCTCTCCGCTTTCAATAAGAAATGGTCTTGGTGCGATGAGTGCACCAATATCTCCCATATCTGCCACTTTCCAAATATTGGGCACAAAATTACATGAGCAGTTCTGCGGAAGCATTAACAATGCCTCTTTCATTCCATAGAAATATCCGCTTGTAGCACCCGCTGCTATCCTGTCATCAAGTGCCGTAAGCCATAATGCCTGCTGTCCGCCTCCCGACATTCCCATGCACATAATCCTATCAGAATCCACATGCCGAAGCGTAGTCAGATAATCAACAAGTCTCATAAGGTCCCATATAGAAAGTCCCAGTGTAGTCATACCAAAGCCTAATGCCATCTGATTTAACTCACGATGCGAATTAGCTCTTTCCATGCCTTCTTTTTGTTCCGGAAATTCTCTTCTTTCACCGCAACCGCGCTGATCCGGACACACAAGATTATAACCCTTGTCAAGCATCATGGTTATATAAGCAGGCGGTAGTGCCCATTCCTTGCCTCCTCCATGTCCATGTGGCACAACTATGGTAGGCACAGGCTCCTTGCTAACACCTCTTTTGTAATAATAAAATGGCATTATAATTCCCGGTTCGGTTTCAATAGTCCATGTCTCCCTTGTATATGCTCCAAATGCCTCAGTCTCTACCATACGCGGGTTAAATGCTTCCGGCATTTCACACCACTCAAGCCCTATACAATCTATAAGTGCCTGCTTGGTATCTGTTTTCCATTCATTATATTCAAGCAGATTGTCTGCATGAAAAGCACATTTCTGTCCAAATCTGTCATATAGCATTGCCATTCTTTCAAGACTTGTATAAAACATAGACATCTCCTCCTATATACTAATAATTTTAAGGCGTTTACGAAACTGCCACCTTATAATATTTGAAATTCGCCTTATTGGGGCGAATTTCTGACGTTTATTTAATTATAAGCTCCTCAAGACTTCTCTTAGGTACGTAGTGCACCATATTCTCATCTCGGTAATATGTAGTTGCACCGCTCTCGGGTACATCAACGATTCTGATATCTTCCTTAGGTTCTCCGATAGCAATCATAAGGTCGATTGTATATCTTTCAGTATCAATATTCATAATCTTGGCAATCTCTGTTCTCTTGATATTGCCAAGCATTATACCACCGAAGCCTTTTTCTACCGCACCGAGCAACATAGTCTGAGCTGCAATTCCTACGTCGGTCTGCTTATTCTTACCTATAGTAAGATCGCAAAGCACGATTATGTATCCTGTCGGTCTTTCTCCTTCTACCGGGCCATCCCAATCCGGTAATGCACCCGCCCAACCTATTGTTTCAAAAAGCTCGGCACATTTTTCCTTATCACACACCGGCATAAATTTAAGTGCCTGTGCATTTGCACCACATGGAACGATTCTTGCAAGTCCAATAAGCTCCTCTAAATTCTTCATTCCTACTTCAACGTCCTGATTAAAACGACGATATGAACGGTTCTTTGCAACTAAATCCTTTAACATCTTTTTCTCCTCTCTATCATATAACTCGATAAACATTTGCGAAATCATATTACAAATATGAAAAACGCTTAAACCTCTGCCATATACAGACATGGTTTACCTTCTAAGTCAGTTGTAAATATAACATGCTTGCTATCCTTTGTAAAGAACGGATGCGGATGAGTGTCCTGTGAATTACCATATATCGCTCTCCACGAGCTACCATGGTAGCAGAGTTTAATCTCTTTTCGTGCTTCTACATCCACGATATAAATAAAATCGTTCTTAACCTCGCCCGTACGGTCCTTCTCCTTTGAATGGTCAAGCATATGTATCGGAACATCGTGTCCCTGTGAATCTCCCACCATATATTTACCGCTAGGTGCCACATTGAAATGTGCATATGGCGAACAGTTCATAAATACCTCTTCTTTCATGGTACTCATAGGAATCATGCGAATATTTTCTTCCATCTTACCTGTGGTCTCCTTATACACATAAGCCACACTCTCTCCGTCCGGCATCCATATCTCATGTGTAATAATGAGGTCTGACGGCTGTTCCCTCAAGCAGGTAAGTCCTGTTCCGTCGATATTAATACACCATAATCTCGCATCTATCAAATCATATGGTCCTTCATGGCAGAAAAGAATCTTATCTCCATATATAGGTCTTATCTGCGTATGCCCAAGCCAGCATCTTTCTTCATGTATAATACGGCTTGTACCTTTTTCCATATCAATATATACAATTCTGCAAAGTGGTTTCGCAAGACAGTTCTCAGCAAATGCATCCCAGTTGCCGCCAACCTTGCGTTTGGCTGTAGTGTCCTTTCTGGTTTCTACGATAGACATATATTTATAATCACTGCTTGGTCCCAAATCTCCACCCGCAGACCAGCCTTCAGGAGTCTCGTAGAAGCATTCCTCTTCTCCTGTATCAAGGTCCTGCTTCATAAATCGCTCGCCCTGTCTGTAGATAAGATATCTGTCATCAGCAGTAATCATACCACTATAATCAGCCACACCGGTTCCTTCTGTCATCTGAACGGCATCGCCTGTCTCTATATCCATAAGATACAGCTGACGTTCTCCGTTAAGTTCTGCACTATACAGAAGCTTCTTGCCATCACTTGTCATCATATTATTGTAAAAGTACATATGATGACTTACATGATCCGGCTCGGTAAGTCTTGTAACATTAGTTCCTGTATAGGTATCTTTATATGTATGAAATTGATTCTTTATAATATCTCTTTTTGCCATATTTCTCTTCCTTCTATAATGTTCCTGATAAGACTTTTTCTATAGTGTCTATTAATCTGGTTTGGTCTATTGGCTTAAGCAAATATCCGGATGGTTTCAATTTAAGCACAGCTTCAATATGTGCCCTGTCTGTTACTGCCGTCAAAAATACAACCTTAACATCTTTAAGTTCATCATCCTTAAGGATTTCTTCAAGAGTTCTCTTGCCATCCCAATCCGGCATTTCATAATCGAGAAGTATAAGGTCCGGAAGCTTCTTCTTAGCCTGTTTAATTGCAGCCATTCCGGAAGTTGCTACAGATACATCGTATTTTTTATCAAGCATTCCTTTTACACTTCTTAAAAGTATTCCACTGTCGTCTACTGCAAGAATAGACTTAAGGCCTTCTTTTTCCTTCTCTGCAGTAACAGTGTCATTCATTCTAAGAAGCTTAAAACACTTATTCATTATTACCGACAATGTTGTAGGTCTAACTGCATAATCAAACTGTTCGGTATCATAAGTTTTCTGGAAATATCTGCACTCCTCTAAAGTTCCCACAAGAAGCACCGGTATTTTGGAATATTTTTCTTTCAAGAAATCGAGAATATTTTGGTCAAGCTTACCTACTCCCACCATAGAAACCATTACTAAATCCGGGTCGAATACCTTTAACATACCCTTCATCAATTCAAGGTCATCCTTACATATCTGGGTCTGAAATCTTGTTGACAATTGTTTGTTGATACTGCTGACTGTCTGATTCAAATCTCCTAATAAAAGTACCTTTTTCATAGCTATCCTCCCAAAATTATAATAATTTTTCTCTTCTAATAGTGATGCTGCATGTTCAGCAATTATCATACTTTCAACATGCTAATCTATATCTATCATTATACTTAAAATCTGTCATTTATTCAATATTAATCTAATTGTTTTTACAATTAAGTTATGATATAATCATTTTGAAAATGAGGTAAAGGAGAATTATCATGAATACTAAAAAAATATACTGGGCAGGCGATTCTACCGTCAAAAAGAACAACATATCTACATATCCTCAGACAGGAATTGGCCAGATGCTCCCCATGTATCTAAAAAATGAGGTCACAATCTGTAATCATGCAGAAAATGCAAGAAGCACCAAGTCTTTTATTGCTGAAGGCAGACTTGATGCTATACTTACTGAGCTTAACGCAGGTGATTATTTATTTATACAGTTTGGTCACAATGACTGGAACGAGAAGCCTGAACGTCATACGGTAGCCTTTGGAGATTATCAGGATAACCTTAGATTTTTTATTAATAAAGCACGTGAAAAAGGAGCTTTTCCTGTACTCATAACTCCTGTATACATGCGCGAATATGACGAATCAGGTGTCCTTAAAGAGAAAGTTCATTTCGACTATCCGGATGCAATGCTTGCTGTAGGCAAGGAAACCAACACTCCTTGCATCGACTTATGTCAGAAAAGCTACGAAGCCATCAAGAATGCCGGCTCTGAATTTTCCAAAAACTGGTTTATGAATCTTCCGGCCGATCTTTACCGCACTGCACCTGACGGAAAGGTTGATAATGCACATCTTAGATACGAAGGTGCTGTAGTTATGGCGGGACTTGTTGCAGAGGGTCTGTATGAGCTTGGCGAACATTACCGCGAGCTTTTAATCTCTACTGAACATACCCCTGTTTGTATTTATGCTAAAAACCAATAGTGATTCATTACGAAGTGATTTACATTTATTACCGATTTGACACAGACTTTCTATATCCTCCGGGAGTACATCCCTTGAATGATCTAAAGGTTTTAGAAAAATAGCTAAAGCTGTTAAATCCGCATTGTAACGCAATCTCGCCAATTGGCAGGTTGCTAGCAAGAAGCATGCGACAACTGTTTTCAATTCGCACTCTAAGCAGATATTCGAAGGGGGTCATATGCATAATTTCCGAAAATCGTCTGCAAAAATATCCACGGCTCATATTAGTTCTCGCGGCTATATCCTCAAGAGTTAGCTGCGAAGCATATTCCTCGTGAATATATGCAAAGACTTTTTTCATACCCTCAACCGTGTCATCAATAATATTCTCGCTTTGCCTGCTACCGTTAGCAAAGCACAACTGCCATGCCTCCATAAGCATGGCTTTTATTTTGAGTTCATAGCCTATATTGGCATTAATATACTCAAGGTGAACCGCTTCCAACAAGTCAACAACTTCCTTCTGCCACGATATACTCGTACTATAAGTCTCCCCGAAATGTATCTTCTTATTAATCACCGGCATAACATACTTATTCATTATCAGATCATCGCCAAAGCTTCCAAATAGCTCCGGCGAAAATACTATGGCATAAAATACCGTTTCCTCTTCATCTATATTAAGTCCTACATGAAGTGCCTCGGAATTAATAAATATGGCATCGCCTTCGCTAATTACATATTCCACATCATCAATATAAAGCTTTCCACTTCCCTTTTTCATAATAAGAAATTCAAACTCCCTATGTAAATGCGGGTACAGCGAGAAGCCTTGCTCGCACACCGTATCATGCACACCTACCGGAAATTCTTTTGAACCATGCTCCAGATTCTCATAATAGTTCATATTACCACCTCATGTCAATATATTTACAATTTATATTAAAATAGTTACAGAAATATCATGTTTATAATGCTATAATAATTATATAATTATATTTTCCCGATATCAAGGAGGAATATCCCATGAGTAAGATTACTATTGTTGATAACAAGCTTTTGTTCCAAATGCGCGACGAAACTGTTCTTGTAGAAAGCTACGGCAAGAACTGCCTTAGAGTCCGTGCCTCCAAGAACACGATTCTTTCTGATGAAAGCTGGACTTTGCTTCCCGCTACAGATGATGCTATACCTAATGCTTATACCGACGAAAAAGGACTTTACATTCTGGAGAACGGAAATATCACTGTCAAAGTAAGCAGGATATGGCAAAGCTACAAGCTTACCTTCTATAAGGATGGCAAAAAAATACTGCAAACTCGCGAAGAAGGTGATGCTCTCAGAAGATACAGACACACAGAAGGTAATCATTACACCATCAAGGCCCTGTTTGAGGCCAATCCCGGAGAACACATATATGGTTTAGGTCAGGAACAGTGTAGCTACTTTGACAAAAAGGGCTGTTCTTCAGACCTTATTCATTACAATACGAAATCCGCCATGCCGGTTATCTATTCATCACTGGGTTACGGCTTCTTCTGGAATAATCCCGGAACAGGGCGTTGTGAATTTACAAATAATCATACTTTATGGCTTGCTGACAGCGCATACCAGGCTGATTATCTTATATTTACAGGCGATACTCCAGCTGACATTATGTACAAATATTGCACTCTTACAGGCTTTTCTCCGGACATGCCTAAATGGGCAGCCGGCTTCTGGCAATGTAAACTAAGATATGAAAGTCAGGAGGATTTGATGGAAGTTGCCAGAGAATATAAGAAACGTGGTATTCCTATTGATGCGATAGTTATCGATTATTTTCACTGGACAGAACAGGGAAACTGGGAATTCGAACCAAGCCTATGGCCTGACCCCGTAAAGATGTGTAAAGAGCTAGAAGACATGAATATACACCCTGTAGTTTCAATCTGGCCTACCATTAATCCTAACAGTAAGAACTATGCTACGATGAACGACGAAAATATGCTTGTACGCACAGAAAATGGCCAGTATGGTATCTTCGATTTCTATGGTTTACAAACATTCATTGACCCCACTAATCCTGCAACGCGCGACTATGTATGGGAACAGATTAAAAAGACTTATTATTCTTATGGAATCAAGACATTCTGGCTTGATGAAGCCGAACCCGAAATTCATCCGCAGCAATTTGAAAACTTACGCTTCCATATCGGCAACGGTGCACAAACAGGTCTTCTATATCCATATTATTATGCCAAAACCTTCTACGACGGTCTCAAAAGCGAAGGTGAGGAGGATATCATTTCTCTTACACGTGCATGCTATCCGGGCAGCCAGAAATATGCAGCAGTAGTTTGGAATGGTGACATTCCGTCAACCTTCGAAGCATTATTTCAGAGTATCGTATCCGGACTTTCAATGTCGATGTGCGGAATCCCATGGTGGAATAGTGATATAGGTGGTTTCCATCAGGGAGATATTGAAAGTGATTACTTTAGAGAACTTATCGTCAGATGGTTCCAGTTTGGATTGTTCAGCCCTGTAATGAGACTTCACGGAGCAAGAAAAAGGATGAGTAATCAGATTGACCGTCATCCGGGTGTAAAGGAACGAAGCGGCGGTGATAATGAAATCTGGTCATTTGGTGAACACAACTATCCTATCCTCAAAGATTTGATACTTCTTCGTGACAGACTCCGTCCATACATACTTAAGCATACGAAGCTTGCTTCCACGACCGGTGCTCCTATCATGCGTCCGATGTTCTTCGACTTCCACGAAGATGAAATATGCTATACCCTTGACGACCAGTACATGTTCGGAGAAGATATTTTATTTGCTCCTATTTATGAGCGAGGCATAATTGAAAGAAAAGTCTATCTTCCAAAAGGAACTTGGGTAAGAACTACCGACCACAAGGAATACGAAGGAGGACAGTTTGTAACATGTCACGCCGAAATTGATGAATTTATTGCATTTGTAAAGAGCGGTGCAGAAGTGCTTAGCGTATTCTAGATAAATACTTACGTTATTGCATTTTTTAATAAGTCCAACTGTGCTGAAACAAACTTCATCACATCTGTATATGTAAAATATGGCTATCACAATTAAAATGTGATAGCCATTATACTTTATAATCTTCTGTTTTCTGTTCTCCAATTTAGATAAACCATAAATACAAGACACATCATAATCTGAAATACCGATGAAGCCGGTGTTCCAAGTCCTATATGGAATAGACAAGAAATAGCTCGTCTTATCACAGCTTAACCATCCACTTCTTCCTTACACTTCTTGCCTTCATAAAGAAGCTCCTTAAGAGTATCGGCATCTTCGTTTTTAAGTGCGTTTCTATATTTTACAAGCTCACTGATAAAAGTATCAAGTTCATATAAGAGATTATCTTTATTTTCCAAAAAAAGCTCTGTCCACATTGATTCGTTAAGCCATGCAACTCTTGTAAGATCCCTATAGCTTCCTGCCGAGAATCCCACATGTTCTTTGGCTGTAGGGCTCTTAATGAATGCATTGGATACAAGATGTGCCATCTGCGAAGTAAAAGCTATCATCTTATCATGCTTGTCAGCTGTCGTAACGGTTACATTATTGAAGCCCGCCGGAGCAAGAAGCTCCTTAACACGTGACAAAAAGTTAATGTCATCGAAAGACTTCGGAACAAGAACCATGGTTGCTTTCTTAAACATATCGCGGTTACTGTATTTGTAGCCTGAGTAATGAAGACCTGCCATCGGATGTCCACCGACAAATGTAAAGCCATATTGCTCTGATATCTCAAATCCGGCTTTACATACCTCTTCTTTGGTACCACAGCAGTCAATTACTATAGTTGACTTACTGATATGTGGTGCCATTTTTCTAAGATATTCGATTGAAAGTCTTGGGTAAAGTGCTATGAATACTAAGTCACAGTCCTTTATCGTTGTCTCGTTAAGCTCGTCTTTCATATCCTCTGCAAGAATTGCCAGCTTAACAATCTTCGTATCAATATCATAACCGTAAACTTCCCAGTCCTTGTGTTCATTGTATGCCTTTATAAGTGAGCCTCCAATAAGACCCATACCTACTACTCCGACCTTCATTATCTTACTGCCTCCAATACCTTATTTACTCTGCGTACCACGTGGTCAAACTGCTCAGGTGTAAGTGACTGTGGTCCGTCGCAGAGTGCCTTCTGTGGATTGTTGTGTACTTCAATCATAAGTCCGTCAGCTCCTGCCGCAGCTGCCGCAAGTGCCATAGGCTCAACAAGTGCAGCCACACCCGTTGCATGACTTGGGTCAACTACGATTGGAAGATGGGTAAGACTTCTAAGCATCGGAATTGCTGACAAATCAAGCGTATTTCTTGTATATGTTTCAAATGTACGAATTCCCCTTTCACAAAGAATTATGTTCTCATTACCACCTGCCATAATATATTCAGCACTCATAAGCCAGTCCTTCATGGTATTTGCAAGACCCCTCTTTAAGAGAATCGTCTTATTAGTCTTACCAAGTTCCTTAAGAAGTTCAAAGTTCTGCATATTTCTTGCGCCGACCTGAATCACATCTACATCTTCAAAAAGTGGTAAATGGTTAGCGTTCATAATCTCAGTTACAATCGGAAGCCCGGTAGCCTTCTTCGCTTCAAGAAGAAGTTCAAGACCTTCTCCCTTCATCCCCTGGAAATCATATGGTGAAGTACGTGGCTTAAACGCACCGCCTCTAAGCATAGTGGCACCGGATTTTTTTACATCATTTGCTACTTCTATGATCTGCTCTCTTGACTCTATTGAACATGGACCTGCAATAATAGCAAAGTTGCCACCACCAACCTTTGTTCCTCCAACTTCTATAATTGTGTTATCCGGATGGAACTTTCTGTTTGCATTCTTAAACGGTTCGCTGATTCTCTTTACTGTCTCTACGATAGATAATGCTGATACCAAATCTTCATCAATCTTGCTTGTATCTCCAACAAGACCAAGTACTGTCTGATATTCACCTTCAGATACGTGTACCTTTACTCCCTGCTCCTCAAACCATTCGATAAGTTTTGCTCTCTGTTCAGTTGTTACTCCACTCTTTAATACTGTAATCATGATATGCCTCCTGCTTATTATATTCTAAATGTATTGCTCGAAGCAAAGCTTCTCGCTGATTAGCATTCGCCAAATACGACACCTCGAAGCAAAGCTTCTCGTTGATCAGCATTCGCCAAATACGACACCTCGAAGCAAAGCTTCTCGTTGATCAGCATTCGCCAAATACGACACCTCGAAGCAAAGCTTCTCGTTGATCAGCATTCGCCAAATGAAATCGCATGCGCGATTTCATTTCGCATACTCATGTTCATCGGTCATCTGTAAGCAAGCTTACATGACCGACAAATATGAGTATGCTTCGAAACCGCTCTGCGGTTTCGCTTGGCTCATTGCCATAACAAAAAGCCGATATCTGCTACCAGATATCGGCTCAATAACTTCATCAACAAAACATGCAAAGTATCAATCAGACGATTCTTGGTAGCACAATAAATCAACGCTATAATAATAATAGCCCTGATAAGATACGTATGAATATTCAACTGACATATTCTTTATCTGCTGTTCTACCATATCCTTGATCCTTTCATTTTCTGCTAAATTCATTTTTATTTTTTAGTTATAACTCTTTTTATAGGCAATGTCAAGAACATTTTCCTCAAAAATATACATTAAACATGCATATTTCCGCATATTAATTAATATAAAATGCTCGTACACCATGTTTATTTACGCTTGCATTAATTTTACCTGCTGCGAACTGTGCTTCTTCCTTGCTCCAAATATCAAACCCGGTAAGTACCTTTTCTTTTAATACTTCGTTCTCCTTAACAAGGTCTTTTTCTTCCAAATCATCAAGGGCAATTTCCAAATCCATATCTTCATCAGACAAATTAAATAATGCAACACATATCTTTCCTGTCTCAGAATTCTTATTCTTCCATACCGCAAATCTATTAGTTCTTACGAGCTGTGTTCCCTTACACTTTTCACCCATAAGCCCAAGCATATCTTTATTAGTAAGTAAGGATAATGTAAAATCATCTAGCTTTGTAAGTTCTGCGCCAACCATAAGCGGCGAACGGAACATACACCACAAGGTCATCATAGTCATTTGCTCGTCCTTAGTAAAATTAGTAGGACGCTCTTTGCCAAAACCTCTGCCTAGTTTACCTACCGGAAGCATATCGCAATCCGGATAGCAACCTTTTTTTACATGGTCCTGCCACATTTCACAACGCCAGAACATATTCTTTAACAAATCCCAATTATCCCAGAAATCATCCGTAATTCTCCACATATTGGCATTATCACAGTATTTCCATGCCCTATCAATATGTGCAGGTCCCGGAGAAAGACTAAGCACAATATTTCGTCCTGTTTTCATGATTGCTTTATGTAACATTTCTGTTTCAAACCAACCATTAAATCCGTCATGTCTGTACATCCAGCTGTCGCATATATCATCACACTTTATAAAGTCTACACCCCAATCAGCATACATGGATATAATAGAATCATAATATGCCTGACCTGCCTGATTATTCCTTACTCCGTACATATCGGGATTCCATCCGCAAATTGAAGATGGGTCTGCTATCATATCTGCTGTCCAGTCTGTTCCCATCACCTTACAATGCTGTTCTGCAGCCTTACGAGGAATACCTCTCATTATATGAATACCGAATTTAAGACCTAAGCTATGCACATAATCAGCAAGTGGCTTAAATCCCTGTCCATCTACGGAAGACGGAAATCTAACCGGACTTGGAATAAATCTTCCCCACTCATCCATAGCCGTGTCTCCAAACGGAATATATTGATGCTTATCTCTCTGAGTGCCGGCATCATTAGAATACCACTCTATATCCACAACCACATATTCCCAACCATATTCCTTAAGGTTCTCTGCCATATAATCCGCATTAGCCCTAACCTCAGCCTCTGTAACCGTAGTATCATAGTAATCATAACTGTTCCATCCCATAGGTGGTGTTACCGCAAAATCATTCTTACTCATAATCGTCCTCCATTCTTATACATATGATATCTGTTGCATATACAAAGTATTTTTTTGATATTATTGCTTTTTCACTTTATTTAATTATAATACTAAATATAGGCATTTCAAAGAATAGATATTTGACATGGAGGGTAAATTTTTGATTAATTATACTTATGGCAATTATGGTTTTATCAAGCATGAACGCATGCAAAATCAACCTCTTTTTTTGATAGATGCGGGAATAGAACATCGTGACAATACGCAGTACTATTATGATAATAACAATCGTTCAGCCTTTAATGGATACTTAATTCAATATACTCTTAGCGGAAATGGAGTTTTTGTAAAAAATAATGAACGCTATTCTTTAAAACAGGGCGACGCCTTTTTTGTTAAAATCCCCGAAAACAGCTGTTACTATTTCGACAGTTCAACAGCTTCTGATTGGGACTTTTTTTACCTTCATTTTGATGGTGATAGTGCCTTACCCTTTTATGAAACAATAGTCAAACTTACAAATGGCGTTTTTCATATTGGTACCGACAAGGCTCCCCTTCATCTTTTTTTCAGTTTTATAGATAATTATGTGCGTAAAGGTTTTTTGGAATTATATGAAGGCGGAGAATTCGTATATCGCTTTCTCTCCGGTATACTTCGCGAAATTGAAGCTCCATCAGAAAACACCTCCTCTCAGATACTCGCTGCAACCAGATTCATGCGTGATAATTTTGCAAGCATTGGCTCCATATCAGAGGTAGCTGATATTTGTAACATATCTACCGAACATTTTTGTCGTTGCTTCAAAAAAGAAAAAGGACATTCTCCATTGCAATTTTTAAACAAATTGCGAATAGAACATGCCCTATTTTTGCTATTAAATACCACAAGCAGTATCGAAGAAATCGCTACTGCCTGTGGATTCATGAATGGCAATTACTTTGCTAAAGTATTTAAAAAATATATGTTATGCACTCCCGGGGAATATCGAATCCGTAGTTAATTACATACTACTTATTTCATCTTAAATACATGCACATCCGATGCAAGATTAACCACGTTATAAAGTACAAGCATATCTGTAACACCATACTGTTCAATAAACATCTCTGCATTGAACATATTGTAATATCTAAGATCAAGCATGATTATTCTTTCGTAATGGTTAGCTGCAAAAGGAACAAAAGAATGTCCAAAAGAGTCCTTAAGAACAAGCAATGTCTTGCCATTCTTAACATTAGTTTCAACATCAACAATCGCATAATTACCGCCCATATACACGGTATATTTATCCTTACCTTTAAGACCATCATAATGATACAAAGAATCTCTGACATCATCTGTCATATTATAGGTAAGTTTATATTCCATATCGTCTTTGAGATGGTAAAGTGCCATACTATCCGGTTCTATATTAACATTCACCTTAGAATCCAATGTTCCAAGGAATTCTTCCGTAGCAATCTCTACATCAAAATCAGAAAGCTCATAAGGAGTAAGCCCTGTACTCTTACACCACTCAACATATGTGTAATACGCACCGAGTGTTGTCCAGTGATGATCAGTTTTATAATAAATGTATTCATCCGTATGGTCTTTAAGTGCCTCGTACGCATTATAGACATATCCATCCGGAACCATTTCATTAATCTTATTAACCCATGTATTCTGGTCATATGGTGTCGCGAACAACGGAAGCTTATCCTTAAGTACTTCTGATGCAGTAGGAACTAAAATCGCCTGAAAATGCTCAGGGCCGAACTTCTCAGCATATTTGTTTACAAAATTTGTAAATACATTAACATTCGACTTTGCCTGATCTGACTCAAACTTAGTTGCATCATGCTTCTCCATAAGATAATCATCGTCACAGAAATATACTCCGTTAATGTCTTTTCTAAGTGTCATAAGCTCAACTCTTGTCTTACAACCAATCCATGAATCCCTGAATACAAACTGATCTGTAACAAAAGACTCATAATCACTAGTGTAACTTCCGTCAAATAAAGCTTCGAAAGAAAATGTCGGCTTCTGTGCAAGATAACGGTTTTCATTTTCAGAAAAGAGAACCGTTTTTTTTATGAGACTTAATATGGTAAGTCCAAATATCAATGTCAAAAATATTGCAGTAATTAATATGTCTTTAATATTTTTCTTCATTTTTCCTCCTATACAAACCTAACCGTCTAGAATCTAAAATAGAGGAACGGATTATATGTTGCGTCAACAAGATATGATAAAGCTACAATAAACACAACCACATAGAACACCAGTTGAAGTGTTGTTGCTATCCATTGCTTATTCTTCAAAGCAGACATAATTGAAAGTGCACACTTCTTAGGTAATTCCGTACTTCCGAGAATCATTATAACAATCCAAACTATATTGGTTAATAACAGATAGAAGAATTCCTGATTTACGAATTCAACTCCTCCCAAACCAATCATCGTCTTAATGTAGGAAAGACCATCCTTAAGTGAGTCAAATGCAAATATTACCCAACCAAAGGCTACCACAAGTAATGTATATACATGCTGAACCCATGCCGGAAGTTTCTTAAGCACTTTACCGAAAAATACTTTTTCCATAATGATAAATGCGCCATAATATACTCCCCAAAGCACAAAGTTCCAACTGGCGCCGTGCCATATACCTGTTGCGAGCCATACAATAGCCAAGTTACGAATCTGCTTCGCAAGGGTACAACGATTACCTCCGAGCGGAATATATAAGTATTCCCTAAACCATGTTCCAAGTGAGATATGCCATCTTCTCCAGAACTCTGAAACGCTCTTTGATACATACGGATAATTAAAGTTCTCCGGAAAATTAAAGCCAAACATACTTCCAAGACCAATAGCCATATCTGAATAACCTGAGAAATCAAAATATATCTGGAATGCAAATGCTAATACTCCAAGCCATGAAGCTGCAACTGACATTTCAGTGCCACCCATAACCTTTATGCTATCCCAAAGCATACCTATGTTATTGGCAAGAAGTATCTTCTTACCAAGGCCAATCATAAAACGGTTAATACCGCGTGAGAAACCTGATACTGTTTCTTTTCTAACATCAAGTTCTTCCGCTATCGTCTGGAAACGTACAATAGGTCCTGCAATAAGCTGCGGGAATAACGCTACGTATGCACCAAATGATATGATGTTACGCTGCACCTTGGCCTCTCTACGATACACATCAACCGTATATGACATAGTCTGAAATGTATAAAATGATATACCGATAGGAAGCGCAAGATTAAGTAGCGGAATACTTGTTCCAAACACGCTGTTAATTGAACCAATAAGGAAATCCGAATACTTAAAGAATCCAAGCAATGCGAGGTTTATTATCATTGACGAGGCAACTATAAGCTTTGCCTTACCATCTTCACCCTTATTTCTAAATTTATCAACCAACATACCATGCGTATAATCAACTACTGTAGAAAATAACATAAGCACCACGTATACTGGTTCTCCCCATGCATAAAACACAAGACTGGACAGAAAAAGCACTGCATTCTTAAGCTTACGCGGTGCAATAAAATATAGAATCAATACTATAGGTAAAAATCTAAACAAAAAAAGCAAACTACTAAATACCATTCCGTAATGTCCCCCTTATTAATTTAATCTACGGGCAATACAATACTGTAGCCTTCCACTGAAGCGCATACCGTAAATGTATATTCACCATCCATAAGCACTCCATCGGGATACATTGTGTTATATTCATCACTTTCAAGAGTCAATATAACCCGCGTTCCGATTGCATCCTCTTCATTAGAACTTCTCAACAAAACACAATCTATTTTAACTATATCCTCTTCAGATATAATATCTTTCACATTTACGACTACCTCAAATTCATACGCAAGCTCTCTAAGAGACATAATGCCTGTCTCACTTGAACCGGTAGCATCTATAGCCTTATTATCTATAACCTTATTATCTATTCCAAAATCTACATTTGTATGTAGAACTGTTGTCAATGTAACTAACAACACCATAGCAACAGCCGCTCCTGCCAACACAAAACCTCTGTTACCATTCTTCCTCAAGGCATCTGTTATATTCGAAACTATTTTTGTTAATCCTCTTTCCTTTGTCAAACCATCAGTTGATGCACTTGCACCGGCAGCAACAAATGAATTCATCATTTCTGTCTGTCTTGCAGCTTTTTCATATATTCCTGCAATAAATTCTCTATCACTTTTCATATAGAAAATCCCTCTCTTTTTAAGATTTTCTCCAACTTTTTACGAGTGCGATGGAGCTTCACTTTAACTTGTGCAAGCGAAAGCTTCATTACACCTGCCACATCCTTATAACTTAATTCTTCAAACTCAACAAGATATATAAGCTCCTGCTCTTCAGGCAAAAGTTCTTTAATGGCCTTATTAAGAATGCCCTTACTCTCTTCTGCCAACACATGCTTTTCTATCAGGAAATCATCCTCAGTCTCTACATGCTCATCCACAAGAACCATTCTGCTATTTTTTCTAATAAAATCTACTGCCTTATTGTGGGCTATAGTATAAAGATATGTCTTGAATCCTTTACCCACCTTATATTGTTCCTTATTAAGTAATATTGTTACAAAAGCGTCTTGGGCCAAATCCTCTGCGTCTGCAAAATTAAGCCCAAGACGCCTTAAATAGTAAATCAAATGATTCTTATGCCTTAATACAAGCTCCTCAAAGCCCGTATTATCGCCACTCAAAAACAATCTATATAATTCGTCATCCTGGTTCATGTTGTTCACCTTCTGTCCACTAGCACTACACAGAAAGTATACCACAAACCACTATAATATTAAACTATATTTACATTAATAATTAGTTAAAAAATGCGTTGATTGCATCTACACCAACCTTAACCTGTGCCTTAGCCTCAGCAAGCATAGCTTCCTCACCTAATGCTTCTGTTTCCATTGAAATTCCACCGCCTAATAATACGAAGAACATATAATCTCCGTGACGAATAACTTCACTTGCCTGAACTCTTACCTTGTTAGCCGGGTACTGGAAAGACTCATTAATAAGATAATCCTTGTAAGCATTAAGTGCTTTCTCAAGATCATCTGCCTTACCCTCTGCCGCCTTAAAAGCCATAAACTCATCTGCATTTGCACTAATCATAGGCATCTCAGCGATAAACTCTGAATATAAATCTGCCGGAATTGTCTTTAAGTTAGCAAGCAACTCAGCATCAAGCGGCATGTTAGGAAAATACATCTCACCATAAGCAGCCTTCACTGCCTCATGTACTTCAGTAAGACTTACATCCTTCTTTGGTGCTTCTGTTGTAGGAGCCTCTGTTGTAGCTGCTGTGGTTGTTGTAGTTGTTCCGTTGTCATCTTTCTTATTACAAGCAGCCACACCAACAAGTCCAATAACGCATACTGTTGCTAAAACCAAACCAAAATATTTCTTCATAATTTAATCGTCCTTTCTTATATATCTTGATGTTATATACCAAGCATTTTTTATCTTCTACATTACTTATTCGTATGAGTTCAAAAAAAGTTACACATATTTTTTATTTTTTTCAAAAATTATAAAATATATGTATAAAAGTGCTTAATTAACAGCAGCAATTACTTCTACCTCAACCAATACATTCTTCGGAAGTGCTTTAGCTGCGACACAGCTTCTTGCAGGCTTAGATGTGAAATACTTACCATAAACTTCATTAAATGCTGCAAAATCTGCAATATCAGCAAGAAAACAAGTTGTCTTTACTGCACTATCAAAAGATGCACCTGCTGCTTTAAGGACCTCTCCAAGATTCTTCATAACCTGCTCTGTCTGTCCTACAATATCTGTTGCCTCAACATTACCTGTTGCAGGAACGATAGCAATCTGTCCCGAAGTATATACCATTCCTCCACATACAACTGCCTGTGAATATGGACCTATCGCTGCCGGAGCATTATCTGTGTGAATTTTGTTAATTGACATATTTCTTCCTCCTAGTTTGCGATTTTAAAACCATTATCTGTAAGAGCTTTCTTAATCTGCTCTACATGTTCAAAATTCCTTGTTTCCATCATAATTCT
Organism: Lachnospiraceae bacterium; assembly: GCA_017456585.1. Classification (GTDB taxonomy): domain Bacteria; phylum Bacillota; class Clostridia; order Lachnospirales; family Lachnospiraceae; genus SIG300. The sequence continues at coordinate 22,088 of JAFTJD010000065.1, forward strand.
TAAGTAGCAACCTGTTACCGCTGAACCTTCATTAGTTCTTTCATGATGAACCGATATTACATTGCCGCCCATATCAGCAATAATCTTAGATACATCTCTAAGCTGTCCCGGCTTATCAAGAAGCTCTATCATAAGAGAAACCGTACGCCCTGACATAAGAAGACCTCTCTTGATAACTCTTGAAAGAATTGTAACGTCTATATTACCACCGGAACATAAGCAGACAACCTTCTTCCCTTTAATCGGAACTTTATTAAACATAGCAGCTGCTACAGCTACTGCACCGGCACCTTCCGTAACTAACTTCTGCTGTTCCATAAGAGCCAAAATTGCTGCTGAAATCTCATCATCTGTTACAGTAACAATCTCATCAACATATTCTGAGCAGTATTTAAATGTATTGGCACCTGGTTCCTTTACTGCGATTCCGTCTGCAATTGTAGATACTGAATCAAGTCTTTCTATCTTTTGATCACGAACTGAATTGAACATACTCGGTGCACCGCTTGCCTGAACACCATATACCTTAACATTCGGATTAAGAGCTTTTACTGCAAAAGCTACACCTGATATAAGTCCGCCGCCACCAATCGGTACAATCACAGCATCCATATCCGGAAGCTGTTCTATAAGTTCAAGTCCGATAGTACCCTGACCTGCTATTACATTTTCATCATCAAAAGGATGTACAAAAGTATAGCCTTCCTCATCTCTAAGCTGTAATGCTTTAGCATAAGCATCATCATATACACCATTTACAAGGCAAATATCTGCGCCATAGCTCTTGGTTGCCTCTATCTTCGAAATAGGAGCTGCATCCGGAAGACAGATAAGTGATTTGATTCCGTTCTTAGTTGCTGCAAGTGCAACACCCTGAGCGTGGTTACCCGCTGAACAAGCCACTACACCTTTTGCCTTTTCTTCTTCTGTCAACTGTGAAATCTTATAATAAGCTCCTCTTACCTTGAAGGAACCTGTAATCTGAAGATTCTCTGTTTTAAGATAAACACTTGCTTCAGGATTAATCTTAGGAGCATGAATAATATCTGTCTCTCTTATAACCTGTTTAAGTACATACCTTGCATGGTAAACCTTATCTAATGTAAGCATTTTTCCACCTCTTTCTATTTTTACTTTATTCTTTAATTATGAAAGTCGTCTGCTACAACTCCGTTCTCCCGCATCCGCCTCCATTCGCATTCTGCGCTATCGAGTTCATGCTCGTTCAGGCTTAGTTTGCAAATATCTCGACAATTTTGCCAACAAGCTATCAAATTGTCGAGCTGCTTGCCAACACTTTCATAACATATTGTTTCGCTGTTCTTGCGGAGCGACCGCTTCCCGCAAGTGCAAAAGCTTCCGCTTCAACTGCAAGCTTTTGCTCATCCATTTCTATATTATACTGGTTTAGAATACCTTTTACAATCTCTATGTATTCTTTTTTACCCGGTTTAGAAAAAGTAACCGTTAGTCCGAATCTGGCCGAAAGCGATATAAGCTGTTGTATCGTATCGTTTCGATGAATATCGTCCCCTTCTCTGTCTGAGAAGCTTTCTCTAACCAGATGTCGACGATTACTTGTAGCATATATAACTATATTATCTGCTCTCGCCGAAACGGAACCTTCAAGCGTAGCTTTGAGCGCTCCGAAACAGTCATCATCTGATGAAAAAGATAAATCATCTATAAACAATATAAACTTAAGTGGATTACGGCTTATGCTGTCAATAATTAGAGGAATATCTCTAAGTTGCTCTTTAGTTATCTCGATAAGTCTAAGACCTTGATTAGCAAATTCGTTAACTACAGCCTTAACTGTCGAAGACTTACCCGTTCCCGCATCACCACAAAGAAGTACATTCTGAGCAGGTTTACCCGAAAGCAACGCAAGCGTATTATCAATAACCTCCTGACGCTCTCTCTGATACCCAATAAGGTCTGAGAGTCTTGTCTCATCAGGATATTTTACAGGTACAACCTTACTATCCTTAATGATAAACATAGAATACTTAGCATAAAGACCATAACCAAAATTGCCTATTCCAATAATTCGCTTGCGATATTCAGCCTTAAAATCAATTTCTTCGGTTCTCCATTCCGGAAGAAATCCATTGTAATCAATAGTCGCCGCAACTTCCGAAGATGTGAGTCTTGAGATGCTCTCAAGCACCTCAAGTTCTCTCATCGCACACTCTTCAATAAGTTCATCAACCACCTTGCCCTCAGCATGGCGTATAATATATGAATTCTCATCCTGAAGTACAAGTTCAAGCAAATACTTACTAAGATTCTCTGACTTCTTATAAAGCTCATACACAAACTTTGAATAAAGTCTTATCTGTACAAGTGAATCATCTTCCTCTGCTGCAAGTAATTCTGAAAGTGCACTTATAACTTTTTCTTTTAAAATTCCTCTGAAAATAACCAGAGAATTGAGCCCCAGATCAAGCTCTTTTAAACGGGTATTCATTCTAAAGCTCCTCTAAAATCTTCTCTGTAATCTCTGTACATGTAAGAGGTGTCTCATTGCTTCCGCCAAGTAAGTCAGCTGTTCTGTAGCCTTTCTCAAGTACTCTGTCTACCGCATCCTCAATACACTTAGCTTCTTCGCTAAGATCAAATGAATAGCGAAGCATCATGGCTGCTGAAAGAATAGTGGCAATCGGGTTAGCCTTGTTCTGACCTGCAATATCAGGTGCTGAACCATGAATCGGCTCATATAAGCCTCTCTTTGTATTACCAAGTGATGAAGATGCTAACATACCAATTGAACCTGTAATCTGAGAAGCCTCATCTGAAAGAATATCACCAAACATATTAGATGTAACGATCACATCAAACTGTCTCGGATTCTTAACAAGCTGCATAGCTGCGTTGTCAACAAGCATGTCTGAATATTCTACCTCAGGATATTCCTTAGACATCTCATGCATAATCTCTCTCCAAAGACGTGAAGTCTCAAGTACATTAGCCTTGTCAATGCTTACAAGCTTCTTGTCTCTCTTCATAGCTGTCTCGAAAGCTACTCTACCGATACGCTCAATTTCCATTCTACTGTAAGCCTCTGTATCATATGCCTCAGGGCCGTACTTACCATCGCGTCTTCCTCTCTCGCCAAAGTAAATACCTCCTGTAAGCTCACGAACTATCATAAGATCAAAGCCCTTCTCCACGATATCTGCTCTAAGCGGAGAAGCTCCCTTAAGTGCAGGATAAAGCTTAGCCGGTCTTAAATTAGTAAAAAGTTCAAGTGCTGCACGTATACCAAGCAACGCCTTCTCAGGTCTTAAATTACCCGGCAGAGTATCCCACTTTGGTCCACCTACTGCACCAAGTAAAACACTATCACTTGCAAGACAGCCTTTAACTGTCTCCTCAGGAAGCGGTGCACCTGTAGCATCAATAGCACACCCACCGATAAGGTATGGGGTAAAATTAAATGTATGATTATATTTTGCTCCTATTTTCTCAAGAACCTTAACGGCACTGTCAACTATCTCAGGGCCAATACCATCACCCTTTAATAACGCAATATTATAATTCATGACATGTCCTCCTATTTAATAATTCCATCAGCGATAGACTGGATAAGTCCGCCATTCTCAATAATTTTCTGTACAAACTCTGGGAATGGAGCTGTCTTATACTCTTTACCTGTTGTCTTGTTATAGATAATACCATTATCCATATCTGCTTCTACAACATCACCTTCCTTGATATCCTCAGCAGCCTCAGGACACTCAACGATTCCAAGTCCGATATTGATAGAGTTTCTATAGAAAATACGTGCAAAACTCTTCGCAATTACAATTGAAATTCCGCTTTCCTTGATAGCAATCGGTGCATGCTCTCTTGATGAACCACAGCCAAAGTTCTGGCCTGCTACCATGATATCGCCTGCCTTAACACGTTTTACGAAAGTTGTGTCAAGGTCTTCCATACAATGTGATGCCAATTCCTTTTTGTCACTTGTATTCAAGTATCTTGCAGGAATTATAACATCTGTATCAACATTGTCGCCATATTTAATAACCGTTCCATTATATTTCATATTATTATATTCCTTTCTCACTAGACTACCTTCAACGGATCTGTAATATATCCTGTAATAGCACTTGCTGCTGCTACTTCAGGACTTGCAAGATAAACCTCTGACTCCGGATGTCCCATACGACCTACAAAGTTTCTGTTAGTAGTAGCAACTGCTCTCTCACCCTTTGCAAGAATACCCATATGACCACCAAGACATGGTCCACATGTAGGTGTTGAAACGATTGCTCCACTTTCAATAAATGTTTTAACAAGTCCCATCTCAATTGCTTCAAGATATATCTTCTGTGTTGCCGGAATAATAATTGTTCTTACATTCTTTGCAACCTTTTTACCCTTAAGAATCTCAGCTGCTGCAATTAAGTCCTCAAGTCTTCCGTTAGTACATGAGCCAATAACTACCTGATCAATCTTAACTTCACCTATCTCATCAAATGTCTTTGCATTCTCAGGGAGATGCGGGAATGCAACTGTTGACTTGATTGTAGATAAATCAAGCTCAATAACCTGCTCATATACTGCATCCTCATCTGCCTTAAATATAGCAGGTGTCTTAGTGCTGTGCTCTCGGATATAATCAAGTGCTATATCATCAACCTCAAAGATACCATTCTTAGCACCTGCTTCAATAGCCATGTTCGCAATACAAAGTCTGTCGCTCATAGAAAGTGACTTAAGACCTTCTCCCGTAAATTCCATTGACTTGTAAAGTGCACCATCTACACCAATCTTACCAATAATATGTAAGATAACGTCCTTACCTGACACATATTTGTTAAGCTTACCTTTAAGTACAAACTTAATAGCTGTAGGCACCTTAAACCATGCCTTACCGATAGCCATACCACATGCCATATCTGTTGAACCTACACCTGTTGAAAATGCACCAAGTGCGCCATATGTACATGTGTGTGAATCAGCACCGATTACAACATCTCCTGCCACTACAAGACCTTTCTCCGGAAGAAGCGCATGCTCGATACCCATTGTTCCTACATCAAAGAAATTAGTAACCTCTTTCTCATTACAGAAGTCACGGCACATCTTGCACTGCTCAGCAGCCTTGATATCCTTATTCGGAGCAAAATGATCCATAACCATTGTTACCTTATCTTTGTCAAACACACCTTCTTTATTAAGTCTGTTAAACTCCTTAATAGCCACAGGTGATGTTATATCATTACCAAGTACTAAATCAAGATTTACCAGAATAAGCTGTCCGCTCTCTACGCTAGGAAGTCCCGCATGAGCCGCCAGAATCTTCTGAGTCATTGTCATTCCCATTATATATACCTACTTTCTACTTTATTATATGTTTATAATCGCACCCTTATCGGCTGAAGATACTGTTGCAGCGTAACGTTTAAGGTATCCTGTAATACCTGTCTTTTTCTGAATCTCCATTGTCTTCTTACGTTCTTCAAGTTCCTCATCAGATACTTCAAGAGTAATCTTATATTCCGGAATATTGATAGAAATCATGTCTCCATCTTTTACATAAGCTATATTACCGCCTCTTGCTGCCTCCGGTGATACATGACCGATAGAAGCACCTCTTGTAGCACCACTGAAACGTCCGTCAGTAATAAGTGCAACCTCTTTATCAAGTCCCATACATGCGATTGCAGATGTAGGTGAAAGCATCTCTCTCATACCCGGGCCACCTGCTGGTCCTTCGTAACGTATAACAACTACGTCTCCGGCCTTAATTCCACCTGCGTAGATAACCTCAATTACCTCTTCCTCGCTGTTAAATACTCTTGCCGGTCCTCTGTGAACAAGCATCTCAGGAGCAACCGCGCTTCTCTTAACTACACAACCATCGGGAGCAAGGTTACCCTTAAGTACAGCAATTCCACCTGTAGCACTAAACGGATTATCAATAGGACGGATAATCTCCGGATTCTTGTTTTCACAGCCCTTGATATTCTCGCCCATTGTCTTACCTGTACATGTCATAACATCAAGGTTTAATACACCCTTCTTACTTAACTCATTGAGCACTGCATATACTCCGCCTGCCTCATTGAGATCTTCCATATATGTATTGCCTGCCGGAGCAAGATGACAAAGATTAGGTGTTCTTGCGCTAATTTCATTAGCGATATCAAGATTAATATTAACACCACACTCATTAGCAATTGCCGGAAGATGTAACATACTGTTAGTTGAGCATCCAAGTGCCATATCAGCAGTAAGTGCATTCTGGAATGCTTTCTCTGTCATAATGTCAAGCGGTCTAATATTCTTTCTGTAAAGCTCCATTACCTGCATACCTGCATGCTTTGCAAGCTTAATTCTGTCTGAATATACAGCTGGGATTGTACCATTACCCTGAAGTCCCATACCAAGAACCTCCGTAAGACAGTTCATAGAATTAGCTGTATACATTCCTGAACACGAGCCACATGAAGGACAAGCCTTACACTCATATTCCTCTAATTTATTTTCATCAATCTTTCCTGCCGTGTAGGCACCTACTGCCTCAAACATAGTAGAAAGACTTGTTTTCTTACCATCAATATGGCCTGCAAGCATAGGTCCGCCACTTACGAAAATCGTAGGAACATTAAGTCTTGCTGCTGCCATCAAAAGTCCGGGAACATTCTTGTCACAGTTAGGTACCATAACAAGTGCATCAAAGCCATGTGCCAAAGCCATAGCTTCAGTTGAATCGGCGATAAGATCTCTTGTAACAAGAGAATATTTCATACCCTTATGTCCCATTGCAATACCATCGCACACAGCTATTGCAGGGAAAACTATCGGTGTGCCGCCTGCCATGGCAACACCCATCTTAACTGCATCTACTATCTTATCAATATTCATATGGCCAGGAACTATCTCATTATATGAACTTACAATTCCTACCATAGGTCTGTCTAATTCTTCTTTAGTAAGACCAAGTGCATTGTACAGTGATCTTCTTGGTGCACTACTAAATCCTTTTGTTAAATTCTCGCCCATTGTAATCCCTCACTATTATATTAATATACGTTACATATTAGCACAAAAGCCGCTTCCCCGATTACAGTCTGTGCATCAGGAAAGCAGCTATATTAGGTTCCGAGCCAAGCTCGAAAATGCTACGCATTTTCTCGATGTGCGTATCCGTTTAATAGAAAAATATTAGTTATTGATGAACTTATCCTCTTCGTTGTTCCAGCTATAAAGCTTACGAATCTCTTCACCAACTACCTCTGATGGATGCTCTGCTGCAAGCTTTCTCATAGCTCTGAAGTGAGCCTGACCACCTGCTGCTGACATATCAAGAAGGAAATCTTTTGCGAATGTTCCGTCCTGGATATCTCTTAAGATTTTCTTCATTGTCTTCTTTGTCTCTTCTGTAATAATCTTTGGTCCTGTGATGTAATCACCATACTCAGCTGTATTAGAGATAGAGTATCTCATTCCTGCGAAACCGCTCTGGTAAATAAGGTCTACGATAAGCTTCATCTCATGAATACACTCGAAGTAAGCATTTCTTGGGTCATAACCAGCCTCAACAAGTGTCTCGTAACCAGCCTGCATAAGTGCACAAACACCACCGCAAAGAACTGCCTGCTCACCAAAAAGGTCTGTCTCTGTCTCTGTTCTGAATGTTGTCTCGAGAACACCTGCTCTTGCACCACCGATAGCAAGACCATAAGCAAGTGCCTTATCCTTAGCCTGACCTGTAGCATCCTGATGTACAGCAACAAGACAAGGAACACCCTTACCAGCCTGATACTCACTTCTTACTGTATGTCCAGGTCCCTTAGGAGCGATCATACATACATCAACATCAGCCGGAGGAACGATCTGTCCGAAATGAATAGCGAAACCATGGGCGAACATAAGCATGTTACCAGCCTCAAGGTTTGGCTCGATATCTTTCTTGTACATAGCAGCCTGCTTCTCATCATTGATAAGAATCATGATAACGTCTGCCTGCTTTGCAGCCTCTGCTGCTGTATAAACTTCAAAGCCCTGCTTTACAGCCTTATCCCAAGACTTAGAACCTTCGTAAAGACCAATGATTACTCTACCCTTATCACCAAGTGACTCCTTAGCATTAAGTGCATGTGCATGTCCCTGGCTACCATAACCAATTACAGCGATAGTTTTTCCATAGAGAAGTGAAAGATTACAATCTTCCTGATAAAATACTTTTGCAGTGTTTTCCATTTTTAAAGACTCCTTTGAATAAAATAATAATTATATATATGTAACTCTGCTACTCACTCTTTAAGCAGTTATTACCTCTTTCAAGTGCTACCATACCTGTACGGCACATCTCAATTATGCCATATGGCTTCATAAGCTCGATAAATGCCTGTATCTTTGAGCTCTCACCTGTAACTTCACAAATAAGTGATACAGCTGAATAGTCAATAATCTTACAGCGAAATACCTCTACCGCAGACATAATATCCTGTCTTGTTTCCGGTCTGTTCTCTACTTTTATAAGTAAGAGTTCTCTTGAAACTGATTCAGCCTTATCAAGAACCTCAACCTCTTTAACATCATAAAGCTTAGCAAGCTGTCTGATAAGTTGCTTCTTCTCTGCTCTGTCACCCGTAAATGTAATTGTGATTCTTGAATAATCAAATGATTCTGTCTCACCTACCGCAAGACTATCGATATTAAAACCTCTTCTTGTGAACATGCTTGATACTCTTGTAAGCACACCTGATACATTAGACACAAGAATTGCTATAACAAACTTCTCCATATTTATGCCTCCACTTCCACATTAGTAATGATATCGTCAATAGAGCCACCCGGAGGAAGCATAGGAAGAACGAATTCATCCGGATTAACAATACAATCAATAACTACCGGACCGTTCTCCTTGTAAGCCTTTGCAAATGCATCCTTAAGTTCATCACATGTTGTAACTCTCACGCCCTTAGCTCCGAATGCTTCTGCAAGCTTAACAAAATCTGTCTGTCTGTTAAGTGTTGTATTAGAATAATGCTTGTTAAAGAAAAGTGTCTGCCACTGTCTAACCATACCAAGCACACCATTATTCATAATTACTACTACCATAGGTACATTGAATGAAACGGCTGTCGCAAGCTCATTAAGATTCATTCCAAAGCTTCCGTCACCTGTAACAAGAACAGTTCTTTCACCTGAACCCATCTGTGCACCGATAGCTGCTCCCATACCAAATCCCATCGTTCCGAGACCACCGCTGGATACGAAAGTTCTTGGAGATTTAAACGGATATCTCTGTGCAGTCCACATCTGATGTTGACCTACATCTGTTGCAATAACTGTCTTAGGATCAGTCACGCTACTAATTATATCAATGATATTATACGGTGTCAATGCTTCGCTCTTCTTAATGGTAGAGGCCTCTATCTCTTTAAGTTCTGCAGCTCTCGCCATCCATTCCGGATTCTTCTTTGGATCAATCATAGCAGTAAGTCTTGATACTGCATTTTTAACATCACCCGCAATTGATAAATCAACGGTGATATTCTTCTGAAGCTCTGAATTATCTATATCTATATGTATAATCTTTGAATTAATTGCGAATCTTTCTTTCTTACCTGTTGCTCTGTCGCTAAATCTGGCACCTGCAACAATAATAACATCTGCTTCATCCTGTGCTATCGAAGATGCATAGTGTCCGTGCATACCCTGCATACCAAGAAATCGAGGATTATCAGTTGAAATTGCTGAAAGTCCCATCATACTTGAACCGATAACAGCATCCAATTTTTCAGCAAGAGCTTCTATCTCCCTTGTAGCTCCGCCTGCAATAATTCCACCACCGCAATAGATATATGGCTTCTTAGCATCTTTAAGAATCTCTGCAGCCTTTAACAACTTATCCTCAGAAGCTGCAAGCTTAGGATACGCCTCTACAACGTGACCTCTTTCATATTCACACTGTGCAACCTGAACATCCTTAGGTATATCAACAAGAACCGGACCCGGTCTTCCTGATTTAGCTATTCTAAACGCTTCTCTAAGTGTTTCTGCTAACTTAGTAACGTCCTTAACAATAAAGTTATGTTTTGTTATCGGCATTGTAACACCTACAATGTCAACCTCTTGGAAACTATCACGACCGATAAGACTGCAAGGAACGTTTCCGGTAATTGCCACCATAGGAACTGAATCCAAATGAGCAGTCGCTATACCTGTAACAAGGTTAGTTGCTCCGGGGCCTGATGTTGCTATAACTACTCCGACCTTTCCTGTTGCCCTCGCATATCCGTCAGCAGCATGGGATGCGCCCTGCTCATGTGCGGTAAGCACATGCTTTATCTGATCCTGATAATTGTAAAGCTCATCAAACAAATTAATAACCTGACCACCCGGGTATCCGAATATTGTATCACAACCCTGTTCAATCAAGGTTTCCATAACTATCTTTGAACCTGATATCTTCATATTATTTATAACCAGCCTTTCTTATCTGCATTCATTATTTTGCAAGCATCACATTAATCGCACTGACAAGTGCTTTAGCTGAAGAAGTAAGAATATCCGTATCAATTCCTGTTCCCCAGAACTTATTACCATTCTGGTCTGATATTCCGACATAAGATACAGCTTCTGCCGCCGTACTTTCTTTAAGTGCATGCTCTGTGTATGTTTCAAGGGTATATTTAATACCTATGCCTTCTTTAATTGCATTACTTATTGCATCAAGACGACCATTACCGTTTGCCATCTTCACGATGGTTTTACCATTGTAATCCATTGTAATCTCTGCCTTGATACCTTCACCCTGCACAAAATGAGAATCGTCCATCTTGAGCGGTGTCTCAATATTCACATATGTATCCATGAACATATTATATACTTCATCCGGAAGCATTTCTTTGTGCATATGATCAGAAACACTCTTAACCTGATATCCAAATGCTTCTCGCATCTTAGGCGGCAAATTGAAGCCATACTTTGTTTCGAGAAGGTATCCGATACCACCCTTACCTGACTGACTGTTAATTCTGATAACATCTGCCTCGTAGACTCGACCAACATCTGTAGGATCAATTGGAAGATAAGGAACTGTCCAATGTTCACAATTCTTCTCTTCTCTCCACTTCATGCCCTTAGCAATTGCATCCTGATGTGACCCGCTAAATGCAGCGAATACAAGCTGACCGCTATACGGCTGACGCTCGTAGACGTGCATCCTGGTGACTCGTTCGTATACCTCGGTAATTTCGGGAAGATTACTAAAATCAAGTTCAGGATCAACGCCCTGTGAGAACATATTCATACCAAGTGTAACTATATCAACATTACCTGTACGCTCGCCGTTACCAAATAATGTTCCCTCAATTCTATCAGCACCTGCAAGAAGTCCCATCTCACTATCTGCTACTGCACAACCTCTGTCATTATGAGGATGAAGCGAAATTATGACGTTCTCTCTATTATTAATGTTTTCACACATATATTCTACCTGATTAGCATAAACATGCGGCATTGAATGTGATACCGTTACAGGAAGATTAATTATAACCTTATCCTCAGGTGTAGGCTGCCACACATCAATAACAGCATTACATATCTCAAGTGCATATTCCGGTTCAGTTCCTGTAAAGCTCTCCGGTGAATATTCAAATTTGAAATTGCCTTCTGTTTTATTACGATATTCCTTGCAAAGCTTTGCTCCGAATATTGCGATATCGATTATCTCCTCCTTGCTCTTCTTAAATACCTGTTCTCTCTGAGCAAGTGAAGTAGAATTATATAAATGAACTATCGCATTCTTTGCACCCTTAAGAGCTTCAAATGTCTTAGCAATGATATGCTCTCTTGACTGTGTAAGTACCTGAATGGTTACATCATCCGGAATCATATTATTCTCTATAAGAGTTCTACAGAATTCGTATTCTGTCTCGCTTGCAGCCGGAAATCCGATTTCAATCTCTTTAAAACCAACTTTCACAAGAAAGCTAAAGAACTCAAGTTTCTCTTCAAGGCTCATCGGAATGATTAATGCCTGATTACCATCTCGCAAATCAACACTACACCATTGTGGTGCTTTTTCAATATAAGATTTCTGTGTCCATTTCATTGAAGTCTTAGGCGCTTCAAAATACTGTTTTGTATACTTTTCAAAATTCTTCACAGCAAAGAGTCCTCACTTTCATAGTCAAATTATTCTAATATTATGTAAACTTGTTATCAGCAAAAGGGAATAAAAAAAGCCCCCCTTATGCTATTGCATAAAAGAGACGAAGAAGTTCTACTCCGTGGTACCACTCTTTATTGACATATACATGCCCACTCACGCATCATCAAATAATGTGCCTCTCTGTAACGGGAGAAAACCGTTCCAACCTACTTTGCATAAGAAAATGCGGTTCAGCCGACTGCTCCGGGAGGAGTTTACTTACCCTGTTTTACCACCTTACACCGGCCGGTGGCTCTCTGCGAAAACAAAAATAAGTTTTAGTTCCCTTCATTGCATTTATTGTGTAATATCTTAACCCGACATTTTAGATTTGTCAAGCGAATTTTAAATTATTTTTAAGATATTTACAAGTTACTTTTTGGTTACATTTTTACACGACAACAGAGGGCTAAAGACTCACAAGCAAGCTTGTGTCTCCAACCCCCTGTCGCTGTATGAAATTGCTCCGCGCTTTCACTTAACGGACTTATTTCTGAATATTCTTAAGTTCCTGTGCAAGTTCATAGATATTGGTAAGATTCTCTGCACACTGATTCATGTTATCAACTGAAACTTCTGCAGTCTTAGCACCTTCTGTAGACGCTGCAGCTATCTCCTCACTTACTGATGAAAGATGGCTGATACTATCAGATATGGTCTCTGTTGCGCCCATGATATCGCGCATTCCTACCTCTGTCTTTCTAATATTATCATTGAGAATAACCATAGCATCATTTATATCTTCAAAACGCTTACGTGTGTTCTCAATCATTTCATTTTGTTTCTTTACAGATTCAACTGAATTGATGATACTTTCTTTTGCAAGCTCTGTATCAGAATTAAGCTGGCTGATTATGCTCGTGATATTATTTGAAGCCTCCTTAGTCTGTTCCGAAAGTCCTCTGATTTCTTCAGCAACTACCGCAAATCCTCTACCCGCATCGCCTGCACGAGCCGCCTCAATAGATGCGTTAAGTGCCAAAAGATTAGTTTGACTTGAAATACTAAGTATAGTACCAACGAATTTCTCAACTTCACTAACCTGTGTAGCAAGCATCTCTATAACCCTTACTGTTTCATTACTTGCTGCAGTAACATTATCTGCTTGATTCTTAAGTGCAACTATCTCCTCTGTACCCTCTTTTAATGTCTTATTAGTCATATCTGACGCAGCAAGCATCTTAGTAATACTATCTTCCGTCTCATTACTAATCTCCTGGATGTTAGCACATACTTCAGCTTCCCTCTGAATAGATTCAGCGGTACTTTCTGTACTCTCAGCAATGTTATTCATCGCAAAACTGCTGGCATCTACCGCAGCCTTAAGGTTCTGTATATTACTCTGTGTATTATCAAAATTGACTGCAATCGCATCTGCAACTTCATGCATCTTCTTATTGACGAGTTCCTGCTCTCGAGCTTTCTCTGTTACAGTCTCTATATTCTCTTCATTAAATCTATGCAATACTTTACTCATAACCACTGCAGCAATAGCTACTATTGCAACTACAAACATGCTGATAAAAGCCTCAGACAAGAATGCATCTCCTCCTGTCGATACCCTCATAAGAATTCGTATCACATTAGCTAAAACAACCACTGAAGATCCGCAGAACAAAAGTCTTGCATTCATATAAACCATAGCTGCTACCATTATAGGAAATGCATATACATATGTACCACTGGTACTGTTAAGAATAGCCACTAGCGCATAAGCAAGTGCGCCACTTCCCATCATAGCTATACAACATAGCTTCGTTTCTCTCTTCATAATATATGCAACAGTACTTATTACTATAGACACGATAACTGCTGCAAGCTGTACCCAAACTCTCCATGTACCTGCACTCGCAAGAACAGCTCCCACAAGCGTAAATGCGAAATAGCAAAACACCAACATCATCACTATGTACGCCACTTTGTTGGCTCTTCTGTACTGTCTTTCTGTTAAATTACTACTTTCCATAATCTCTCCTCCATCATTTCTGTATATTATAGTCAAAGCGCTTTCCTAACCACAATAATGTTTCACACTTTGATAAATTATACCATACTATTCAAAATTTTAAAAGTCTTTAGGAACAAATTTTCACATTTTTCGACCCATCACATTACAATTTACTATCACATAAACTGTAACAAAAAAATAAACAAGAAGATCTTTAATCATATTCTGATTTGACACTCGTGTCACTTGGCACTATAATATTTCTATATTGTTTAAAGCAGATTCACTATTTACTTACAACAAATTTACTATTTACTTGCAGCAAATTTACTGCTTGCTACAAGCAAACTAATCTGAAATAATCTATGTTTACAAAGAACAAGAGGATACACCGATGCCTAATATAATTGAAATAACCAATTTCGACGCAACTGAACTAGATGTATATGCCAGACTTAGCGAAGGCCAGCTTCTTAATCGTCATGAACCTGATAAAGGTCTCTTCATCGCTGAGAGTCCCAAGGTCATAGAACGTGCACTGGATGCCGGATACGAACCGGTTTCTCTTTTATTAGAGAAAAAGCATGTCACAGGCGAAGCCAAAAAAATAATCGAACGCATAGGCAATATTCCCGTCTATACATCCGATTTTGATATTCTTACAAATCTCACAGGCTTTCAGCTAACCAGAGGAGCCCTATGTGCCATGAAACGACCGCATACGCTGCCAAAAGTTAAAGACATATGCGCAAGTGCCCGCCGTATAGCCATACTTGAGAACGTAATGAATCCCACCAATGTCGGCGCCATATTCCGTTCAGCTGCAGCACTCGGCATGGATGCTGTTATTCTTACTCCGTCGTGCAGTAATCCCCTGTATCGCCGCTCCATAAGAGTCAGCATGGGAACAGTCTTTCAAATTCCATGGACCTATATCGGAGAAACCGATTCCGATTGTTGGCCTCACCCCGGCATAAACATTCTTAAAGAATTAGGGTTCAAGACAGTTGCCATGGCATTAAATGACAATTCCGTAAACATTAACGACCCTGCACTTATGTCAGAGGATAAGCTCGCCATCATTCTCGGAACAGAAGGCGATGGTTTAGCCGAAAATACTATAGCTAATTGCGATTACACAGTCCGCATCCCAATGTCGCACGGAGTAGATTCTCTTAATGTAGCTGCAGCAAGTGCCGTAGCATTCTGGCAGCTTGGCAATACTCAATTGCCCGTTTAATAATTCGCAGCTTTCAAAACCTTAACTATTCTTCACGGTAGGAATTTTGCGCCAAATCCATTAAAGTTTGATAGAATTCCGGAAGATCTTTGTTTAGTCGCATAGGTCTTCCGTTTTTGTCAAGGAAGCAATGCTCCGAATGAGCTATACATACCACCTTACCTTTTTCATTTTTCATCTCATACTTAAGTCTTAACTTAACTCCCTTAAATTCTTCAACAGATACCTCTATTACGACATTCTCTGCAAAAACCGTAGTCGCCTTGTATTTGCAACTAACTTCTGTTACAGGTGATATTACTCCACTCTCCTCAAGCTTAGCATAATCCCAACCAATCTTCTTAAGGAAATCAACACGTGCCTCTTCCATCCATCTTATATAATTGGAATGATGCGTAATTCCCATTTTATCCGTTTCATAGTAATGCACGGTATGCTTATACAAATTCATAATACTTAATCCTTCTTTCTTGTACTTTATAAATTTAAATGTCTATATTTCCCATGCAATTCCACGCAATAACAGGGCATAATTTTATCAGATAAAGGAGCAATGTCATGGAAATAATAAAAATATTTTTAACTACATTTTTATCGGTTATATCCTTATTCATCATAGCCAAAGCAATGGGCCATAAACAAATGGCACAGCTTGACTTCTTCGACTATATAACAGGAATAACCATCGGTTCAATTGCCTCGGAGCTAGCAATTAATAATGAATCTCCTTGGAAGCCGCTTATCGCCTTGATAATATACGGCACCGTATCCATAGCTTTAAGTATAATCACAAGTCACTACCCTCGTTCCCGTAAATATATCAACGGAACACCCACCATTATAATGAACAACGGCAACCTCTATCGCAAAAACATGAAAAAGGCACGTTTAGACTTAACTGAATTTATGGTTATGTGCAGACAGGAAGGATATTTCGACATCAACGATATCCAGACTGCAATCTTTGAATATAACGGTAAACTCACTGTATTACCTAAAAGTGAGCACCGCCCTGTCACTCCTTCAGACATGAAGCTTACAGTAAAATCCGCCCACATCACCACTGAGGTAATTATGGACGGAAGAATTCTTCATGATAATCTTAACCGCATGGGCCTCGACATCAAATGGTTAGAGAAAGAACTTCATTCCCACGGATACAAAAGTGCCAAAGAAATATTCCTCGCCATATGCGATAAGGATAAAAAGTTATCTTTTTTCTGATAGATGCATCTCAGCTTTAAATTATTAATGCATGTATAGATACGACTCACATAATGCCTTATTCTTATCAGCCGCCAGCCTATCAGCTATAACTTTCACAGCAACAGAGGCACAATTATCTGTTTCCTTAAGCCATTCAATTAACACTTCATATCCTGTCACTGTTTTATCGTAATCAAGTCTCCAGAGGAAGAATTTAAGCTCTGTAAGTAACATCTTCATATCATCTATGTTGCCAAATGCTCCGAACCCCTTCTTAACCTTTGAAGCCTTTTCTTCAAGGAGTATCTTACCTATCAAGGCCAAATAACGCATGTTTGTATCTCTTCGCCCTGCGTTTTCAAGATCATTAATCATATCCAAGGCCTCTTTAATCTTCCCTGCCTCAAAGATTTTCCTTAGCTTAGGATAATATTCTGCCGCCTCTCTGGCATTCGTCATAGTAGTCAAATTAATCTTAGACTCTACATATCTATAACCAAATCTTGCATATTCATTACAGAATAACTGTCTGTAATAATCATACTTTCCAAGCTTAGAAAGCCCGCAATCATGCATGCACCATGCACTACTCTGCGCAAGAACGCCCACCTTATGCCCAGCCTTGGCAAATTCCATACACTGTGATATATCATAGTAATCAAAACCATCAAATACATCCTCACGCCACGGCACATCATATTGTGTAATCATAATCATTCCATCAACTGCTATTACTTCTTCAAGCATAGCCGTAGGCTTACCAACACAAAGTGTCTGCCCTGCATTGCAGGCAACGGTCATACCAACATTCCATTTATCCCAATAGCTACCGTCAATTGACATCTCCTTTGTTCCGAGAACGCCAACCAGACCATATCCGGGATTATTCTTAAACGTAGTTACAATCTCTTCTATAAAATTCTCATTAATAATAAATACATCCTGATGAAGATATACCTTGTATTTAGCATCAGAGCTTTCCATCGCCGCATTGTATCCGGCTGTCATACTGTCAGCCTCAGCGATACTTATCACATCCGTCTCCATGCCATCCGGCACCTTTAATGCAGATATATAATCATTACATTCGCCAAGATATCTCTCATTGTTATAGCATATAACAAAAGCTATCTTATTCTCATTAAGTTCTCCTGCATTAAGACCTTTTCCCGTCTTCTTAACTGCAGAATAATCATCAGCCTTCCAGCCCTTACAATACTCACCGTATTCTTCTACAAATATCTTTCGCCATGTATCATATGTTTCAAGGTTAAGTATATCGTTATCATGCAGACACCATGGCTTGTCCATGTACGGAACTGCAACCTGATAGCCCGCTTTCCAGAATTCAAGTGCCTGCGAACAATCATAGAAATCCCAGCCTGTAAACAAATCCTCTCTCCAAGGTATATCATACTGCGTCGCCATCAAGAGACCGTCTATTACGATAACCGGCTGATATTCTCCAACTGCCTTAGCAAAAAAAGAATAGGTCATACTATTTATAAGGTCACCATAGATTTCACCGACTCTTCTGTGCATACCATCAGACCACGGACAGCAGTCCGGTGCAAGGCTGGTATTACCAACCATCCCAAGCATTCCTACTTCCGGATGCTTCTCGAACAAGTCAATCATCTCAATCAGCATATTCTTATTAATAAGAAGAACATCCTGATGAAGATATATCTTGTACTTTGCATCAGACGCATTCATCGCCTCGTTATAGCCCGATGTCATGCTTGTAGCATCACCTACTACCAATGTTTCAACACTAAAGCCATCAGGCACCTTAAGCTGTTCTATATATAGCAGGCATTCTCCCGCTAACATTTCATCATTAGAGCACATTATAAAGCATATCTTCTTATTGTCCATTATACCCTGCTCCTTCCTTCTGCCTAAAGAGTTCCGCTACTCTTGCCTGCACCTTATCAGGATTAATAATATTCCTCTTAAGAAGATGTGTCAGGAAATATCCTGACACATTAGTTGCCTTGCAATAATCATAGAACTCTTCCTGATATGCCTTAGGAAAATCAAAATCGAATCTTCGAAGGAGTAATTTAGTTATCATATAATGTCTCACTATCGTTTTAAAATCAAGCGAATAATCAAAAACAGTATATGGTGCATTATTCTTGATTTCTTCATTATAAATATTTATCAAATGCGCAAGTATCACCAGATTCTTATTCATCTTAGGCAAACTCGACATAAATATCTCTAAACGTTTGATATCTCCTACCTCAAGTAAGAGCGATGCTTTTCTTTCGGCTGTTTTAAAATCCATCTTCATCCCCCCGCATTTATATCGGTCATTTTAGCATATTTCTTTAATTGATTATCAAATTTCGAAAACAACTCTTTTATCATTTATTTGCATAATTTTTTCAAAGATTTTAAATCAATTTATCATGCTATAATCTTATCATGCCGTATTTGATTTCACAAGCGATTTTTGTTCTTCCGCAGAGCCACTTTCCCATTTCATAATCAATCCTTATATCATAGTTAAAGTACCTTAATATCCACCCTTTAGTATATAAAAATTATCCTGAAGAAGTAGCCAATTAGCCCTAAAGAGTTGCATAATCTGCCAGTATCCTGCCCCACGAAGCCGAAACTCTTTAATCAAATCAAACTTACCCTGAAGGCTTCTTACATCTTCAAACCACACCTCATGCATAATACCGTCGTTGTCATAATTAAAATATGGCGATACTGCAAGTTCATCAAACTTTATCTCTGCACCCCTGCTAAGCGCAAGCTGTACCGCTTCCACATTGCCGATAGTACGTGCTCTTGTCATACCTCTTTTATACGGAAGCGGCCAATCGTAGCCATAATTTGGAATACCCAAACTTATCTTCTCAGGTACTATCTCCGTCACTGCGTATTCCACTACACGTCTAACCATATTAAGCGGTGCCACAGCCATAGGCGGTCCATATGTATATCCCCATTCATAGGTCATAAGAAGCACGTGGTCGGCTATTTCACCAATCGCCTTGTAATCCTTTCCCTCATATAAAAGTCCTTTCTGCATGGCAGAGGTTTTGGGAGCAAGTGCCACAGACACCTGATATCCTGCCTCGTGCATCTTCGTCGTACATTCTCTTACAAATTCCGTAAAATAGTCCCTATCCTCAGCCTTAATAAACTCAAAATCTATATCAAGTCCCTCATATCTTTTTGTTTCCATGACCTCCAACAACCCATTGATAAGGTTGTCTCTTACAGCCGAATTTCTTACCACAGCAGAAATAAGATTATTATTAAAATTCCCCATCATATCAAGCGGAGTAAGAGTAAGTATTGGCATCACTCTGTTTTGCAATGCCCTTTCCACCATCCATACATCATCCAATATCGGCGGAACCAATTCCCCACTTATCGTAAATCCATAAGAAAAAACGGACAGTACCGACAGAAAGGGCAATGTATTGTCAAGCACCCATTCACTTATAAATGGATATGCATAGCCATTACTTCTTACCTCCATTGTTCTGTTTCGCTGTCCGTTCGATATTAATAATGATTGTCCTACCGCCAACTGATAGGGATAGTTAAGTTGATTATCATATATCAAGGTATTTTGATTGACGCCATATGTGGCAGCAATTCCGTTAAGTGTATCACCCTGTTTTACAACATATATTTCCATAGTTTCACCTTAATCTGTTTATACATTATATTCAGGGAAATACTTTTCAATTCTAAAAAATTTCAGTAACAAAAGCGACTTCTTCTAACTGTTCTATGTCATTGATTATCCTGTCATGCAGGGTCTTTTTGCCCAAATCCACCTCAATACTAAGCAATATCGCCTCTTCATTCTCTCTTCTGTCCATTTCATTTATATGATATCCTTGTTCACGAATGTATCTGATAAGCTTCTTGATTCCATCCTTCTCATCAAATTCTATATCCAGTTTCATAAGTCGACTGCGACGTAATTGTTTACGGCTAACCCCTGCCATAAGCTTGATTACTACCATAATGAGTGCAAATGTAAGAATAGAAGAATACAGATAGCCGGAGCCAATGGATATGCCAAGTACCGCTGTAGTCCAAAGTGTTGCCGCAGTAGTCAAGCCTTTTATATGTCTCTTACCTGTCACCACAATCGTTCCGACACCCAAGAATCCTATTCCATTAATAACACCTTGTGCCAATCTCATTGGATCTCCACTTCCATATACCATAACGCAATGAATGTCTATAACTTGTGCTAAAGCCGCACCGAGGCACACAAGCATAAAGGTTCTTAGTCCTGCTGCATGCTTAGTAGCACCTCGTTCCATACCAATCACTCCACCCATAACTGTGGCGAGAATCAATCGAACCGCAACCGATACTTCATTAAATTCTTCCAAATATTCAAAAAACTCTGCTATAACCCACATAATGCATACCTCCTAATCGAGTAGGCTGACTCCTACTCGCTTCTGCAAGCAGACACCTCGAAGCATAGCTTCTCGTTGTTCTTGCGCCTGTCAAATGAAAAGGTATGCAAGCATCCTTTCCCGGTCGGCAATTTTGCTTTCGCAAAATTATCCGACAAGCTTTACAGGCTTTTGCTTCAAAAAGGAGCATCGCCCCACAAGTTGATTCGATGCTCCATTCTATGTATTGCAATATAAAAATTATTCCTTAAACTTTCTCAAACTTTCTAACTTCTCCCTGAAGTTCTTCTGATATCTTCTCTGAATCTTCTGTCGCATCCTGAATCTGTGACATTGCATCAACAAGAACCGATACATCTTCAGCAACACTTGAAACAGCCTTTGCACTATCGCCTACTGTCAATGATACATCGACGATACCGGAATTCATATTCTGCATTGTCTCATTAATAACTGATGCCTGTTCTGCGAATTCTCCAAGAATACGGCTCATAGTATCTGCATCTTCTTCATACTGATTAACTATACCAACGAATGAATCATAGTCATTAATAACATCTTTCTCAACGAAAGATAACATCTGGCGCGCATTATCCGCAAGCTTGGTAACTGCATCCATTACAATACTACTGATGTTACGAATATCATTAGCTGTCTTACTACTATTCTCTGCCAATACTCTAATCTCTTCAGCTACTACTGCGAATCCTCTTCCGACTTCACCTGCACGTGCAGCCTCGATAGATGCATTCAACGCCAACAAGTTAGTCTGGCTTGCTATACCAAGGATATTGCCTGTAAGCTCATTAATCTTATCAACATTCTTACTCTCTTCAACAGCTGTCTCTAACTCTGTAGTAATACTCTGAAGAACCTCTACTGCGTTGTTCTTGCTTTCCATTGTAGCTTTCTGCTTATCAAGTGCACGAACCTTAATAGCTTCAACTGTTTCATTACCGCTGCTAGCACTTACATTCATGCCCTTAACTCTTTCAAGAATATCACCGCTTCCGGTAGCAATCATCTCTAAAGTAGCACTAACTTCTTCCATACTTGCTGCCAACTCTTCCATAGCAGATGAAACATTAAGAGCACTCTTGTTAGATTCACCAACCTGGTCTGTTACTGCATGCGATGAGTTAAGCATTCTCTCTGACTGTACCTGCATGTTCTGGATAAGTCCCTGAAGATTAGCTATAAAGCCGTTAATACCTTCTGCCAACTGTCCTATCTCATCCTTAGACTTTATCTCGATTCTCTGTGTCAAATCACCCTTCTCATTCTGGATCTTATCAACTATCTGATTAAGCTGCGTGCTGGCATTACGCGCCGGTTTGGCAATAGAAACATTAACGATAAAGATAGAAACCACCAAAAAGATTGCACCAACCGCAATCAATATGTAATCAAATGACATGGTACCTTCAATTCTTACCATACTATGTTCAAGATCATATTCCAAATCCTGCTCCAACTGTTCTAATCCCTGCAAGTCATTGGAATGTACCATCTCTTCGTACTTATGTACATAATCAGCTATATCACCATTAAAAACCTTCATTGCCTTCCAAGCTGACATATCCAATACAACTGCAATAAGTAAAAACAATCCCATTATTGCTACCAAAACGATAGCTTTCATTCCTACACTCTTCCTCATATCTCTTTCCTTACCTTTCTTTAGAATTAAAAACAGTACTACACTACTTATATAAATGATTACACCAAATCAGTTACCTTTATGATATTGTACCACAATACAGCTAATAAATCAATTACTTAGTACACAATTTTCGCACAATTTTTAATTAAAAAGAAAAAGGGCTCGAATCAAGCCCTTTTAATGCCACTTCTACTTTTGTCAATAATATTGTATTACTTTTCTTACGCTAGATTTTTGCTAAACTTCCCCGATACCAAGGCAATTCCTATCGGCAACAGTATAACACTTATAATCTGAGATGTAGATACTCCGCCCACATTTCCTCTTGCAGCATCACCTCTTAGCATTTCAAGCAAAAATCGTGCTACTGTATAATACAATATATATATCCCCATAAGCTGCCCTGATTTTAGCTTAACTTTTTTCATAAGTACAAAAAGCACTCCGGCAACGGCAAAGTTAAGTCCTGCCTCAATAAGTTGCACCGGAATTCGCGGCACATCATCAAGTACCGGAATAAGCTTATTTGCCGGAAACTGCACACATCCAAAGCCATGGTATTCTTTACCATAACAACATCCGGCCATAAAACAGCCTATTCTTCCTATCCCATGTACAAAAGGTATAAGCGGCGCAAATATATCTGTAAGCGTATGAAATGGCATCTTATATTGCCTACAGTAAATATATGCTCCAAGCAAAGCTCCTATAAGACCGCCATAAAAAACAAGGCCTCCAAAAGAATAATTAAAGGCTCCCATAGGCTCATTCTTCCAATATTCTATATAAACATCAAACTTAGCAACAATTGCCGGCAACTTGGATATAAAATACATGAGCTTAGCCCCTAGAAATATACCAATTCCGGCATACAAAGATACATATAAAATATCAGCCTTAGGATAATTATAACGTTCCGCTATCCTTCTCGCCATAATAATCATAATTGCAAACCCCAGCATAAACAACGCCGTATAAACAGGGATACGTACAACTCCAATTTCAATTACAGGAAACATATCCTCTCCCTCTCTATCACATAGACATTTGCAAAACCATACCGCAAATGCCTACTATTATCACAATGAAGCTGTCGCATAAGCAACAGCTTCATCAGTTAATCAATTATATACTTCTGCTATAGTCTACCAACCATAAATTTCGTTGTAAGCTTCATCCATGATGTCATCCCACTCGTCTTCCAACTCATCTTCAACATCATCAACAAGACACATACTGCCGCCGATACAACCGTAGCTTCCGTAACCTTCTGAAGCAGCACCACAGATTGCACATGAAACAGTGAAAAGTGCGCCAAATACTAAGCCGATAATGCCACATGCAAGTCCTGCTGTTCCTTTAGCACCATCTGTTTCTTTCTTAGCCGCAATACCGAATACAATGCCAAGGATACCTAATACTACAGCAATTAATCCACCGATAATACCGAAAGTAATTCCTCCGATAACACCAACGCAGATACTTACTATACCGCATGCTGTTGCGATAGCTGATTTTGTGCTTTTCATTTTCATTCCTCCTAATGTAATATAATAAACACAATAATTATACTATCCGCATCCGAGAAACGCAAGCATTTTAGTCTATTTTATTCTTATATCCCCTTACTCCACTATGAGAACTCTTGGCGTAACCTTCTTAATTTTTCGCGACACAGTATAAGCGCTTACATAATATATAAGACTCATAAATAAGATAGGAAGTACAGCTGCTGATATATGCAGACTTGCTGTAAAATTAGCCATTCCAAACATTTCAAATATACTTCCGATTACTAAATCAGAGAATATAAGTGTGAGTATTATTCCCACAACCGCGCCAAAAACTGCTACAAATACGAAGCGTAATGCGAACTGTCTCCTTAATCTTGCAGACGTATAACCTATAGACTTAAATATCCCATAGTCGCGCTTTTCTTTACTAAAAAGTTTACTGCAAACCATAATTACAGTTACCATAACAAATACTGCAGCAATAACGTATACAAGAACAGCTATTCCGTTTATCGCCATAATGATAACATCCATTCCATCGAATGCATCATACTCCGACACCCCTGCTTCTGCCTCATCATATTTCGCAGATATCGAAGCAGCTATGTCACCTATAACAGATGTATCTTCAAGGATATAGCAATAGGCATTTACCTTATATTCATCAACAAGTTTCTTAAAGCCGCCCTCTGTTATGGTGATATTTTTCCCCAGGTCATTAGACAACTGATAAAAGCCTGACACAATGAACTCTTCAGAATGATTACCTAATTTTATCTCAACACTGTCTCCGATTCCGATACCAAAATTCTCTGCAACATACTCAGTTATAAGCACCTCATTATCATACAGGCAGGTTCTGCCTTCATAGACATTGTTAATTCTATCAGGCGAATCGATTACTCCACACCATATCTGTATGTCATTCATAAGAACATATCTTGAACCGAACATCAATCGCTCTGCTTCTGTATGCTCTTTTATTATACTATCTATATCCTGTAGTTGTTCATTAGTATTAGCATATACCCTAATATCATAATTAACTAACGAAAACATCTTCTCAAGGTTCTCGCCGCCATTACCAAACCACATACACATATTGCTAATCATAGCCATGAACATAACCAATATAGCATTGACTATAATAGCACTCACATATTGCTTCTTACCTGTAATAAACTGTCTGTATGCAAGTGAAAATCCTAAGCACTTCTTCGAAATCGGTAATTTGAAAATGCTTGAAAAATGCACATCTTTCTTATTATCCCTTATAGCCATAACCGGTGTTATTCTTGAAACTTTTCCAAGCTTTAATCTTATGAAAAGTGCAAGCACAACAAATATCGCAAGCAATGACAATCCACCCATTACAAGCTGTGGTGTATTATCCACTACTATTCCAATAGCAGGTCTTATAAGCTTATTAACTATTCCTATAAGAGGAAATGCCGCTATCATACCAATTAACGCTCCTATGAACGCCATAATAAGATATCCGAGCATAATTGTATTCTTAAGTCTGCCATCAGATACTCCGACCGCCTTTAATATACCAATATTAGCATAATCGTGTTCTATACTGTTACTAATATTATGGCTAAGTACGATTAATGTCGCAACTACAAGCATAGCAACGAAGCCTATAAGTATTCCCGAGAATATATCCGTAAGCATCGTCATATATCCATACGCCTGACTTCTTGACAAAGCAAACCATGAGTATGCCGAAAAAGATGTTTTTCTGTTAAGTTCAGCTTCAAACTCAACATCATTCATAGTACTTGAGCTTTTTCTAAAAATACTTAAGACAGTAGTTGTGTGCTTTGACTCAGATTCTTCTACTATCTTAACAATATCCATTTCATTCATAAGTACTGTCTTCATTCCAACAAGCGAGCTTCCCATATATGGATCTTCCATATATGAGATAATCTTATACTCATACTCTTTTCCATCATAGACAAGAGTAATTACATCTCCTATCTTACAGTTAAATAGTGTTCTAAATGATATAGGAACACTTATTTCACCGGGATTAATAACCGGTTGCTCAATCAGCTTATCTTTCTCATCATAAATATTATAATGTACATATTCTGACTTATAATCAAGTACCATCACGCTATTACTGCTTGATTGGCCATTAAGATCAACTATGTCCATGAACACCGATGGAACCTTATCTACCCGTTCCACATCATCACAAGATTCAAGTCCTGCTACAATTTCATCACAAAACGCATCATAATCCGCCACCTTTACAGCTTTGATAGCTGTAAAAATATGTCCGAAGCCTGCCTTTTCTATAAGCTCCTTATCGCGTCCTGAAGTATTAAGCATTATACTTAATACTCCAACAAGCGAAAACGAAACCACAAACATCAAGATTGCAACACTTATATATGAGCCCTTATTCTTTCTTAAGTTCCCCTTAATAATTGTAAAAGCCTGTCTCATGTTCTCACCCCGCTTACCAATGCATAGCTGAGAGCCATGAATTAACCTGTATTTCACGCTCTTTCACATTCTTCTCATCATATGGCGGCAATTCCATCTCCCCGCAGATTTTGCCATCCTCAAGATAGATAAGTCTGTTACCTCTAAGTGCCGCTCTTACATCATGAGTAACCATCAATATACTTTGCCCGTTATTATTAATATCGCTCAACAGACTAAGCACCTCTTCCGTGTTCTTTCTGTTAAGTGCTCCTGTCGGCTCATCTGCAAAAAGAAGTCCCGGTTCATTTATAACCGCTCTTGCAATAGCTGCTCTCTGTGCCTCTCCCCCTGACACCTGAGACGGCAATCTATCCTTTGCATCCACGATATTCATCTTAACCATTAACTCCATTGCTCTTTGTTTTACTTCTTTTGCTGACTTATCCTTATCCGTATATCCCGGAACAAGCACATTCTCAAGAAGTGACAGGTTACTCACAAGATGTACCTGCTGAAATACAAAACCGAATTCTTTCGCGCGAAACTGTGCAAGCTCCTTCTCCGCAAGTCCCGTTATCTCCTTATCCATATAACAGACCTTACCTGATGTTGGTGCGTCCATAGCGCTAAGGCTATACAAAAGTGTTGATTTACCTGAGCCCGAAGACCCCATAATCACCGTAAAATCGCCCTCATAAAGACTAAGCTCAAGATTATCAAGCACATGATTCTGATAGCCATCATTCGCGAAGCTCTTGCAGAGTTTTTCTGCCTTAAGAATTACCTTTTTCATTATTTTCTCCCTCTTTCTATGAATCCGATACACTTATTACTCATCTCGCTGCCACAGCAACAATCGACGTTTGTGGTTCATGTACTAATATTACTACAGAAAATATTAAGAAATCCTTAAGGACTATTTTTTGAAATTCAACTTTACTAGTAGTCCGTCTTCTTCATTGCGGAGTTCAACCCTGCCACCAAGCTGTTCCATAATATATTTTACGATGAATAAACCAAGTCCTGCGCCTGCCTGTTCACCTTTATTCTTTCCTCTGTAGAACTTTTCAAATATAAATGGCATATCCTCCGGCGGTATACCCATTCCGGAATCTTTGATGCTAAGAATGTATTCTTCGTCTGTTATTTCCGTTCTTACGAATATCTCACCTTGTGCATATTTTCTTGCATTGTTAATTATATTCTCTATAACCTGGGCCACTCGTCCGGCATCACAATTAGGGATTACTGCTTCCTCAATCTCGCTCACGTTAATATCTCCCTTATCGCCCTCCATTGAGTGAACAGTATCACTTATAACTTCATGAATCTTTACATCCTCGTTCTTAATAACCAGTTTATCGAGATTATGTAGCGAGTGAATAAACATATCATTTGTAATTCTCGTCACTTCATCACATTTCTTTATGATAACATCAAGATATCTGCTTCTACGCTCAGGCGTGGAATCCATATTGCCAAGAAGTGCTTCTCCATAAGCTCTTATGGACGCTATAGGTGTCTTAATGTCATGTGAAAGAGTCGCTATTACCGTCTTATTATTCTCTATTGCTTCCTGTTCGCATGCTCTGGCTTTTTTTATCTCATGACGCATATGATCAAATGCCCACGTAAATTCGCCAAACACATGCACACGGTTGTACTTTAATTCTTTATCAAGATTACCCGTGGCTATCTCTGCTGCGAATTCTTCCAGTTTCTTAAAAGGTTTCAATACCAGCACATAAACTAACGAAAAAATGCCAAGGCAAACACCCACTGCTGCGATATAGAAGACAACCAGATATTTGCCGTTATATTTTTCCTCGCTATCTTTCTTAATCTGAAGTGTAGCAATCAGACTCTGTATTTTCTCATCTATCTCTGACACAGAATTGTCACCAACAACATTATCACTCGCAGAATTATCAGTAGCAGTCTCCTCACCCGTCACCTCATTATTATGTAGCAGATTATCTATCTCATTAAGCGCAACTATGACATCTCCATATCTACTGTTATTCATTTCTTCTGAGCGTTTCTTATCATAATCAAGGTACATAATCAGAAATACAGCAGTTACCACCAATATGCTAACTGCTGTCATTATCACCATTTTATGTACTATTCCCGATTTATTTCTTATCTTAGCCATATATGATTCCCCTTATCATATTCCACAATTTCGGAAGTCTGCACCTCTTATCTAATTATTCCCAATCATTATTTCCGGTGCTAACTATCCGCACAATCCTGCAACTTATATCCTACACCCCACACAGTACTTATTAAAACCGGCTTAGACGGTTCCTTCTCCAGCTTCTCTCTTAACCACCTTATATGTACCGTAAGCGTAGATGGTTCTACTTCACTGAACGCTCCCCATACCTCACTTATAATCTTATCTTTAGGCAAGGATTGCCCTTTTCTTTCCGCCATATAAAGAAGAAGTTCATATTCCTTAAGAGATAAATTAATCTCTTTACCCTGCCTTATTACCTGTCTGTTAGACGGATTAATCACTATATGATTATCTTCACCTGCCATAAACTCATAGCATGCACTTTCAACCTCAAAACCATATGTTCTTCGCATAAGTGATTTAACCCTGGACATCAGCTCCTTAAGTGAATATGGTTTAGCAAGATAATCATCCCCGCCCATATCAAGACCGGTTATCTTGTCATCCTCACAGGTTCTTGCACTGGCAAATATTACCGGAACAGTAGAAACTCTTCTTAGCTCCTTGCATAATTCGAAACCTGTTCCGTCAGGCAAATTAATATCAAGAAGTATGAGGTGTACTTTTTCCTTCTCCAGTATCTCATATGCCTCATCCATCGCACCTGCCATAACAACCTTATACCCATTATCCTCAAACATATCTCTTATAAGCATAGACAGGTCCATATCATCATCTACTATCAAAATAGTCCTTGCTGCATAATTACCATTCATATCTTACCTCATACCTCTTATCTCTTCCAACTTTAGTTGTTTGCGAAACTGTATTACATATTTCATCTGGTTTATTGCATGAACAAGATGAATTTTGCAATATAGTTTTGCAAACACCTTCTTTCTTACTTATACCAGCCGGCCTGTAACTCGTACATATGGCAATAATCTCCCCCATTATTGATTAATGCTTCATGGTTGCCTTCTTCAGCTATCTCTCCGTTCTTAATGAACAAAATATAATCACATATCGCCGTACTCTGCAAACGGTGTGATATCATAATCATTGTCTTGTCTTTCATGATATTATACAGTTCATCATATAACTTATTCTCTGCTATCGGATCAAGTGCAGAAGTCGGTTCATCAAGTATCAACATCGGTGCATCCTTACATGCTGCACGCGCAATCGCAAGCTTTTGTCTCTCTCCGCCGGAGAAATTCACACCATCCTTGGCATATTCTTGCGTAACATATGTATTAAGGCCACTTGTAAGCTTATTTATTTTATCATACATATCGAGCTTCTTAAGCTCATCTATCATTCTTTCATCACATGAAGAATCTTCTGTAAACACTATATTCTCTCTGATGGAAAAAGCAAACAAGTTAAAATCCTGGAACACCGTAGAGAACAATCTGTAATAATCATATCTCTTTATTGTAAGATAATCAACTCCATTAACAAGAATTCTTCCTTTTGTCGGTGTATAAAATCTCATTAGAAGTTTAATAAAAGTAGTTTTGCCTGAACCATTCTCCCCAACAACTGCAATCTTCTGTCCACCTGTAAGTTTAAGACTAACATCCTTCAAAACATAATCCTCTGCCCCCTGATACTTAAACCATACATGTTCAAACTCAATCGTCTTAATTACCGGCTCCATTTCTTCCACTTCGATAAGCTCATCTTCATCCTCTATAGCCATATAAGCTTTAAAATCTTTAAGTCTCTCTCCCTTTGCGGTTGCCGCAGCATAGCTTTCAAAAAGTCCTGCAAAAGCCCCCGAAAATACGAGAACAAGGTTAATATAAAGAGTGACATCGCCAATCATGGCATAGCCTTTAAAATATTCGCGGCCAACCAACAAATACAATATTATGAGCTGAATAACTACTATAACAACACCGCACATACGGTCAATCAATGTATACCCATGCTTCTTTTTACGAATGTCATATACCTCTTTTTCCTGTTCAAGATATTTGTCCTTCATAAAATCAGCCGCACCAAAAACTCGTATTTCTTTGCCCGCAACATAATCGAGCATGTTTCCCAAAAAATAATTAATCTTTCTACGAGGTTTGTGCTCCATTTTTTCATTCTCGTAGTACTTATTCTGAAAATATTTACTTGTAAAATAATTAAGTGCAGCAAACGGAATAATCACCAATAGAATAAGCGGATTAAACATGGTAAATATCGTTGCACAGCTGACTATTTTTATTATGTTCGAACCAAAATCAGTTATATATTCCGTAATCACCGGAACCGCTGAACACCCCTTACCTGCTCTTAGTCTAAGTTCTGATATCTCCGGATTCTCCGCCTTCTCATACTTCATATCAAAGGTCTTCCTGCCAACCATAGTATCAAAATGATGTCCCATATCAATATAATGATTAGTACGATACCATCTGACATATATGTCAATCA
Organism: Lachnospiraceae bacterium; assembly: GCA_017456585.1. Lineage (GTDB taxonomy): Bacteria > Bacillota > Clostridia > Lachnospirales > Lachnospiraceae > SIG300. The sequence continues at coordinate 53,306 of JAFTJD010000065.1, forward strand.
CCTGAAGAATTGTGAGGATGCCAAGCATAATTGCTGCAGCAAGTATCGCTTTATCAACCCTTGCGTTTGTAGTAGCCAGATTAATAACCTCACTTACAAGATTGGCATTTATAAAGGGCACCACACTGGCAACCGCCATGGATACACTCAGCAAAAGCAAATATGTCTTATCCATTTTAAACATCATTTTGATGCAATAACCCATCATCCCATATGTACTTTCTCTCTTATCTTTCATCACCGCTTCTCCCATCAAACTTTTTAGCCTGAACATTCCACATTTCATAATAAACGCCCTTTTTTGAAAGAAGTTCTTTAGGCGTTCCTTCTTCCACTATCCTTCCTGAATCAAAAACCAGAATTCGATTGCAAAAACGGGTACTCGCAAGGCGATGCGATATAAAGAGAATAGTTTCATCATCAGATTCTCCTGCCACCGCTTTATACATCTTATCTTCAGAAATAACATCAAGGGCAGATGTAGGCTCATCAAGTGCAATCAGACTGCTTTTCCTGTAAAAGCTCCTTGCCATAGCGATTTTCTGGGATTCGCCTCCCGAAAGCATCATGTCACCCTTATCAAAAAATCCTCCGATAACAGACTTCTCCTTTTTATCAAGACTTGATATCTTTTCGTCTATTCCTGCACGCTTAATACTCTTTACAAGCTCTTGTTCATTAACATCTTGTTCAAGTGCTATATTATCTTCTATTGTTAGCGCAAAGATTTTATAATCCTGGAACACGGCACTCATATAACGTCGAAGACTCCTAGACGAATATTCAGATATATCCCTGCCATCTATAAGAATACTTCCTTCAGTCGGCTTATATAAACCAAGCAGAAGCTTAATAAAAGTCGTCTTTCCCGCTCCGTTAAAGCCTACTATTGATATATTTTCACATGGATTAATTGTAACATTGATGTCTTTTAAAGCATATTCAGTGGTATTGGCATATTTAAACCATAGATTCTTTACCTCTATTATGTGTGTTCCGCTTGAAAGCTCCCTTCCATCTTCATCATTCTTATCTTCGCTAAGTTTCATACACTTCTCATAATCCATCATAAATGAAGAAAAAATATTGAGTGACAGTATCGCATTGAGCATATCCTTTGCCGTATCAGAAAAGGTCAGTATCGCGGCAAATATCATACTAAAATCACCTACTGAAACCGCCCCGTCTTTAAGTAACAATACAAGTGAAACAAGCACAATAAAGCGCATCATATTATTAGCAACATTCATCATAACCGCAGAAAGACAGCTCTCTCTTCTTGAATTACCTCGAACATCCAAATAATCCTTCGTAGTATCATGGAATTTAGAAATAACAAAATCTGTCATTCCAAACACACGAAATTCCTTGCCGTACTCAAAGGTTCTTAATAATTTATTGCAATAGCGGCTCTTAACATGACAAGCTCCCGCCTCCACTCTTATTTTAACCATCGCCTTCATGTTTACGACGCTAAAAATAAGATTTAAGACAACACATAGCACTACTGCAAGAAACATGTACCACTCCATATAGCTAAAAACGAACAAAACACTTACCAGCAATACAATGTCTTTAATCACTTTAAGAAGCTGGTCAAAATACCCTGTTATTCCTTCCTCTCCGATTACTCCAAACGAACGCTGTTCCTCATTAAGTCCACCCATAATTGCTATCTTGGCTCTGTTAAACATGTCAATCGACTTATTATCTTCAAGAAAGCTGTAATCAACCTTCATAAACTTTTCGCCAAGCTTTACATTAAGTTCCATTTTTAATTTAGTTTCAAGAATATTTTTGAAGTAAGTTAAGGCATGTACGCAAAGATGCAATATCAAATATAGTGCTACATATACAATTACCGGAATTAAAATATCCTTAACGCTTTCTCCAAACTGCATGCCGTCAAAAATATATTTCGGTGCAATTACCAATACCAAATCCTTTGTATATGTAATCAAGAGCATTAATACAAGCACAAGAAAATATACCTTACTGTGTCGCCACGCCACGCCTAACATATATCTGTTATTTTTAATAATCTCTCGTATTTTCGCCATAATATCAATCTCCGTTTTCAAAAAATCATCTTATGTCTCAATAGTATCACATCAGTCTATTGCGTTCTTGATTTTTTGAACAAATTTTGACGTTACACTCTTTCTCGCCACAGAAATAGCAATGCCGCCGGCAAAACTTAGCCGACGGCATGATAATAAACATTATTTAATTCTATGACCTGATTGCCCATCTTAGTTTTGTGGATTTAGCTCGAGGATTTCTCGTACATTCCGCAGCTGATGGACGTATTACTTCATCACTAACTTCACTATAAATGCCTTCTTTTTTGTAATGCTTAAATGCCTTTTTCACAAGGCGGTCTTCGCCTGAATGGAAGGTAAGAATTGCAACTCTTGCTCCGGGATTAAGTATCCCGGGAAGTTTATCAAGAAAACTGTAGAGCACTTCAAATTCACTATTCACATCAATTCTCAATGCCTGAAATACTCTTGCGCAGGATTTCTTAACTGCTTCTTTTCTCTCAGCTGTAGGAACCACAACAAGAGCCTCTTCAATCGCTTTTCTTAAATCTGTAGTGGTTTCTATCTTATCTCCGCGTCGAAGCTTATTAAACACCTTATTCGCTATCTCCTCAGCATATGGTTCATCAGAATTCTCAATCATCATCCCAATAAACTCTTCCTCGGTTATGTTCCTAAGTCTCTCTGCAGCTGATTCACCATGTTCCGGGTCAAGTCTTAAATCAAGCGGTCCGTCAACCTTGTATGAAAAGCCTCTCTCAGGATTATCGATCTGCATTGATGACACTCCTAAGTCTGCGAGCACAAAATCAAACTTCCCCGCTGTAGCTGCCACTTCATCTATGTTAGCAAAATTCGTCTTTACTACGGTAAGTATCTCCGGTCCAAAGCCTTTATTCTGGAGTCTTCGCGTCGTTTTCTGTATCTCAATCGGGTCAACGTCAAGTGCATACATATGACCTTTTCCTTCCAGCTTCTCAAGCATGGCACTTGTATGTCCGCCATAACCAAGTGTAGCATCTAACCCCTGTTCTCCCGGTTGTATCTTCAACACTTCGAGAATCTCATTGACCATAATTGAAATATGCATTCCCGCAGGTGTACTACCTTTACTTATTACTTTCTCGATAGTATCTGCATATTTTTCAGGCTGCGCCTCTTTATATTTCTCATGAAATGCCCTGGGATGAGTACCCTTATATCTCACACGTCGCTTATGCTCTGTAGCACCGGCTCCATCCTTGACATCTATGCCGTTTATATTCATATTATCCATATCTTCTATTCCTCTGCCCACCTTGTAAGATTAAGGCCTCTGTCACCCACTACAACACTACCATCCTTCAGTGAAATATATGGTGAAAATTCCACCGTCTCACCCTTATATGTCAGACCAACCATAACATCCGGAAAAATATCACTAATATTACATTTAATAACAAAAGGACCGCATGCTTCACACTCGTAAATCAATGTTTTGCCCATAGTCTCCATATCATTTCGATACAAGCTCAAGTGCATATCATCATATCTAGGAATAATAAGATAGTATTCTCCGTCCGAAAAAACATGGGTAGGAATTTCCTTATCCCCAATATATTTGTCCTTGTAAAAATCTAAATCTTCTATCTCCATATATCCCACATATGCCACCGCATATAACTGCAAATCATCCACATAAGGTATAGGTTCCAAATTAGTCGTAGTAGTTGCCTCCGTATTTGTCTCTTCTGAAGATGACGTTTCTGCATCCGATACTTCTGTGTTTGTCGCATCCGAGCTTGTCATTTCCATAGTAGGTTGTACACCACTTGCTGTTTCTTTGTCCTGTCTGCTTGTTGTTTCAATAGCAGCATGACTGCACCCGATAATAGCTATAGCAAATAGTGTTATCGCAACTATCATAACCACCATTCTATTAATCTTATAACGCGCTGTAATTCTGCTAAATTTATTTCTTTTCATTCCTTTACATCTCCCTACAAATAACACACCTAACAGGCAACTATCAAAGCGTTCTGCCTGCCTCATATGCCTTTTTCATAATATCACTATCAGCATCCCATGCATCCTTGCCGGTATGCACAAGTTTGGCATGAAGCTTCATATCTCTGTTCTGAAAATCTCTAAGATACCAATCGTATGCCTTTTCTGCTGCCTCATAGTTATCCTTAGCGCCTTGAGAAAAAACGCCTATAAGCTTAATGCCCGGATGAACTCTGACTCCCTCTGATGTAATAAGGCAATAATGTCTGTTCATATATGTAATCATCGGTCCGTTTATCTGGGAGCAATAATTAGGTGCTGCTACAAGAAGTGCACCGCACTCATGAAGATCTTTCCAATAAGGTGCAAGATCATCCTGCAACACGCAATCTATCTTATTCTGCTTACATGCTCCACAACCCTGACAGCCTTTAACATTCATATCATTAATTACATATTCAACTACCTCATGACCTGCATCCTTTGCTCCACGAAGCACTTCTCTTGCTATCACATTTGACGGACCATCCTTATGTGGACTTCCGAGTACCGCTACTACTTTCATAATCATACCTCCTATATTTAGATTCTTTTAGTTCTGTATTTTTCATACATTAATTATACATTAGAATCCCCACTTTCTCAAGATATTCATCAAGATACTTTTAAAGCTCCATACCAAACATTACGTCTGATATGGAGCTTGTAATCATATAATTATATTCAATTATGGATTAATAACTATTCTAAAACCAATCCCATCTGTGGCGTCTTGCTCACCACAAGCATTTCTATATCCCGAACGGCAACTATCCGGACTTGCACCCCAGCCACCGCCTCGCGAAATTCTCGCTTCGCCTTTCTTCGGACCTGTCGGGTCGGTAAGATCATCCGCAAGATATTCTGCACTATAATAATCCAAGCACCATTCCATTACATTGCCATACATGTCATATAAACCATTGGGATTCGCTTCAAAGCTACCTACCGGATATGTTTTAGCATCAACATCAGTTTCCCCATAAGTACTATATGCCGTCTCCTCATCCCCAAAGAACCATTTCGTAGTAGTTCCTGCACGACAGGCATATTCCCATTGTGCCTCAGTAGGTAAACTAACATCATATCCACTCAATTCGGAAAGTTTCTCGCAAAAAGCATTAGCATCCTTCCAGCTAATGGTCTCAACCGGCAATTCTTTACCTTTAAACGTACTGGGATTATTCCCCATCACTGCTTCCCATTGAGCTTGCGTTATTTCAAAAACTCCCATATAGAAATCTTCCGTAATGGTAACCTCTCTCACCGGCAGTTCATCTTCATCACCAATGCCCTCATAGCTTCCCATAAGAAAGTTTCCTGCGCTTATCTTATTGAGTACTATCTCACAACCTTCAAGTGAGATAACTATATTGTCACCATAATCGACATTAGCCTTCTTGGAACAAGCCATGCAAAGGACTGTTACAATGCAAATCAATATCAAGCCGATTCTCTTCATGTCATTCTCCGTTCAGCCAAAATAGTTTTAGTTAAAGCATCCCATTCCTGCCAAATCACTGCCACTCTTTAAGTGCATGAAAGTAATGGTAGGTAATACACCATTAGCTCCTCTTGCTCTTGTCATCTGTGATGCATCCAAGCTCACGAAATCATCTGCTGTACAATTATAAGCACTGTTCCAAGAACAGCTTCCTACCTTTGTTCCTGTACCAATATTCTTGATAGTACCATTGTATGAAATGTTAAGTCTAAGAACTTCTCTTGTTCCCGGTATATCTGTCGAGTCAGTAGGGCTAACACGCTCTAACATGTTATAGTTAGATGTCTTATTACCATATGCTGTATTATTGGTCCATGTAGCTGCCTGGCCAGGCTGATGGTTAGCATAGAAACCATTAGCTCCGTTACAAGCCGCAAGACAATTTACAACTGTATGTACCGGCACTGTGCTAGGTACTGTTCCTGTACCATATCCACCGATTTTAAATCCGTTGGAATCTCCACCCTTGTTCATGTCGTATGCCCAACATGTATCAAATGTATTAGCTCCCTTAGATGTAATACAATCATAACCATCATCACCACATGCCCATGCACGACACTGGATAAATGTAACACCTTTACCATGTGCACCAAAACCATCTGTATTGCTGTTAGACACACTGTTAGAAGTATAAAGATTATACGCATCACACTTAATTACTTTACCTGTTCCATTATTACAGAAATAGAAACCGTTAGCATTGGAATTATAACAGGTAATCTGATTCATTGTTGCACTTCCTTCAATACGGAAGCACTCAGACTGCTTCTGGCTGCCAACAGGAACACCTGTTACCTTAAAGCAAAGGAATGTTACACCTGTTACACCACTCTTAACATGGAAAGCTGCAACTCTCTTAGAAGTTGTTGTTCCTGAGAAATCGAAAACAGGAACATCCTTAGATGAGTATGCACGATATGTAATGTTACTCTTTGTAAACTGATGTACATAATTATAATTACTATCTGATGTCTCTATTGAAAAATTCTTGTAAGTTCCACCCATAATATATACGGTATCTCCTGAAGAAGCTGCTTCCTCAGCCTTGTTCAATGATGCAAATGGGCTTGAATAAGTTCCTGAATTAGAGTCGCTACCTGAAGGTGACACATACCAGTCAGCGGCATGTACAACCGTTACACCGATAGCCATTGAAAATACGAAACCAAACGCAATACTTGCTAAAGTTTTAATAAAATTAAATTTCTTCATTATTGTAAACCCTCTCTTTTTTCATATAAGTGGCACAGCTTCAATACATATTCTCAATATAGTTTTTTGCTATCCTCCTTGTCTCGTATTTACCCTCTACTCCCATTTGCTTTGAATTCCAGCCACCTCCCTAATTATACCTATAAGCCCACACACAGTCAAGAAATTTTTGTGCATTTTTACCATTTTTCTTCGTTATTTTATTCTCAATTTGTATATTATTACTAATATGCAAAATATCCCGAATAAATATTCAACTTGTTAAAAAAGAAACATAATTTCAGCTAAAATTCATTAATATCCATAAGCTGCTTCCCTAAAAAAGCTTGGAACTTCATAAGGCAACTCTGATGTCGGAAAGTACTTAAAATTCAGATTAGTATAGTTTGGATTTTGGAATAAAATCTGCACATTAATTCCTTCTTCTAATCCGATTACATACTCACTATCGATATTATTTTCCTTTCTGTTCATATAGTTTAAATAAACCGGTGGTTGTTCACTATGATTCATTGAATCAATAGCCAATATCATCAATGTTTTATTATAATAACTAGTCTACATAATATTCCTGCATCGTATCTAAACAAATACACCCAAGCGGATACCCAAACGAAGCCCCGCAATCAACTGCAATATGGTTGTTACCTTTCCACACTCTTCCTTCGTATTTCTTATCAATAAGCTCCGTAGGAGTATGCCCGGTTACCAATATTATATTGTCGAAATATATTTCATCATAATCCGGTTCGCCCAATATAAGCTCTCGTTTTGAACACAGTTCCGGTTCTTCCGGCATACTCTCCTTTTCCGGCACGGTATGTGCAAAAAAATACATTTGTCCGTTTACTTCCAGTTTTTTAAAAAATGGCATAGCTCTTAAATAATCTAATATAATCAACTTCTCTTCTTTATCCAACTTCTGAAAGTTTTCATAAGTTGGTAATCCTCCATCGGATATCCAATATTCAAATTGCTTTGCAAATTGCCCATTCGCTGTCGTTGTTTCCTCTTTCATCAATTGACTCAGAATAAACAAGGCTTTATGATCATGATTTCCCCTTAAAGCAATCACATTCTTTCTTCGAATTAAATCGAATAATATTCGTATTCCATCCGGTCCGCGATCCACAACATCACCAAGAATATAAAGCATGTCCGTTTCCTTCAAATCAATTATGGAAAGCATTTTACTGTATTTCTCATAACAGCCATGCAAATCCGACATTACATAAATCATTGGCATATCCTCCTTTTCACTAGGTTTTGTTATTATTGTTCATTTATTGATTACACCTATTTATATCATATCTAAGCGCGCATTATTTTGTACATCTGCGTTTAAGAAAAGGAAAAAAGGGAAAAGGTCCGTAGGACCTTTTCTATACTCTAAATATTGTTTTCATACATATTTCAATGCTTCCACCATATCGGACAAATCACCCGTTTTGACATCATACACTAATTTATCATCTTCTCCATAATAATATTCAAACTCATATGCAGGAAAAACTCCATCTCCATGCCATTGATAGGAATCCGTTACTTTTCCCAACATAAGACGAACCGCAAGTTGTGATGCCCTAAATTTTTCGTTATCTTCATCAGCAGTATACCTGTCTGACATATACTCAGACATCAGGCATGTAAGTTGCAACACTTGAAGAACATTCACAGTTTCACCCCATTCTTCCATCTTGAGCTGTTCCATGTTATAAACTGAATCAAAAATTTCAAATGCTCCCTTCATTGCCTCATCAAATAATGCTTCATTAAATTCCTCACCAAATACATACGCGTTTACATTTTCCAAAAGACTACTCCATAATTCTCTCACATTATGAAAGTTTGCCATAGATTAATCCCCCTCTCCAAATTCCATAAATACCTTTTCCTTAAGTGGCTTATGTTCCCGAAACTCCGGGCGGTCTGAAAAACATATCTTTACTTTAGGTTCCTGATGAGATACATATTCTCTTAATTCATCCTTAAATTCTTTGGTACTCCAACTATGCTCTTCCGACGCACTATCCAATACAAGAATATGAGTTGGTTTATAATAGTCAATCTCTATTTTCAACAACTTAAGCATACCATTTTCCATCTGAGTTTTCTTTAACTTTTCACAAGGATTACCCGCCTCTTCAGCACATATCACTTTACACAAATTAGAATAACATATATTTTTATACCATTCCGTTTCATCTTCCGCACCAGTTAATCCGAGATATATTTCCTTCGAAAACCCAAAAAACGGTTTAGAATCTATATAACCATTTTCTTCTTTTCTATGAATCCAACTCAGATGGTCTGTTTCATAATAATATTCATTAAAACATTTTTCTATTTTCTTTTCATTAATAGAGCATCCCTCTGCTGTATATTCAGTTACTGCAAGGTGAGGTTTTTTTGTTTTACCGCTAGCTCTTCCCACTACCATAAACTTTACTTTATTATCATTAAAGTAATTTTCACCATGCCGTGCAAATTCAATCATAAGTGGTTCGCCATTTTTTATTTCTTTTGATTTACCTTTCGAAATAACTTCCAAAACATTTTTAGCTACTTCCATTACCTCTTTCTTATAACATTCTAACTCCATAGTTGTTCTCCTTTGTTGTTACACTTTTTGATACTTTTCATGTACCTCATTGTCGGCTTTCTTTACCAAGTTTATCTTCAAGGGCCTCAAATGCCGCATCTACGGCTTCCTCCCTTTTGGCAAATACTTCTTTACAAAAAACATTGTCAATTGAATATTTCCAATTATCATAGTTCTTATTATAGTATAAAACAATCAAATGGTCTTTTACTTTTAAATAACTATTATTATTTTTGGAAGTACGCCATTTACGGTTATGAAAATTTTCTTTGCGCGACTGCTTATTTTTAAAATCCTGTTCACGCCTTTTAGCCCTGTCGATATTCCCTTCCATCTTGCCTGCACAGACACAGCCCACATCCAGTGAGCCGTATTCTGCATGGTACATGTGATGAACATATCTGATTATTTGATGACCGCACATCTGACATATGCCTACAGGTGCCCCCAAATCCGACACTCCTGTGCAAACCCAACCTGTTTTGGGCACATCATCTCTTTCCCATAAATTGTCAGTACTCACATTCTGCCTCGGAACCTGTATATCTTGCGGCGAATCGGATTGCCCTCCCGGCTGTTGATTACCATTACCGCCAACCGGTTTAAGCTCCGAAACCTTCTTTTCTTCCACTTTCTCATAACCCTCAGGAATCTTTTTATCCATATTAGTTGTCTCATGATTTTTTCTATCCATAGCAGTCGTAGGAGCAGGAGCTACAGCGTTAGAAACGGCGGTATCAGCGACATTCGTAAAGCTATTTTGGTCCACAGCAACCTTCAGAGGAATTTCCCTCTTTCGATTAAAGAAGTCTACCGATATCTCCCTCTCACTTTGAAGCTTATCGAAACGAATTAAATAGCTGCCCTTATTTTTTCCATATCCCAGTATTGTGCCTTCGCCAAATGCCGGATGAGTCACTTTGTCATTAACCGCTTTAACGCTCGTATCAGGGGTCTCTTCAAAGAGTTGAGTTGCATAACGATTAGCATTTTCCTGCAATTCTCTTGATATATTCCCTACTCTGATATAATTATCTTCACCTATTTCTTTCAAAAATCGTGAAGGATATTTCTCTTTGCCGTTCTGATTATAGCCTTCAGAATCCAGCAAAAATAGTCTTTTCTCCGCTCTTGTGATAGCCACATAGCATAATCTTCGTTCTTCTTCCAAGCCTAATTTCTTTCGTTCTTCTATCGTCTTTGCTGACGGAAAAATCCCCTCTGAGAAGCCCAATACAAAAACATACGGAAATTCCAAACCTTTAGAAGAATGTATAGTCATCATTTTTACCATATCACATGACTCATCGCCATCATCCTCTGACTGCAATGATATTTGGTTAATAAACTCCTTCAAAGATACCTCTTCACCTAAGTTTCGCTCATACTCTGTAGCGATACGTTTAAACTCAGACAAATTCTCAAAACGTTCCATATCCCCAAGTTCTCTGATGTATTTCTCATATCCGCTATCACTACATACTTTCTCTACGATTTCTGTCACTTTAAGTTCGTTAATATGATTACGGATATTTTCAATAATGTTAACAAACTCACGGGCACCACTATTAGCGAAAGCAGAATCATTAATATGTTCTTTCAGCGTTTGATAATAAGACATATCATTCTTCTGCAGTTGCGCAAGATGCTGTAGCTTCATTCTTCCAAATCTTCGTCTCGGTGTATTAATTATTCGTTTAAAAGCTATATCATCATCGAATGCAATGAGTCTAAGATACGCCATAATATCCTGAATTTCCATTCTGTGATAGAACTTAACTCCTCCGAATATTTCATACGGAATACCCACTTCCGTAAGCTTCTTTTCAACAATTCTTGATAAAAACCCCGAACGATATAGTATAGCAAAATCCGAAAAATTACATTTCTGTTCATTACGAATTCTGTTAATATTTTCTACTATCTTATCAACCTCTTCATACTCATTTTTAGTATGAAAATGATAAACCGGCACTCCATCCCCAGCCTCTGTGTATAAATCTTTCTTCAAGCGGTATTCATTCTTTTCTATTAAAGTATTGGCGCACTTCAGTATCTGCGGCGTAGAACGATAATTCTGGTTCAAAAATACTGTATTGGTTGGAATATGGACTTTATCAAAATCGACTAAAAGCTTTACGTCAGAGCCTCTCCACTCATAAATATTCTGGTCAGGGTCTCCTACAATCATCAAATTCTTATGCTTTGCAGAAAGCATGTCAACAAGCTCCATCTCAACCTTCGAGCTATCCTGAAACTCGTCAACTTGAATATAATTCAACTTATTCTGCCACTTATCTAATACATCAGGACATCGTTCAAGCATGTCTAACGTAAAATATAATAAGTCACTGAAATCCAATGCATATATCTGCTTTTGGTGTTGCATAAAATCCTCAACGATTTGTTCATCAAGAGTTTTAATCTCATCCATAATCTGACACTTATCGGTGCAACACATCTTACTCACATAGCTTCGCTTTGCTTTAACCGCAGTAATAATCTTTAATATTTTCTCAAAGCTGGCATGATCTAACTTAAGCTCATACTTTTGATAAATCTCACTCAAAATAGCTTTCTGCTGTGTATTATCTATTATCTGAAATTCCTTAGGAAAAAATATCTTCTCAACATCTTCCCGGAGTACTCGCACACAGAATCCGTGATATGTACAAATAAGTGATGTATCGTACTCATCACCGATAAGCGCCTTTATTCGCCTCTTCATTTCAGCAGCCGCCTTATTCGTAAAGGTTACACATAAAATATTAGCTGAATTAATACCATATTCATTAACAAGGTATGCATATCTGCTGACTAAGAGTTTGGTCTTACCACTACCGGCTCCCGCTATTACCCTTAAATATCCTTCCGTTTCCATAACTGCTTTTAACTGCATTTGGTTAAGTGTTGACAAATAATCCATTCCATTCACCTTCTTATGTGATACTTTAATCGCTGTTATTCTAACACACACTTATGTACATTTTTTCGCACGTACATTAAATATACCCATGCTCATATGTGTCCGATAACGATGCCCTTCGGCACTTTCGAACTTATGTTCTTAGTATAATCTATGTTCGTGAATTAATCAATACATTTTATCTATCTTATCTTAAATAAATTTCAAATTTCTATCTGTGCAAAAATAACTTCTATTCTACTGGAATTTAGTCATGCACTGATGTATCCTAAAAACAGATTACCTGTCTGTGTAGATTGGAGGTACATCATGAGCAAAAATCCCAAAGGTA
>JAFTJD010000066.1 GCA_017456585.1 Lachnospiraceae bacterium
CATAACTTGTCAAACCAAGCCTTGCTGTCCTCCGGCTTACATACAACTATCATCTCCTGCTTCTCGAACTGATGAATACGGTATACACCTCTCTCCTCAATTCCATGAGCACCCTTTTCCTTACGGAAACATGGTGAATAGCTTGTAAGTGTGTGAGGCAACTGCTCCTCTGGGATAATTGTATCTATAAACTTTCCAATCATTGAATGCTCACTAGTACCGATTAAGTATAAGTCTTCACCCTCAATCTTGTACATCATGGCATCCATCTCTGCAAAGCTCATAACACCTGTAACTACTTCACTTCTAATCATAAAAGGTGGTATACAATAAGTAAATCCTCTATCAATCATAAAATCTCTTGCATAGCTGATTACAGCTGAATGAAGTCTTGCAATATCTCCCATAAGATAATAGAAACCATTACCTGCTACTTTTCTGGCACTGTCAAGGTCGATACCGTTTAACTTCTCCATAATATCTGTATGATAAGGAATCTCAAAATCAGGAACTACCGGCTCACCATACTTCTGAACCTCAACATTCTCACTATCATCCTTACCAATCGGTACACTAGGGTCAATGATGTTAGGAATAACCATCATAATCTTCTTTATCTTCTCTTCGAGTTCTTTTTCTTTAATTTCGAGTGCAGCAAGTCTCTCTGAATTAGCTGTAACCTTTTTCTTAGCTTCTTCTGCTTCTTCCTTCTTGCCCTGTGCCATGAATGCACCAATCTGCTTAGAGATGCTGTTACGCTCTGCTCTAAGATTATCTGCCTCTGTCTTACACTCACGGCTCTCTTCTGATAACTTGATAACCTCATCTACAAGCTCCAATTTAGAATCCTGGAACTTATTACGAATGTTCTGCTTTACTACTTCCGGGTTTTCTCTAACAAATCTTAAATCTAACATAATTTATCCTCCTAAAATATTTTATCTTATTATTATTTTTTAAAGTCATACTTTAACATTTTAATACCCACATTAGTTAGTGTCAATAAAATTATCACTGTTAATAGCCATATCTATGGCCTTCTTCTCTTCAGTACCTAACTGTATAAAGGATTCTCCCTTGATAATTTCTTTAATATATGTGTAGCAACCTTCCCTACTATGCATAGCATTTATAACATATCCCGTATTTTCTTTATCAAGCATAGCAAGTGCAAAACTTAACTTTCCGCCCATTTCACTAAACGCATCATATTTTACAATGCCTGTTTTCTGATATACCTTAAGGATATTATCTTTTATTTCTTTAATCTCTACACTCTTCTTTGCATCTGAAGCTATAAGCCTGTCTATATCAGAGAAACGATTAAGTATACTTGATTCCAGTGACTTACCGTTACTTCCTCTCATAAACTCATAGTATTTCAAATCAAGTCTACTTTGTCTTACAAGTACTACTATGAGCAAAACAATGATTGCCAACAACAATGCTACACCAATACCTGCTACAATATAAAAGGTAGTACTACTTATATTCATTCCGATACTATTATCATTCATAACCATCCCGATATTATTATCTGCCATTACTCACACTCTTTCTTATATAATGTTTACAATCTGTTTAAAAGTTCAATAATTCTTTCAAGCTCTTCTCCTGAATAGTATTCAATTTCAAGCTTTCCCTTATTCTTTGTCTTTCTCTGAATACTAACTTTTGTCCCAAGCTTAACCTTTAATTTCTCTTCTATATCTCTATATACAACTTCCTCACTTGGCGAAATTACTTCTTCTACCTTTTTCTTCTTAGGCTTAAGATATGCCTGAACCATTTTCTCTGTTTCACGCACACTCATCTTATTATCAAAGACTTGCATTGCCATATTATACTGTTCTTCTTTATCCTCGATTCCAAGCAGCGCTCTTGCATGTCCTGAACTTATCATATCATCAATAAGCATTCCCTGTACTCTTTCATCAAGCTTGAGTAATCTCATTGAATTAGTAATCGCCGTTCTACTCTTAGATACTCTCTCTGCTACTTCATCTTGTTTTAAGTTAAATTCCTCTGATAATTTCTTATATGCTATAGCTTCTTCAATCGGATTCAGGTCTTCTCTCTGGATATTCTCTATAAGAGAAATCTCCACTATTTCCTGCTTAGTATAATCCTTGATTATTACCGGTACTTCCTTTAATCCTGCTTTCTTAGCAGCTCTCCATCTTCTTTCTCCGGCGATGATGCTATAATAATTCTTTTCCTTCTGCACAAGAATAGGCTGTAATATTCCAAATTCCTTAATTGAATCTGCAAGTTCTTCAAGCGCATCTTCGTTAAAGACTTTTCTTGGCTGTTCCCTGTTAGGTTCAACCTCGTTAATCTTTAAAGTTACAACCCCTTCTTTGCCTTCGCTTGTCTGCTTTGTAACCTCAAAAACTTCATCATTCATCTGAATTAACGAATCTAATCCTTTACCCAATCCACTTTTCTTCGCTGCCATACTTCTACTCTCCTCTATGTAATACTTCTTCAGCTAACAATCTATAGCTTTCTGCACCGGCTGACTTTGAATCATACAAATTAATAGGTAATCCATGACTTGGTGCTTCTGCTAATTTGACATTTCTCGGAATAATAGTTTTATAGACTGTCTGCTTAAGACTCTTCTTTACATTTTCAACTACCTGCAATGAAAGATTAGTTCTAGCATCATACATGGTAAAGACTACTCCCTCCATCTCAAGGTTAGGATTAAGTCTCTTCTTTACAAGTCCAATTGTATGAAGAAGCTGTGATAATCCCTCTAACGCATAATACTCACACTGAATAGGCACCAATACTGTGTCCGCTGTTGTCATAGCATTTACTGTAAGCATATTAAGAGACGGCGGACAATCTATAATTATAAAATCAAAATTCTCGCGAATCTTTCTAACCTTATCCTTAATTATATATTCTTTACGCTTAATTCCTATCAACTCTATCTCTGCACCGGCAAGGTCAACATTAGAAGGAATAAGCGAAAAATTATCCATTATACCATTAATCATACATTCGTCAAGTTCACACTCGCCTATAAGCACTTCATATATAGTATTCACAAGTGTATTCTTATCAACACCGAAACCACTTGTACTATTACCCTGCGGGTCCATATCTATCAACAAAACTTTCTGTCCCAACTCAGCAAGACAAGCTGCCAAATTTATCGCCGTTGTTGTCTTACCTACTCCACCCTTCTGATTGGCTATAGCAATTATCCTTCCCATTTATTATCCTTCCTCTTTACATGTAGTCATATTTCTTAGAGTTTAAGTATATCACATATTACACTCCAATTCCACTTTATTTCGAAAAAATATAAAAATGTTTCACGTGAAACATTTTTATATTTTCGTTAAACCATCCATATCTAAATTCCACATATCAAATACATTTTAGAAAAAATTTACCTTAAAACATACTCTTTCCTATATAAAATATTTTTTCTAACTCCCTAAATAACATTCTGCAATTCATTGCGTATAAAGCATTGCAATGTTTCACGTGAAACATAACTATCATATATTTCCATATACCTACTCATATATATATGTAGAATAATAATAACATACTTTTTGTAACAAAGAAATATATGGGATAATGTTTCACGTGAAACATTATCCCACATATTTATAAAGAGCTATGTCATTTAGTTAAAACAATCTATAATATACGCATATAAAAGATGATGTTTTCCTATAAATCTATAAACTTGAAAGATTAATATTCTTTAGTTATGTATGTCATTACATTATTCACATTATAAATGATAGATTCCTGTTAAGACCCTTGAAAAACGT
This sequence comes from Lachnospiraceae bacterium, assembly GCA_017456585.1. Taxonomy (GTDB): domain Bacteria; phylum Bacillota; class Clostridia; order Lachnospirales; family Lachnospiraceae; genus SIG300. The sequence goes on from JAFTJD010000066.1 coordinate 3,801, forward strand.
CAGCACTTAACGAAGAAAAATGAGGAGTAATGCGTATCAGATAAATTAATCATTTAAGATTATCTGTATCGCATTACTCCTCATTTGGTTTTCTGAGTTTAGTACTGTTACGTTTTTCACGGAGCGAGAGCGTGTCTTAGAAGGAACTATCATTTATAATGTGATAATATAAAGTCCAAGTAACTAAAGAATATTAATCTCTCATCAAACAACAGATTATAGGAAAACATCATTTATTGTATGTGTAGATTAGAATATTTGCTTTAACTAAATCACACAACTCTTTATAAATTAACAAGTTTATTTTTGATTGCAAAAACCGCAGCCTGCGTTCTATCGGAAACATCTATTTTCTTAAATATATTTGAGATATGATTCTTAACTGTTCTCTCACTAATATTCAATTTATAAGCAATCTCTTTATTGAAAAGACCCTCAGCCAAGAGTATTAATACCTCTATCTCTCTTCTGGTAAGCTTATCTAACTGCTCATCTTCCTCTTCCTTCTGCATAAGTCTCTGATTAAGTATCGGTACAAGATCAGGCTGTAAGAATGATTCACCAAGATAAACCGTATAAATAGCTTTCTTCAACATATTGGAATCGGAATCCTTTAATACATATCCTTCGCATCCGATTTCAACTGCCTTTAAAATATATTCGCCTTCATTATGAATAGTAAGCATTATTACTTTAACATTACTCTTTTTATTCTTTAATTCTCTAAGTGTTTCAATACCATTCATGTTAGGCATATTTATATCAAGCAAAAGAACATCCGGTTTCAATTCAGACACTTTTCTTAAACATTCAAATCCATCTCCAGCAAAACCAACAACACTTATATTGTCATCGAGCTCCAATAGATTCATAATACCTTCTCTAACCATTGAATGATCATCTGCTATCATAACCTTTATCATACTCATATATCTACCTCCATATCTTCTCTTATAGGTATTTCTACATATACTTTTGTACCTTTGCCAACTTCTGAATAGATATCAATATCACCTTTCAAAAGGAATGCCCTTTCTTTCATAATAGAAAGTCCGAAACCTCCTTTTGCTTTACCATCTACCATTTCAAAGCCCTTACCGTCATCTTCTACCGTAAGACAGATTTTTCTGTCTTTATATTCCAAGGTAACAGCTATATTATTTGCCTGAGCATGTTTATTAGCATTATTACATGCTTCCTGCATAAGTCTCATAATAGTAAGTTCTATTATCTGTGATACTCTTACAGCTTCTCCTTTTACCTTATAGGAAATGGCAGTTCCTGTTGAGTTAGTCTGTAATTTAGTTATTGCTCTACTTAATGTCTCAGCAAAACCTATATCATCAAAAGTCATCGGTCTCAGATCATAGATTATACTTCTCATTCCGGCTATGGATTCCTTAACAACCGAACTCATAAATTCAAGCTCTTTCTTTACCCTTTCAGGATCTTTGTCCATAACCATAGAACAAAACTCCATTTTATGAATGAGACCGGTAAGTGTTTGAACTGTTGTATCATGCAGATCTCTGGCTATTCGCTGCCTTTCAGCTTCCTGCTGTTCAAGAATCTTAACACCATACAACTCTTCAAAATCCTTAGCTTCATATTCATCATTCGGATCTAATTGGTAAAGAGCAGATTTTAAAGTTTCTCTTTTCTTCTTAATCTTGTTTTTTTCTTTCTCTAAGCCTTGGATTAAAGCTTTAACCTGAACTACCCTTTGTTCCAGTTTTGCTATTTCGTCTTTTTCGAAATTATGCTTAACACTTAGAGGCGAAAAAACTTCAATTGAAAAATCTATATTGTCTTCGAGATTTTTCTTTTCTTTTTCCATTTGGAAAATTTCTGACTTGTGAAGTTCTATCTCTTTTTCCAAAGCCTTTATCTGTAAGCCAACCTCTTCAAGAGACTCGCATATAAATCCTTTTAGTTTATTGCCGTATCTTTCCATATTAACTTTACACCTTTTCCAAATGGTTGCAAAAACTTAGTATATTTACAAGAAAATTATAACACATAACAATTAAGTTTACAAAGGTTTTTATGCCAATGGTTCCTTAGAAGGTAATCCGGCTTTTCTTGGATATTTCTTCTTCATTGGTTCTATTTTCTTAATAAATACAAGACTTCTTGATATATCACTATCCGGTAAAATAAAACTTTCTACTTTCTCAACCTTTGCACCGAGTATCTTTAATGCACTCTTGGCATTATTAAGCTCTTCTTCAATGTTTCCGGATTTGTAAGATACGAAATATCCGCCAACCTTTACAAAAGGAAGACAATATTCTGCTAAAGTAGACATGTTAGCTACGGCACGAGATACACAATAATCATATTTTTCTCTATAATTAGTATCTTGTCCGTAATCTTCTGCACGTCCATGAATCATATTAAGCTTATCAAGTTCTAAGGCATCCCTTACCTCTTCAAGAAACTTAATTCTCTTATTAAGTGAGTCAAGCAATGTTGCATTTATCATAGGAAACGCTATCTTTAACGGAATACCCGGAAATCCTGCTCCCGTACCTACATCAATAATAGTCTGTCCTTCCTTGAAATCAACATATTTCCCAATAGATATACTATCAAGAAAATGCTTAACCACAACCTCATCATATTCTGTAATAGCAGTCAAATTCATAACTTTATTTTTTTCAACAAGCATTTCATAAAAATCTATAAATTGCTTAATCTTAGAATCATCGAGCTCTATATTTAATTCCCTAAGTCCTTTTGTAAAAATTGAAATATCTCTATCCATTATTTTCTCCTGATGTTATATATCGAACATTAGTTCAGGTTAAGATATATAAGAAGCACCGATATATCTGCAGGTGAAACACCTGATATTCTTGAAGCCTGTCCGACATTTACCGGTTTGTAATCATTAAGTTTCTGCCTTGCTTCTTTTCTAAGACCCTCAATCTGATTGTAATCAAAATTAGTATCTAACTTTTTATTTTCAAGCTTCTTAAAATGCTCTATCTGCTTTAACTGTCTGCTTATATATCCTTCATATTTAATGTTAATATTAATCTGCTCTATAACTTCTTCCGGAAGTTCTTCTCTTCCTTCGTCAAGCTCTGCAATTAACTCATAGGATAATTCCGGTCTTCTTACCAGTTCAGCAAGAGTAGTTCCGGTATTAAGCGCAGTACTTCCGTTTCTTTCAAGAAAATCCTGAACCTTTTTATTGGCACCTACCACTATACTTTCAAGTCTCTTGGTTTCTTTCTCTATAGCTTCCTTCTTAGCAAGAAGTCTCTGATATCTTTCCTCAGATATAAGTCCTACCTTATATCCTATCTCGGTAAGTCTTAAATCTGCATTGTCCTGTCTTAAGATAAGTCTGTATTCTGCTCTTGAAGTCATCATTCTGTATGGTTCTTTATTCTCCTTGGTAACAAGGTCGTCGATAAGAACACCTATATAAGCCTGTGAACGATCAAGAATAATCTGTTCTTCTCCCTTAAACTTAAGTGCTGCATTAATACCGGCTATAAGACCTTGTGCTGCTGCCTCTTCATAACCTGAACTTCCGTTAAACTGACCTGCACTGAACAATCCATCTATATTTATAAATTCAAGTGTTGGCTTTAACTGTCTTGGATTAATACAATCGTATTCAATTGCATATGCATTACGAACTATTTTGACATTTTCAAGTCCGGGAACCGTTCTGTACATAGCATACTGAACATCCTCCGGAAGTGAACTTGACATACCTCCAAGATACATTTCATTAGTATATAAGCCTTCCGGCTCAACAAATACCTGATGTCTTTCTTTATCAGCAAACTTAACTACCTTATCCTCTATAGAAGGACAGTATCTTGGACCTGTTCCCTCAATTACACCTGAATAAAGTGGTGATCTGTCTATATTATCTCTGATAATTTTATGTGTTTCTTCATTTGTATATGTAAGCCAACATGAAACCTGTGGCTTTTGAATACTTTCCCTATCTGTTTCAAAAGAAAACGGCACTACTCTTTCATCGCCAAATTGTTCTTCCATCTTAGAAAAATCGATACTTCTCTTGTCAACTCTGGCAGGAGTTCCTGTCTTAAATCTTACTATTTCAATACCATTTGCCTTAAGTGAATCAGTAAGATAATTAGCTGCCTGTAATCCGTTAGGCCCTGTGTAATTACTTACCTCGCCGTATATACACCTTGCTTTAAGATAAGTTCCCGTAGTAAGCACAACTACCTTACTAAGATAAGTAGCACCGGAAAAAGTTTTAACACCCTTTATTACATTATCCTCAACGATTAACTCAGAAACTTCTGCCTGTCTTATCGTAAGATTATCGGTATTTTCAAGAACATCTCTCATTGTACGGGTATAATGCTGCTTATCAGCCTGCGCACGAAGAGAATGTACTGCAGGTCCCTTGGACAAATTAAGCATCTTAGACTGTATAAAAGTCTTATCAATATTTCGACCCATTTCGCCACCAAGTGCATCTATTTCTCTAACAAGATGTCCCTTAGAGCTTCCGCCTATATTAGGATTACATGGCATTAAAGCTATACTATCTACACTTACGGTAAACATAATTGTACTAAGTCCAAGTCTTGCAAGTGCAAGTGCGGCCTCACATCCGGCATGTCCGGCACCTACAACAACCGCATCATATTTTTCTTCTAAGTAAGGCATATTATATTCTCCTTTTATTTACCCATACAGAATTTACTGAATATCTCATTAACCAAATCATCATTTACGGATTCACCGATTATATTACCAAGCTGTTCATATGCATTCATCATATCAATAGTAAAGAAATCTTCCGGCATACCATCTTTTATACTCTTATGCACCATCTCTATACTTTCCAAAGCTTCTCTTATAGCCTCTTTATGTCTTAAGTTTGTAATATATATTTCATCATTATAATTAATTTCACCTGATAAAAACATATCCTTTAATATAGAAGTAAAATCTTCTATACCTTCTCTTTCTTTAGCAGATATTGATACTACAGTTTTACCGGTTCTTGCTTCAAGTTCTTCTTTAGAAATTACAACCTCAAGGTCTGTCTTATTAAGAAGAACTATTGCCTTCCTATCCTTAATCATTTCAATTATCTCATAATCATTATCATTAAGTGGAACAGATGCATCTGCCACATATATGATTAAATCTGCATCTATGAGATTATTTTTAGCTCTTTCAACACCTATCTGCTCAACTATATCTTCGGTATCTCTTATTCCGGCCGTATCTACAAGTAATAAATCAAGTCCATCAAGATGAACTCTTTCCTCAAGTATATCTCTCGTAGTTCCCGCAACATCCGTAACTATAGCTTTCTCTTCACCGAGTAAAAGATTTAATAATGAAGATTTACCTACATTCGGCTTACCTACGATAACTGTTTTTATACCTTCCGTAAGAACTTTTCCGTTATCGGCATTTTTCAAAATACCAACAAGCTCCGATTTAAAATTCTCAACTAAAGGTAAAAGCTCATCAACATAATTATCAAGAGAAATATGCTCCGGATCATCAAGTGCTGATTCAATAAAAGCTATCTGATATAAAATATCATTTCTAAGCTTCTTAATCTTATCTGAAATATTACCTCCAAGCTGCTTAAGAGATGCTTTAAGTGCAAATTCATTCTTAGAGTTAATAATATCTATTACTGCTTCTGCCTGGGATAAATCAATTCTTCCATTAAGAAATGCTCTCTTAGTAAATTCACCCGGTTCAGCTGCTCTTGCACCATTCTTAAGAACTGTTTCAAGAATCTTCTTAGTTACATAATAACCGCCATGACAATCTATTTCAATAGTATTTTCTCTTGTATAAGTATTTGGACCTTTCATAACAAGTACCATTACCTCATCAACAAGTTCCTCACCATCATAAATATATCCATAATGAACTGTATGTGAATTACTCATTGATAATTTCTTGGTACCACTCTTACTTCTATATATTTTATCAATAATACTAAAAGCATCCAATCCGCTTATTCTTACTATTCCTATACCTGAATTAGTCATACCTGTAGCAATAGCTGCTATTGTATCAAAAGATTTCATATTGCCTCCTAAACCAAACAAAAGCTGTCAAATAAAGTCATATACTATTACTATATAGTAGCCTGACTTAATCTGACAGCCTTAAATTACTAGTGATTCGAACGATTATAATCTCTTTCTCTTTTTAACATGACTACTACATGTCTATAAGGTTCTTCGCCTTCACTCTTTGTACATACATATTTATCATTCTGTAATGCAGAATGAATAACTCTTCTCTCATAAGGATTCATAGGCTCAAGAGATACATTCTTTCTTGTTCTCTTAACCTTGTAAGCAATATTCTTAGCAAGGTGCTCTAATGTTTCCTTTCTTCTCTCACGATAGTTCTCTGTATCAAGTTTTACTCTTATGTAAGAACCCTCTTCTTTGTTCTTATTAACAATAAGACTTACAAGATACTGAAGTGAATCCAATGTCTGGCCTCTCTTACCGATAAGAACTCCCATGTCCTTACCTATAAGATTAATATCCATTACATTTTCTTCCTTATTATAATTAATATCAATCTTAACTTCTAAAGACATTGTCTTAAGAACATCCTGTAAGAATTCTACAACAGATTCTTCCATAGATAACTTCTTAACTACTTTAATAACTGCTAACTTACTTCCGATTCCTAAAAAACCGGCACTTCCTTTTTCAATAACTTCGTATTCTATTTTATCTCTTGTAGTTTCAAGCTGAATTGCTGCATTTACTAAAGCATCTTCAACTGTTTTGCCGGATACTTCAATGTATTTCATACAATTAACCTCCAGTTTATTTATTATTCTTCTCGTTATACTTCTGAACCATCTGAGCCTTCGCCGCTATACTTCCCGGCTTCGCATTACCTGAATTATAATACTCTGTAGCCTTCTTTATATTCTCTTCTTTCTTTTCCTTAGCTGCTTTGTCAACATCAGTTGTCTTCTGTGATGAAATATTACGTGTGTTTACATTAGCTAAAGAAGCTACCTTAGCAGGAGGAAGACCCTTCTTAGCTCTCTTCTTATTATTCTTCTCTACATTACGGTTAATAATTTCCTGTAATTCCATCTTACCGTAATAGAAATTAATAATTAACTGGATAATGATTCTTACACCTGAACTTGCAATCCAGTAGATACCAAGACCACATGACATTGATAAACATACAAATGCTGAGAAGAACGGCATAAAGTTGTTCATCATCTTCATGCTGTTACCCATCTGATTGTCATCCTGGTTAGCAGAATTATTATTAACTGTAGTTAAACGAACACTTACCCACTGTAAAACACCGGCAAGAATAGGAATAAGAATAGCTACTGTCTTCCAGTTATTCATAGGAGTATCTGTTAAAGATACACCCTGAAAGAACTTATTCATTCCCATAACCTGATCTGCTGCTTTATCAATAAAAGATGCTACACTTGGGAATAATCCCTGAAGTGCTTCCCATTTTTCTTGTGTAAATGTATAAAACAAATCTACAAGATAATTATTCTGTGCTACAGCATCAGCACTTGTTGTAAGCTTTCCTAAAGTCTTTTCTGCACCCTGAATCTTTGAAATATAATCCGGGTCTGCACTGATTTTTTCAATAACACCTGTAAAAACTTCCTTAATAGAAGGAACATATGCAGGAATATTACTGATAACCTTCCATAATGCGAAGAAAATAGGCATCTGAATAATAATCTGCAAGCATCCGCCTGATGGTTTAACACCATACTTTGCATATACCTCATTAGTCTCTTCACGCATCTTCATGAGTGAATCATTATCATTCTTACCTTTATATTTCTTATTTATAGCCTGAATCTCAGGGTTCATAACCGCTGAAACTCTTGTAAACTTTTGCTGCTTAATAGTAAGCGGAAGCATAAGTAAATTAACGATAATTGTAAACAAAACAATCGCTATACCAAAATTCTGGACACCAAACCAACTGGTAAATTCAAAAATCCATTCCATTATATAACCAAGAAGCTTGGCTATATCTCCAATAATAAACGTGTCACTCTGTGTTAAAACTAAATCAAACACTTCTAGTCCTCCTTAATTCTACGGAACAGGATCATATCCACCTTTTGCAAATGGATTACACCTCAATATTCTTTTTACTGCTAAAAAAGTACCTTTTAAAGGTCCGTATTTCTCAATAGCCTGTATTGCATACTGAGAACAGGTAGGTGTATAAATACAATGCGAATAAATTTTAAGCGGTGATAAAAATTTTTGATAAAATCTAATCATTCCTATTAAAAATTTTTTTAATATTCTTTTCAACTTAATTCATCTCTTTTTCTATACCATGCATCTTTAATAAATGAAAAAATGCACTCTCCATATCCCTATAGGATATACCCTTTGCACTGACTCTTACAACTACAACAATATCTTTTCCAAAAACTATACTTTGCTTATTTAATCTGTAAATTTCTCTTAATAATCTCGTCAATCTATGACGCACAACGCTATTACCAACTTTTTTGCTTACAGAAATACCCATTCTTGTATTATCTGTCTCTTCTTTGTCAAGAACATACATTACAAGATAACGATTAGCAAGGGATTTACCATTACGATACACATTCTGATATTCACAATTCTTCTTTAAGGATTCCTCTTTCATCTGCTCACATCCTTTTCTAATAAGAAGAAAAGGCCACAATATGCGGCCTATGCTGATAATTTTTTTCTTCCTTTTGCTCTTCTGGCAGCTAAAACTTTTCTTCCATTTGCTGTGCTCATTCTTGCTCTAAATCCATGAACCTTTGATCTTGATCTTTTCTTAGGCTGAAATGTCATCTTCATCTAAAAACACCTCCTTCGATATAACCTAATATATATATAATAGGTAACTATAATTTATCTTGAACATAAAAGAACATTCTAATTATAAGGAATAAGTTTGGTTTAGTCAAGCTATTTTTTTTAAAGAATGTGATAAAATCAATATTTTTTTAGTTATCCACACTTTTAAATAAAATATTATGTAAATCATATTAATTAACATTAAGTTATCCACAAAATGTCTATAACTTGTTAATAACTTTTGATTTTTTCCGTTTTTTTGCTATTTTCGGTACTTTTACCACATTCATTTTTGTGGATAACTTGTCAATTTTTCATTTTTTTGTTACTAATATAATTTTTATGTAAATAAAATTATGGTAACTAATACATAAAAAATAAACTTTATTAACATCAATAACACTTATTTTTTTATAAAAAATACATCTAACTCTTTCTTGAAATAATATTAGTTTTGTTATACAATATTAGATGGGAGTGCCTCGGCATTTTTTAATTTTTATGGAAGTGAGAGATTGTAATGGAGAACATCGTAATAGAAAAATGGGACGAGATTCTTGAACATGTAAAAATAGAACATGAAATCGTAGAGATTTCCTTTAATTTATGGTTAAGCCCTATTAAAGTGTTCTCTGTTGAGGATAATACAGTAACATTATTGGTTGAGAATAGCCAATATCTTAATTATATAAAGAAGAAATACGCTGATATACTTCGTATGGGTATTATTGAAGTTACCGGTATTCCATATGATGTTGTTTATGTAACTCAAGACGATATTAATAATATAAAGAGGCAGGAAGCTAAGAAGAATAATCCAAGTACTTCTAAAGGTAATATTAATCCTAAATATACCTTTGATACATTCGTTGTAGGAAGTAATAATAAGATGGCTCACGCTGCATGTGTTGCAGTAGCTGAATCACCGGCAGAGATGTATAATCCACTCTTTATATACGGAGGAGTTGGTCTTGGTAAGACACATCTTATGCATTCCATCGCTAATTTTGTAATTGATAATAATCCTGATGCTAATGTATTATATGTAACTTCAGAAGTATTTACCAATGATCTTATTGATGCCATCCGTAATAAGAATGGTATTACAACAACAGAATTCAGAGAGAAGTACAGAACTAACGACATCCTTCTCATAGATGATATACAATTTATAATAGGAAAGGAAAGTACCCAGGAAGAGTTTTTCCATACCTTTAATGCTTTACATGAAGCTAAGAAGCAGATAATTATATCTTCTGATAAGCCTCCTAAAGATATTGAGACTCTTGAAGAGAGACTTCGCTCCAGATTCGAATGGGGACTTACTGTTGACTTACAGTCTCCTGATTTTGAGACACGTACTGCCATTCTTCGTAAGAAGAATGAAACAGAAGGATATAATATAGATGATTCCATCATCGAATACATAGCTAATAATGTCAAATCTAACATTAGAGAACTTGAAGGTGCTCTTAATAAGATTGTTGCCTTTTCCTCTCTTGAAAAAAAGGAGATTACCTTAGAACTCGCGGAAGATGCTCTTAAGGATTTGATTTTGCCCAATGAATCCAAACAGATTACACCGGAACTTATAATGAATATAGTTGCCGAACATTATAACGTTCCTGTTTCAGAGCTTATCTCAAGAAAGCGTAATCAGGCCGTTACATATCCAAGACACATGGTTATGTATCTTTGCCGTAATTACACCGACAAATCATTAAAAGAGATAGGAAGTCTTCTCGGTAACAGAGACCATTCTACTATTATTAATGGCTGCGAGAAGATTGAAGCAGATATAGCTAATAATATTAATAATATTAATACTACTATAGAGATACTCAAGAAGAAGATTAATCCTAATTAATTTTCAACATTATGATATTAGTATGATGTTAATATGCTGTGGATAAATTATAACTTATACGAACGTTAATTTTCAGGTGTTAATAACTTAATATTTTTCCACCTTTAAATTTTATTTTTTTAACATAGTTATCACAGTTAAAAATGCTTATTTTATGAGGTTCAAAACGATTTTCAACATATTAACATCCCCTAATACTATTACTTCTAAAATATTTTATTTATATATTTATTAAAACACATTTTTTTCATCGAAAGGAGTTTTCCACATTATGAAATTAATATGCAGTAAGGCAGATATTCTTCGTTCAGTTAATATTGCACTTAAAGCAGTTTCTACTAAAACAACTATGGCTATTCTCGAATGTTTCTTAATCGATGCTACTACATCTGAGATAAAGATGCTTGCTAATGACATGGAGCTTGGAATAGAAACAATCGTTAAAGGTGATATATTAGAAAAAGGTGTTATTGCAATCAATGCAAAGATTTTTTCAGAGATTATCCGTAAGCTTCCTGATAACGATGTAGTTATAGAAACTAACGATAATTATATGATGACTATTACCTGTGAGAAGGCTAAATTTAATATTGCAGGTAAGTCAGGAGATGATTTTTCATATCTTCCTGTTATAGAAAGAGACAAGTATATTACACTTTCACAGTTCACACTTAAAGAAATTATCAGACAGACAATTTTCTCAATCGCAGATAACGACAGTAACCGTATGATGACAGGTGAATTATTTGAGATTAACGGTAATGTATTAAGAGTTGTTTCACTTGATGGTCACAGAATTTCTATTCGTAAGGTTGAGCTTAACGAAAGCTATGATGATGTAAAGGTAGTAGTTCAGGGTAAGACTTTATCAGAAGTAAGTAAGATTCTTTCAGGAGAAGCAGATGATACAGTTAATATTTTCTTCACTAAGAATCATATTGTATTTGAATTTGACAATACAGTAGTTGTATCAAGACTTATTGAAGGAGAATATTTCCGTATTAATCAGATGTTATCTTCTGACTACGAAACTAAGTTTACCATTAACAAGAAAGAATTTCTTAACTGTATAGACCGTTCAACACTTTTGGTTAAAGAAGGAGATAAGAAGCCTATCATCATAAGTGTTAATGATCAGGAGATAGAATTAAAGATTAATTCTTCTCTCGGTTCAATGAATGAGAATATAGATATACGTAAGGAAGGTAAAGACCTTGTTATAGGTTTTAATCCTAAGTTCTTAATAGACGCCCTCAGAGTAATTGATGACGAAGAGGTAGATATTTATCTTGTTAATTCAAAAGCACCTTGCTTTATAAGAGATAAAGAAGAAAATTACATTTATTTGATTCTTCCTGTTAACTTTAGCCAGGCATAGAATTAGGATTGGAGAATATTATGCAGGAGATAACATTAAGAGAAGAATTTATTAAACTTGGCCAGGCACTTAAGGCAGCAGGTCTTGTTGGTTCAGGTGTAGATGCCAAAATGGTAATTGCAGATGGCAAGGTTAAAGTAAATGGTGAAGTTGAATATCAGAGAGGTAAGAAACTTCGCGCAGGAGATATTGTTTCATATAACGGAGAAGAAATAAAGATTAATGATAATTGAATCAATTGAATTGAAGGATTTTCGTAATTATAAGAATCTTTCCATGGAGTTTGACAGCAAGACTAATATTTTATATGGTGATAATGCTCAGGGAAAGACTAATATTCTGGAAGCAGTATACTATTCAGCGACTACTAAGTCGCATAAAGGAAGCAAGGATAGGGAAGTTATTAATTTTGATAGTGATGAAGCTCATATTAAGACTGTCATAAATAAAAAAGGCATTCCTTACAGAGTAGACATGCATCTTAAGAAGAATAAGCCAAAAGGAATTGCTATTAATGGTATTCCCATCAAAAAGGCAAGTGAGCTTTTTGGTATTCTTAATGTTGTGCTATTTTCTCCGGAAGATTTACATCTTATAAAAAGCGGACCTTCAGAAAGAAGAAGGTTTCTTGATTTAGAATTATGCCAGTTGGATAAAATATATGTATACAATATGGTAAATTATAACAAAGTTCTTGATCAACGTAATCAACTTCTGAAAGTAGCGGATTATAGACCGGATTTAATATCGACTATCGATATATGGGATAATAAACTTGTAGAATATGGCAAAAATATAATTGAGAGCAGACATAATTTTATTAATTCGCTTAACGAAATAATATATGACATACATAGAAATTTATCAGCAGGAAAAGAAGAACTAAGAATTATTTATCTTCCTGATGTTGAAAAGGACAATTTTTATGAAGAATTGTTAAGAAACAGAGAGAAAGATAAGAGATACAAAACAACATCAGTAGGACCTCATCGTGATGACTTTATGTTTAAGATAGCAGATAACGATGTAAGAAAATTCGGTTCTCAAGGCCAACAAAGAACAGTTGCCTTATCACTTAAGCTTGCTGAAATCAAATTAGTATCAAAGATTATTAATGATAATCCCGTTCTTCTTTTAGACGATGTTTTATCAGAGCTTGATGAGAACAGACAGAATCAGCTCCTTAATAATATTGGTGATATTCAGACAATGATTACATGTACTGGATTAGATGATTTTATAAAGAATCGTTTTGAAATAGATAAGCTTTATCATATTGAAAATGGAAGTATAGTCTCAGGCTGATTTTGCCGGACAGGAGGTAAAAAATGAGTGCTGAATATGGCGCAAATCAAATTCAGATATTAGAAGGATTGGAAGCTGTAAGAAAAAGACCCGGTATGTATATTGGAAGCACATCTTCTAAAGGATTACACCATCTCGTATACGAGATAGTAGATAATGCTGTAGATGAAGCACTTGCCGGATTTTGTAAAGAAATACACGTTACCATTAATAAAGGTGATACTATTACAGTAATTGATGATGGTAGAGGTATTCCGGTAGGAATTCATCCTAAGGCCGGTATACCTGCGGTAGAGGTAGTATATACAATTCTTCATGCCGGTGGAAAGTTCGGCGGTGGAGGATATAAGGTATCAGGTGGACTTCATGGTGTAGGTGCATCAGTAGTTAATGCACTTTCAGAATTTCTTGAAGTAACAGTATATCAGGACGGAAAGATTCATAATCAGCGTTATGAAAGAGGTAAAGTAATGTATCCTCTTAAAGTTGTAGGTGAATGTCCTATTGATAAGACAGGAACAGAAGTTACATTTTTACCTGATAAAGAGATTTTTGAAGAGACTGTTTTTGATTATGATATTCTCAAAGTCCGTTTAAGAGAAACAGCATTTCTTACTAAGGGACTTAAGATTATTCTTTGTGATGCAAGAGAAGAAGAACAGGTTGTTAATGAATTCTGTTATGAAGGCGGTATTAAAGAATTTGTAACATACCTTAATCATAGTGAGACTGCCATATATGATAATGTAATATATTGTGAAGGAACTAAGAATAACGTATATGTAGAAGTTGCTTTACAGCACAATGACTCATATAATGAGAAATGTTACAGCTTCGTTAACAATATTATTACACCGGAAGGTGGTACACATCTTAATGGTTTCCGTAATGCCATTACGAAGACCTTTAATGATTATGCAAGAGGAAGTAAGATGCTTAAGGATAATGATGCTAACCTTTCAGGTGAGGATATAAGAGAAGGTCTTACTGCCATTATAAGTGTTAAGATAGAAGAGCCTCAGTTTGAGGGTCAGACTAAGCAGAAATTAGGTAATTCAGAAGCAAGAGGTGCAGTAGACAGTATTGTCAGTGAGCAGCTTACTTATTTCCTTGAACAGAATCCTTCTGTTGCTAAGATTATCTGTGAGAAATCCATTTTAGCACAAAGAGCAAGAGATGCAGCAAGAAAGGCAAGAGATTTAACCAGAAGAAAAACTGCACTTGAAACAGCAAGTCTTCCGGGTAAACTTGCCGATTGTTCAGATAAGAATCCTGAGAATTGTGAGATATTCATAGTAGAGGGAGATTCAGCCGGAGGTTCAGCAAAGTCAGCACGTTCACGTAATACGCAGGCTATTCTTCCACTTCGTGGTAAAATTCTTAATGTTGAAAAGGCAAGGCTCGATAAGATACTTGTTAATGCAGAGATAAGAGCAATGATTACAGCATTTGGTACAGGTATTCATGATGATTTCGATATATCAAAGCTTCGTTATCATAAGATTATCATAATGACTGATGCCGATGTCGATGGAGCTCATATCAGTACGTTGATGTTAACATTCTTATATCGTTTTATGCCTGAGCTTATTAAACAAGGATATGTATATCTTGCACAGCCACCGTTATATAAGCTTGAGAAGAATAAAAGGGTTTGGTACGCTTATACGGACGAAGAATTAAATAACATTCTTAATGAAGTAGGCAGAGATAATAATAATAAAATACAGCGTTATAAAGGTCTTGGTGAGATGGATGCAGAACAGCTTTGGGAAACAACCATGGATCCGGAGAGGAGAATTCTTCTTAGAGTTAACATGGACGAAGATACAGCTTCAGAAGTGGACCTTACATTTACAACACTTATGGGTGATAAGGTAGAACCAAGAAGAGAATTTATTGAAGCAAATGCGAAATACGCTGATAATCTTGATATCTAGTGAGAAACAACGAACTAAGAGTTAGTTTTTCCACTAATTAAGTCCCCGAAAGGAATGAAAATTTGATGGATGAACATATTTTTGACAAAATTCATGAAGTCGACTTAAAAGAAACCATGGAAACATCATACATTCAGTATGCAATGAGTGTTATTGCATCTCGTGCGCTTCCTGATGTAAGAGATGGTTTAAAGCCTGTACAGAGAAGAATTTTGTATTCTATGATAGAGCTTAATAACGGTCCCGATAAGCCACATCGTAAATGTGCTCGTATCGTCGGTGATACAATGGGTAAGTATCATCCACACGGTGATAGTTCTATTTATGGTGCCCTTGTTAATATGGCACAGGAATGGTCTACACGTTATCCGCTCGTAGACGGACATGGTAATTTCGGTTCAGTCGATGGTGATGGTGCTGCGGCCATGCGTTATACTGAAGCAAGACTCAGTAAGATTTCTATGGAAATGCTTGCTGATATTAGTAAAAATACCGTAGATTTCATGCCGAACTTTGATGAAACAGAGAAGGAACCAACTATTCTTCCTTCACGTTATCCAAATCTCTTAGTTAACGGTACTACAGGTATTGCAGTTGGTATGGCAACTAATATTCCGCCTCATAATCTTAGAGAAACTATAGCAGCTGTTAATAAGATTATTGATAATGTTGTTATAGAAGACAGAGAAACAGATATAGAAGAGATTCTTGACATTGTTAAAGGACCTGACTTCCCGACAGGAGCAGAGATTCTTGGAACTGCAGGTATTAATGAAGCCTACAGAACAGGTAGAGGAAAGATAAGAGTACGTGCTGTATCTAATATAGAGACTATGGCTAACGGTAAGAGCAGAATCATTGTTACTGAGTTACCATATATGGTTAATAAGGCTAAGCTTATTGAGAAGATTGCAGACCTTGTAAAAGAGAAGAAAGTAGACGGAATTACAGATTTAAGAGATGAATCTGACCGTTTTGGTATGAGAATCTGTATTGAGCTTAGAAGAGATGCCAATGCTAATGTTATACTTAATCAGCTCTATAAGCATACACAGCTTCAGGATACCTTCGGTGTTATTATGCTTGCACTTGTAGATAATGTACCTAAGGTTCTTAACCTTCTCGATATGCTCAAATATTACTTAAAGCATCAGGAAGAAGTTGTAAGAAGAAGAACTGAGTATGAGCTTAATAAGGCAGAAGAAAGAGCTCATCTTGTTGAAGGTTTACTTATAGCACTTGATAATATTGATGAAGTAATTCATATAGTTAGAAGTTCAAGAACAACCCAGGAAGCTAAAGATAAGTTAATAGAGCGTTTTGGACTTACGGAAGTACAGGCTCAAGCTATTGTAGATATGCGTATCCGTGCTCTTACCGGCTTGGAAAGAGAGAAGCTTGAGGCAGAGTACGAAGAACTTCAGAACCGTATTGCAGAACTCAAAGCTATTCTTGGAGACAGAAAGAAGCTTCTTATGGTTATCAGAGAAGAGATTACCGAGATAAGTGATAAGCACGGTGACGACAGAAGAACTTCAATCGGTTTCGATGAATTCGATATATCAATGGAAGATATGATTCCTGTAGAAAATACAGTTATTGCTATGACAAAGCTTGGATATATCAAGCGTATGAGTGTTGATAATTTTAAGAGTCAGCATCGTGGCGGTAAAGGAATAAAGGGTATGCAGACCATAGAAGATGATTATATAGAAGATCTTTTAATGGCGACAACCCATCACTATATTATGTTCTTTACCAATACAGGAAGGGCTTACAGACTTAAAGCATACGAGATACCTGAGGCAGGACGTACTGCAAGAGGTGTTGCGATTGTTAATCTGTTACAATTACAACCGGGTGAGAAAGTAACTGCAGTTATTCCTTTCAGCAAATATGAAGATGGTAAATACCTCTTCTTTGCGACAAAGAAAGGCATAGTTAAGAAAACACCTATACTTGAATATGCTAATATCAGAAAGACCGGTATTATAGCAATAACTCTTCGTGATGAAGATGAACTCATAGAAGTTAAGGTAACTGATAATGAGAAAGATATTTTCCTTGTAACTAAGAATGGTCAGTGTATCAGATTTAGTGAGAAAGACGTCCGCCAGACCGGAAGAAGTGCAATGGGTGTAATCGGAATGAATATCGATGATAATGATGAAGTTGTCGGTATGCAGATGGATTCACAGGGAGAAGCTCTTCTTATCGTTTCAGAAAACGGTATGGGTAAGAGAACATTAACTAACGAATTTACTGTTCAGCACCGTGGTGGTAAAGGTGTACGTTGTTACAAGATTACAGATAAGACAGGCTATGTAGTTGGCGTAAAAGCAGTAAATGAAGATAAGGAGATATTGATTATTACCAATCAGGGAATCATTATCAGAACTCCTGTAGAAGATATATCTATTCTCGGAAGAAATACATCCGGTGTTAAACTTATCAATATGGATGATGATATAGTAGTAGCAAGTATATCTAAAGTTCGTGAAACTATCGTAGATAAGAAAGACGGAGAAGAAGATATAGTTGAAGATAATATTGATGAAGTATCAGAAGAAACAGAAAATGTAACAGAATAATTTGATTAAAAGACTATTTGGTTTTTAACAAAAGCAGATAGTCTTTTTTCTTTGACATATCATGTACTGCGTGATAAAATCAAGAAAATAATGACATAATCCGCGAAAGGAATCGTTCTATGAGAGAAATAAATGTAACAGAAATTACAAATCAGATAAAAGAGATGTGTATAGAAGGAAATCATTATCTGTCATCGGATATGAAGGAAGCACTATACAGCGCATATGAAAAAGAAGAATCAGTAATAGGTAAGCAGGTTCTTGGCCAATTAAAAGAAAATCTTGATATAGCATCTAAAGATATGATACCAATCTGCCAGGATACAGGAATGGCAGTTATATTTATTAAGGTAGGACAAGAGGTACATTTTATCGGAGGAAGTCTTGAAGAAGCTATTAACGAAGGAGTAAGACAAGGCTATACGGAAGGATACCTTAGAAAGTCCGTAGTAAAGGATCCGATATATAGAGAGAATACGAAGGACAATACGCCTGCAGTTATTCATTATGAAATTACAACAGGAGATAAGGTTGAGATAACCTTTGCACCTAAAGGCTTCGGAAGTGAAAATATGAGCAGAGTTTTTATGCTTAAGCCTGCTGACGGAATAGAGGGGGTAAAAGAAGCTATTATAACAGCTGTAAAGGATGCAGGACCAAATGCTTGCCCACCGATGGTAATAGGAGTTGGTATAGGCGGTACTTTTGAAAAATGTGCACTTCTTTCAAAGAAAGCCCTAACAAGAAGTTTTAATGAAGAGGCAAAAGAAGAATATATAAGAGACCTCGAAAAAGAAATGTTAGAGAAGATAAATAGTCTTGGAATAGGTCCGGGTGGTCTTGGCGGAACCCAGACAGCATTTAAAGTAAATATCGAAACATATCCTACACACATTGCTGGACTTCCCGTAGCGATTAATATATGCTGTCATGTAAACAGACATGTACACAGAACTATATAATAAAGGTTTATAGGTTACCTGACAAACCTAAATATTTATACAAGGAGCATATAATCAGGATACATCAGGGTTATATATAAATATATGGAAAAACATATAAGCGCACCATTATCAAATGACACTATACAGAATTTACACTCCGGAGATTACGTATATATAACCGGAACAATATATACAGCAAGAGATGCAGCACACAAAAGAATGTATGAGGCACTTGAGAATGGAAATAAATTACCAATATCATTAGAGAATCAAATAATATACTATATGGGACCATCACCCGCAAGAGAAGGAAGACCAATTGGCTCAGCAGGACCTACTACAAGTAGCCGAATGGACAAATATGCACCTTCACTCCTAGACCTTGGTCTTAAAGGAATGATAGGAAAAGGAAAAAGAAATCAGGCGGTTATTGATTCAATAAAGAAGAATCAGGCAGTATACTTTGCAGCAGTTGGAGGAGCAGGAGCATTATTATCAAAATGTATAAAATCCTCTGAAGTAGTAGCATATGATGATCTTGGAACAGAAGCAATCAGAAAGCTCGAAGTAGAGAATTTTCCAGTAATAGTTATTATCGATTCTGAAGGAAATGATTTATATCAAACAGTAATGCAAAAATAAAAAGGAGCCAAAAGGTTATGAAGAAGAAAATAACGAAAGCTACTTTATTAATAATTGCTACATTATTTATAATATCAACATATGCCTGCTCTAAGGATAAGAATGATAATATAATTGATTCAACCACAGAACCAGTTACCAATTCTACAGATGAACAGGAAACTTCTGATGTTATAATAGATAATGTTACTAAAGAAGGAGTTCCGTTTGAATTCAGGGTAAATGTAGAAAGCATGGAGCTTACCGTAATAGGATTACTTGATAGAACCATTACAAATCTGGTAATTGATGAAAGCTATGAGCTTCAGGATAATGATTACACAGTAACTACAATCGGAAAAAATGCATTTAGCGGTTACGAAAACCTTATTACAGTCGAACTTCCGGATACGATAGAGACAATCGGAGAAAATGCTTTCAGTAACTGTATAAATCTAAAAAGTATTAATCTTCCGGATAATCTAACCGCTATTCCCGGCAATATGTTTACCTGGTGTTATTCACTTAGTGAAATCAACATACCACAAAATATTGTTTCAATAGGAGAATACGCTTTTCTGAATTGTTACGGTATAAATGAGATAACCGTACCCGATACCGTTGAGTCTGTAGGAAAAGGTGCTTTTAATAAAATCAATCATGTAATATATAAGGGAGATTTAGACTGTATAGATTGGGGTATGAATTCTATTTCATACGGTAGCGAAGAAGAACAGAAGAAGCAAGGTATTTTTATAGATACATCCGAAGATATTTCCTATATTACAGATAATATGCCATTCACTTTTGAAATAAATGAAGAAAACAAAACTATGAAAATATCTTCTATAGAGGATAAAAGTATAAGAGAAATATCCGTAAAAAGAAAATACATATATAATAATGTAGAATATACAGTAACAGAAATAGGAGCAAACGCTTTTTGTGATTGTATATTACTTGAAAAAATTGTTTTACCGGATACCATAACCTCTATAGGTGACTATGCATTTAAAAATTGTAGAAAACTTGCATACATAAAACTTCCTGATACAATTTCTACTATTAATATAGGAACATTTGCAAATTGTAGTGCTATGAAAGAGATAAATTTTCCGGAAGGATTAGTTTCGATTGGTAGCGGCGCATTTGAAAACTGTATAAGTCTTATTGAAATCAATATACCCGATGATGTAACAGAGGTTGGAGAAGGAGCTTTCAGCCTTTGTAAAAGCTTGAGGGAAGTTCAACTATCAGACAGTATGCAAGAAATAAAAGGTTATACATTCTATAACTGCAATAGTCTGGAGTCTATAGATTTTAAAGAAGTAAGTACAATATCATCTTATGCATTCTGTGAATGTAAAAATATGAAAGCAATTGCTTTGCCTGAAAGTATAACAGAACTTAAAGACAATGCATTCATATCAACCAATATAGAAGTAATTACAATGTTATGTGCACCGGAAATAGAAAGATTATCCGATGTTATTAAAGGTTGTAGTATAGGAAAGCTAATTATAGACAATAATATAGAAAGTATTGACAAGTACATGTTCTATGAAATGGAAATTAAAGAAATAGTTCTTCCTGAGACAGTAACATATATCGGAAGGAAGGCTTTCTATAATTGTTCAAATCTACAGACCATAATAATTCCAAGCGGCGTAACAGAGATTAGAGACGCAGCATTTGGTAATTGTACGGCTTTAACAAGTCTTACAGTACCTATCGGTGTAGAAGCAGTAGGTAAGCTCAGTTTCGAGAATATACAACATATAGTATATGAAGGAACTCTTGATACATCAGAATGGGGTATGCTTTCTATTAACTAAAAACAGGCTGAAAACATATAATTTCTATTATTATAATAATACAAAAAATTATTGACAATTAAGATTTATTTTAGTATAATACACTTTGCCTCGCTTAATGAGGCACAAGAATTTCATATAGAAAAGATGAAGTTCAGTCTTTGGAGAAATACTCAAGAGGCCGAAGAGGTGCCCCTGCTAAGGGTATAGGTCGTTCACGCGGCGCGAGGGTTCGAATCCCTCTTTCTCCGTTAGTCAACATTAAAAAAATAAAAAAAGGTGTTGACATCAAAACAAAGATATGATATAGTTAAATTCCGCTGATTGAGCGGACAACACTTTAAAAAAGAAATTTAAAAAAGTTTCAAAAAAGTGTTGACAAGCATCGAAAGATGTGATATTCTATCAAAGTTGCCGCTGAAACAGCGACACAGAATGAACCTTGATAATTGAACAGTATAAACCAACCCGAAAGTTCTAAAAAAACAAAACATACAGGTTTGGCTGAATGTTTTGGAACGAACAAAACAAACCAAACAGTA
>JAFTJD010000067.1 GCA_017456585.1 Lachnospiraceae bacterium
GCTTATATGTCTTCTTCACGATTTTGTTATATAAAGGATGTCTTACATTGTCTTCGATCGCTACTACAATCGTTTTCTGCATCTTATTGCTTACTACTTTACCTGTACGGGTTTTTCTAAGATTTCTTTCTTCCATAGCGATTCTCCTCCTATTCCGCAACTCTTGCCTTCTCAGTGATAACTGTCTGAATTCTAGCAATGTTCTTTCTAACTTCCTTAATTCTGCTTGTATTATCCAACTGATTGGTTGCGTTTTGGAATCTCAAATTGAAAAGTTCCTTTTTAGCAGCTACTAATTCATCATTTAATTCTGCAGCTGATTTGTTCTTTAAATCTTCTACATACTTATTAATTTTCACTGTTATCACCGCCTTCTAATTCTGCACGAGAAACTATTTTACATTTACATGGTAACTTGTGCATAGCAAGACGTAACGCTTCTCTTGCTGTCTCCTCAGCTACACCTGAGATTTCGAACATAACGCGTCCCGGCTTAACTACTGCTACCCAATATTCTAATGTTCCTTTACCGGAACCCATACGTGTTTCAGCTGGCTTTGATGTTACCGGCTTATCCGGGAAAATCTTAATCCAAACTTTACCACCACGCTTGATATAACGTGTCATAGCGATACGAGCTGCCTCGATCTGATTGGAACGAATCCAGCATGGCTCTGCTGCTACAATACCAAATTCACCGTTAGTAATCTTGTTACCTCTAAGCGCCTTACCTGCCATAGTTCCACGGAACTGCTTACGACGCTTTACTCTCTTAGGCATTAACATTATTTATCGCTCCCTTCCTTAACAACTTCTCTGGTGGGAAGTACTTCACCTTTATAAATCCAAACCTTAACACCAACTTTTCCGTATGTTGTATCAGCCTCTGCAAAACCGTAATCGATATCTGCACGAAGTGTCTGCAACGGAATAGTTCCTTCGCTGTAGAACTCTGTACGAGCCATATCAGCGCCGCCAAGACGTCCTGAACATGATGTCTTGATACCAAGTGCTCCTGCCTTTAATGTTCTAGACATAACAGACTTCATAGCTCTTCTGAAAGAAACACGGCTCTCTAACTGAAGTGCAATATTCTCTGCTACTAACTGAGCATCTTTGTCAGGTCTCTTGATTTCTTTGATATCTACAAGAAGCTTCTTGTCTGTGAACTTCTGTACCTCAGCCTTTAACTTCTCGATTTCCTGTCCACCCTTACCGATGATAACACCAGGCTTTGCTGTGTGGATTATTACCTTTAAACGCTCTGACGCTCTTTCGATCTCAATCTTTGAAACGCCTGCGCTGTATAACTTTTTCTTAAGATATGTTCTGATGTTGTAATCTTCAACTAAGCTATCACCGAAGTCAGCTTTCTCAGCATACCACTTTGAGTCCCAGTCTTTAATAACACCGACTCTCAAACCATGAGGATTAACTTTCTGTCCCATAATGCCCTCCTATCTTTCATTAAGCACTACTGTGATGTGGCTCATTCTCTTCTCGATTCTGTAAGCCCTACCCTGTGCTCTAGGGTGAATTCTCTTCATTGTAGGTCCCTTGTTAGCGTAGCACTCTTCTACGTAAAGCTTGCTAACATCCATACCGTTGTTGTTCTCAGCATTAGCGATTGCTGACTTTAATAATTTCTCTATTAATGAAGATGCATATCTTGGATTATATGCTAAAATACCAAGTGCTGTCTGTACATCTTTGCCACGAATAGCATCAAGTACGAAGCATGCCTTCTGAACAGAAACCCTAGCATATGATAACTTTGCTGAAGGTCTTGTGTCTTTATTTGCATTTCTTTCTCTCTTTATCTGGCTTCTATGTCCTTTTGCCATGGTTTGTAACCTCCTTTCAAATTACCTATTAACGGGATTTACTCTTCTTCTCGTCTTTTCCATGTCCTCTGTAAGTTCTTGTAGCAACGAATTCACCAAGCTTATGTCCAACCATATCCTCTGTTACATAAACCGGAACGTGTTTTCTACCATCATGAACTGCAATTGTATGTCCAACCATCTGCGGGAAAATTGTAGAACGGCGTGACCAGGTCTTAATAACCTGCTTCTGTCCTGCAGCGTTCATAGCATCAACCTTTTTTAATAAGTGAGCGTCCGCAAAAGGTCCTTTTTTAAGTGAGCGAGCCATAGGTCTTAACCTCCTTCAATCTATTACGGCTTATTTACCGTTTCTTCTTCTTACTATCATCTTGTTAGACTGTTTGTTCTTCTTTCTTGTCTTTAAGCCAAGAGCTGGTTTACCCCAAGGTGTAACAGGGCCCGGACGACCGATACCTGTCTTACCTTCACCACCACCGTGTGGATGGTCGTTAGGGTTCATAACAGAACCACGAACTGTAGGTCTAATACCCATATGACGCTTACGTCCTGCCTTACCGATATTGATAAGGTCATGCTCAACATTACCAACCTGACCGATTGTTGCTCTACAGCTAATCGGAACCATTCTCATCTCGCCTGAAGGCAAACGAAGTGTTGCATACTTACCTTCTTTAGCCATAAGCTGTGCTGAGTTACCAGCTGAACGAACAAGCTGTCCGCCCTTGCCTGGGAAAAGCTCGATGTTGTGAACTTCTGTACCAACCGGGATGTTTGCGAGTGGTAAGCAGTTACCAATTCTAAGCTCTGCATTCTCGCCGTTCATTACCTGCATACCATCCTTTAATCCGTAAGGAGCAATGATGTATGCCTTCTCGCCGTCTGCGTAGCAGATTAATGCGATGTTAGCTGTTCTGTTTGGATCGTACTCGATACCAATAACTGTTGCAGGAATGTTATCCTTGTTTCTCTTAAAATCTACGATTCTATATTTTCTCTTTGCACCGCCACCACGATGTCTTACTGTAATTTTACCCTGATTATTACGACCTGCTGTCTTTCCTGAAGATACTAATAAGCTCTTCTCCGGTGTTGACTTTGTAATCTCTGAAAAATCAGATGAGGTCATATGTCTTCTGGAAGGTGTATATGGGTTAAACTTTTTAATACCCATTTTGTTTCACTCCTTTCAATACCTTAACAACGCCCTCTGGCGTGTTCTCTGTGTTAATGAGACTGTCTTGTCAGACAATCTTGTGCCGATAGTGTTCCGGCACCGCGTTTCATTTTAGAGACCTGCAAAAATCTCAATATCCTTGCTGTCTGCTGTTAATGTAACGATAGCTTTCTTTGTCTTTGCTGTCTTACCGAATGTCATTCCTCTTCTCTTAGTCTTGCCATCCTGGTTCATTGTGTTAACGCTAGCAACCTTTACTCCGTCAAACATCTTCTCTACAGCATTCTTAATCATCATTTTGTCTGCATCCGGGTTAACAAGGAATGTGTACTTCTTCTCGCTCATAGCGTTCATACTCTTCTCTGTTATAACCGGCTTAAGGATTATATCATAGTACTGAAGACTTGCCATTATGCATATACCTCCTCAATCTTTGCAACTGCTTCCTTAGCAACTACAAGTGTATCGTACTTAAGAATGTCGTATACATTGATTGTATTTGTGTAAGCAGTCTTTACTGTAGGGATATTCTTTGCAGACATAGCTGCATTCTTATCACCATCATTTAATACTACAAGTGCCTTTGCAACCTTTAAGTTATTCATAACTGTTGCAAACTTCTTTGTCTTAATCTCGTCAAACTTGAATCCGTCAACAACGATAAGCTTGTTCTCATTTACTCTAGAAGTTAAAACTGACTTAAGAGCTGCTCTCTTTTCTTTCTTGTTTAACTTGAATGAGTAATCTCTTGGCTTCGGAGCGAATACTACACCGCCGCCTGTCCACTGAGGTGCTCTTGTTGAACCCTGTCTAGCGTGGCCTGTGCCTTTCTGTCTCCAAGGTTTTCTTCCGCCACCACTTACTTCGGAACGAGTCTTTGCGCTCTGTGTTCCCTGACGCTTATTAGCAAGCTGCTGAACTACTGCCATGTGTACAAGATGCTCATTAACCTCTACACCGAATACAGCATCGTTTAATTCCATCTCGCCAACCTGTGCGCCTTCCATATTAAAAACAGATACTTTTGCCATCTGTGTGTTCCTCCTTCCCTTGTAAAAGCATTAAGCCTTTACGCTTTCTTTAATTGTTACTAAAGATTTCTTAGGTCCAGGAACTGCTCCCTTTACTAAGATGATATTATTCTCAACATCTACGCGAACAACTTCAAGGTTCTGAATTGTGATGCGCTTTCCGCCCATCTGTCCAGGCATCTTCTTGCCCTTGAATACACGGCTAGGTGAAGATGATGAACCGTTAGAACCTGCATGACGATGGAACTTGGAACCATGAGCCATAGGTCCTCTGGACTGTCCATGTCTCTTAATAGCACCCTGGAAGCCCTTACCCTTTGAAATAGCTGTTGCATCAATCTTGTCGCCAGCTGCGAAGATATCTGCTTTGATCTCATCTGCCACTTTGTAATCAGCTGCGTTCTCAAGCTTAAACTCTCTTACATATCTCTTGTAAGAAACGCCTGCCTTATCAAAGTGTCCTTTCATTGCCTTGCTAACGAGCTTTGCTCTCTTGTCAGCATAGCCAACCTGTACTGCTTCGTAACCATCGTTCTCAACTGTCTTAACCTGTGTTACTACACAAGGACCAGCCTGAAGAACTGTTACAGGTGTTAAAACACCGTCTTCGTTGAAGATTTGAGTCATTCCGACTTTTGTTGCTAAAATCGCTTTCTTCATTACTTTACCTCCTGTTTTCTCTACAGCGGATTAGGACTCTGTCCCAATCATCCTAGAACAGTTAGATAATATAAGTGGAACAAAGTGTATTATGTTGCTTCTATATTATACCCTGTCAGGATTTACTTGCTTAATTGTTGAACTCTTATTTTGTCTTCATCTTAATATCGATTGCTACACCTGCTGGCATTTCCAATCTGGATAATGCATCTACAGTCTTCTGTGTAGGAGCAATGATATCGATAAGTCTCTTGTGAGTTCTCTGCTCGAACTGTTCTCTAGAATCTTTGTACTTGTGTACCGCTCTAAGAATTGTTACAACTTCCTTCTTAGTTGGCAACGGCACCGGTCCGCTAACCTGTGATCCTGTCTTCTTAACAGTTTCGATGATTTTTCCAGCTGACTGATCTACTAACTTGTGATCGTAAGCCTTCAATGTGATTCTCATTACTTGACTTGCCATAAAAAAAGCCGCCTCCTTTTCGCACTTTTGCAGTACGACAAGTGGTGACTGTACACTTCCCCGTGTGTGTCGCGAAATTTCCTTCGCAAAATCGCACGGTCATTTCTGTATTTTAACAGATGATTATAGTACAGTGACTTGTCGCCAGTTTCCTAACTTGACATTCGCTCCACGGAAAACCTGATTTTTTAATCAGCAACCTCACGCTTCTACGCTATCAATGTCACAGCAGATTACATTATATACCATGTCTTTTCAAATTGCAAGCACTTTTTTTATTTTTCGCACAAAAAATTTGCAATGCAAAAAACGAAAAAAATATGTATGCGGGAGCTCGCTCACAGCATACATATTTCTTTTTGTTTTTTATAGTGCGGATGCACGCGAGCGAGAAGTAGCAGCTTGCTGCGGATTCGAGCTTGCATTGCAAATTACTTCTTCTACACCGCCTATCTGCTCTTTGCTTTCTCTATTGTAACTTTCGTGCCTTTAATCTTCACTTTATTCATCGCACGAAGCACAGCCTTCGCATGCTTCTTTTCTACATTCACGAATGTATACTTGTCAAACATATCGATTGCTCCGATTGCTTTACCCGGAATATGACTTTCATTAGCAATCGCTCCGAGAATATCCTTCGGCATAACTTTGTGATTCTTTCCTATATTAATATGAAGTCTTACCATTCCTTCTCTCGGAACAGATTTGTCATTTCTTCTTGTTTCTCCATATTTGTCCCTATCTCTATTTCCTTTAGCCTTAAAGATAGGAGGCTCTTCTATCTCAATCTCATCCTCATCAGCATTCGAACCAACAGAAAGCTTAAGAAGTGCTGCCGCAATATCCATGGCCGTATAATCAGAGATGTTAACCTTATCCTCTATGATATCTATCATATCTTTAAGATTTTCTTCCTTTATTATACGTTCCACTTCAGCGAGAAGATTTACTGTCTTTGTGTTGGCTACGTCACCAAGGCTCGGAACCTTTTGTAAAACAATCTTTGTCTTACAATATCTTTCGATTTCTTTTACCTTGTACATTTCTCTTCCCCATACAAAGGAGAATGCCTTCCCTTCCCTGCCTGCTCTTCCTGTTCTTCCGATTCTGTGCACATAATATTCTACATCCTGTGGAATTTCGTAATTGAATACTGCCTCTACCTCATCTATATCAAGACCTCTCGCAGCTATGTCGGTTGCAACAAGAACCTCTGTCTTTCCATCCCTGAAGCCCTGCATGATATGCTCTCTCTGCTCCTGCTTCATGTCACCATGAAGCGCCGCCGCGAAATAACCCCTTCCAAGAAGTGCATTCACAAGTAAGTCAACCTGTTTCTTGGTATTACAGAAAATAATGGAAAGCTTTGGCGAATATATGTCAAGAAGTCTCGAAAGAACTTCCTCTCGATTCTTCATACTTACTTCATAATAATATTGCTCAATGTTAGGAACCGTAAGTTCTTTATTAACAACCTTAATCATCTCTGCGTCTTTTTGATAATTATAGGTAATGTTAAGAATCTCCTGCGGAAGTGTCGCTGAGAACAATACAGTCTGTCTTTCCTCTTTGGTTTCTTTGAGAATGGTTTCGATATCTTCTCTAAAGCCCATGCTGAGCATCTCATCAGCCTCATCAAGAATGACAGTATCTACATCTTCCATTCTGATAGTCTTTCTTCTCATATGATCCATAACTCTTCCCGGAGTTCCGACAATAATCTGCACGCCACCTTTAAGAGAACGAATCTGCTTAACTATATCCTGCCCACCATAAACCGGTAAAATCTTTATCCCTGACATGTATTTCGCAAGATTACGAATTTCGTCCGCCACCTGAATAGCCAGTTCTCTTGTAGGGCAAAGAATAATCGCCTGAAGCCTCTTGTTCGATTCATCAATCTTCTCAAGAAGCGGAATTCCGAATGCAGCTGTCTTTCCTGTACCTGTCTGTGCCTGACCAACGATATCTCTTCCTGTTCTCATTGCAGGTATCGCTCTTGCCTGAATAGGTGATGCCACCTCAAATCCCATCGTCTTAACAGCTCTCTCTATCTCCGGTAAAAGTCCAAGTTCTTCAAATTTTAATGTTTCCATGTATATCCTCTTTCTTAATTCATTATCAAACCAATATGTCCGGTCAGCTGATAAATAGCTTTAATCTGCCAACATTTCCCTTTGTCTGTCCAAAACATAACTTAGCTAGCATATCAAAATATTATTGACTTGTCAAACAAAAAAATACCAAAACAAAAAGGCTTTCCGCAATTTCACATTACGAAAAACCTTTCATATAATTATTCTGCTCTGTTAAAAGTCTCGCCATACAATTTAGTACAGGCCACCCTTGCGGCTTCTTTTGTGCTTGCAGGTGCAACAAAAATCTCATTCGATTCGTGATTAACTCCCTGATATTCGTATACTTCAAAGTCCTTAGTAGCAGTAACGTGTATCGTCCGGCTTATATCAAGGAAACCGGCACCTTCTTCGATAAAAGAGAAGTAATACTTGTCGTCGTGCTCTGCAACAGCTCCATATGTATTCCAATAATGAATTCCATCTGCCACTATAGTTCCTGTAACACTTACATCTTTAAACGGTGTCTTTCTTACAACTATATCAAGCACTATGTAGCTTGTCTCCTGACAGTCCTCTTTTCCTTCCCAATCGCCGCCAATATGATTAATGCCATATGCATCATAATTATGTTTAATATTCTGCGGTCTCATGTAAAGCCACATACCAAGCAGAAAGCCCGTACCCGCAACCAGCCAAAACACAGCCACTACATGTTGCATAACCTTAAGCCTTTCGGTTTTCTTTATTTTGCGATTAGTTCTGGCAGCCCATATCGATTTACTGAAATTATAATATGTAATAACAACAAGCACTACCACAGCCGGAATGACAATCCAAAGATATTTAATCCATTCCTTCTTTGCAAGCGACTTCGCTTTCTTCATAAATTCATCACTGCTTGTATCCATCTGCAGACTTCTAAGTCTCTCCTCAAGCTTATTTATCTCAAATGACAAATCCTCGAAATGCTTTGCCTGCTCGTCATTAAGAACCATGCCATCATATTGTGAAAGCTCCGTTTCCAAAGCCTCAATCTGGGCTTCAAGAGTTTCAATCTTCTCATTCTTTTCTTTTAAGTATTCATCCTCCGTTTTGGCAAATACATGTATCTGTGCCGCCAGAACAAATACTAAGCTTAATACAATTACCAGTACCCTCTTAAGTCTCCCCATAATTTTATCCTCCCCGTGTTTACATCTATAATCAATATACCATCACGCCCGCCTTATGTCAATTGCATCTTCTATACCATACGCTGTCACATGCCTTTTCTCACTTTAGGCACAGTTTCTTCCTTATATTAAGGAAAGCATTGATAAAATACTCACTTACTTATTTAATATTTTAATTAGCATATTTACTTAAACGCAAAAAATGGTTATAATATCCATACTACTTAAAATATGAGAGGAATCTATTATGTGGATAGCAGATAATTGGAAAGATTACCAGGTTCTTGACTGTTCAGGCGGTGAGAAGCTTGAGCGTTGGGGCGACTACACTCTTGTACGTCCGGACCCACAGGTAATTTGGAATACAAAGAAAAATAATCCGGGATGGAAGAAAATGAATGGTCATTACCACCGCAGCACCAAGGGTGGCGGCGAATGGGAATTCTTTGACCTTCCCGAGCAATGGAGTATTAATTATAAGGAATTAACCTTTAATTTAAAACCTTTCAGTTTCAAGCACACAGGACTTTTCCCTGAGCAGGCAACTAACTGGGACTGGTTCTCAGAGCTTATAAAGAATGCCGGCAGACCTATAAAGGTGCTTAATCTTTTCGCTTACACAGGCGGTGCAACTCTTGCCGCTGCCAAAGCAGGCGCACAGGTCACACATGTTGACGCATCTAAAGGAATGGTAGGCTGGGCAAAAGAGAATGCAGCTTCCTCCGGTCTTTCAGAGGCTCCGATTCGTTGGCTTGTTGACGACTGTGTCAAATTCGTTGAACGAGAAATCCGTCGCGGTAATCATTATGACGGCATTATCATGGATCCTCCGTCATACGGAAGAGGTCCTAAGGGAGAGATTTGGAAAATCGAAGACTCCATCTATCCGTTTGTGGAGCTTTGTTCTAATCTCTTATCGGACAATCCTCTTTTCTTCCTTATCAATTCATATACTACAGGACTCGCTCCTGCAGTTCTTACCTATATGATAGGAAGTGCAATTGTACCGAAATTCGGCGGCAAGGTTCAGTCTGATGAAATCGGTCTTCCCGTAAAAGATTCCGGCCTCGTACTTCCATGCGGTGCTTCCGGAAGATGGCAGCCACTCTAATATCACCTATTAAGAATTTATGCGAAAGCCTTCACCTGAAGTTTTCCGTGCACATCTTTCAAAGCAACAAAGCAGGCGATATGATTATGACATATCTCCTGCTTTTTATATGCACTATATAATTTCATATATATTCACTCATATATTAGTGAGTTGATTACCCCAGCCAATTCTCTCAACTACTGCACTCGCTGAAATGCCATGCGTTCCGACCCATCTGCTATATATATAATACCGCAATATTCAAAGCCGTTCTTTTGTAACATATTCTGCATAACAACATTATCTCTATGCGTATCTATTCGAAGATTCTCGCTTTGTTCAAATGCCCAGTTAACACAAAACGAACCTGCACCTTTAATCTTACCTGACGAAGCAATTCTATGAACTACTCCGTACTCCTTATCATTAATCCATTTACCTTCATATATATTAATATAGGTAGGATCTGCTTCACATGCATAGTAAAATACGGCTGCTATTTCTCCGTCCTCAACACATACATAGCTTTTACCATTATTAATATCGGCCTCTACCTGCTCTCTCGCCGGCTTGTTGTTTCCCCATTGATTAGGATTGTTATGCTCAGCCATAAATCTTCTTGCATACGCATATATTTCCATAACCTTATCAAGTTCAGAAATCCTTGTTTTACGTATCTCCATAAATATTACTCCTCGTGTCGCAGCATTTGCAAGGCTTACACACGCAGTTCAAAATTATCTATATCAAGATATCTTCCGAACTTAACTCCTACCTCATGAATGGTTCCGCTAAAATCAAAACCGAATTTCTCATGGAGCTTCTCGCTCGCTTCATTACCATGTGTAATTACCGAAACCACCATATGTGTATTCTCATCCTCTTTTGCCAGCTTTATAATAGCTTCCATAAGTGCGGTTGCCACACCTCTGCCTCGATAATCCGCATCTACATACACCGACAGTTCTACCGTAGCGGCATATGCTTCTTTGGTTCTGTAAGGTGAAAGGCTTGCATAGCCACACACCTCATTATCAATCACTGCAACTATCAAAGGATGATTCTTTATATTATGTTCCTCGAACCATATCATTCTCTCTTCTATGGTTTTGGGTTGTAAATCAAAAGTTGCAACGCCATTTAACACTTCATAATTATATATATCAAGTAACTTAGGCACATCTGCTTTTTCTGCTGTTCTTATCGTAATCATTTCATATGTCTCCT
Source organism: Lachnospiraceae bacterium (assembly GCA_017456585.1). Classification (GTDB taxonomy): domain Bacteria; phylum Bacillota; class Clostridia; order Lachnospirales; family Lachnospiraceae; genus SIG300. The sequence continues at coordinate 10,746 of JAFTJD010000067.1, forward strand.
TGAACTTTTTTCTAATTGTAGCATTTTTAATGACATACCACAAGAACAAACCTATAACATATTCTATTTTTCTCGAACATCCTCATCGCCTTCAAAGAACAAAGCAAGTGCACCCGGGCCGATATGCGAACCTGTTACCGGCTCATGCTTAACAAGCATAATTTCGAGAGGCGGATTTATCTTTTCTATAAGATTCTTCAGATAAAGAGCATCCTCTTCGCAGTCTGCATGTGATATTCCGACGACCTGTCCCTCGGGATTTCTGGCAAGTGCCTCATATTTATCTGCCATAGCCTTTATTGACTGCTTGCGACCACGCAGCTTAGCAAAAGCTACAATCTTGCCCTGCTCATTGCCTTTAAGAAGCGGTTTGATATTAAGAACCGTTCCTATCACTGCGCTCGCGTTTGAAAGTCTTCCCGTACGCTTAAGATGCATTAAACTGTCTACTGTAAATACCTGATACATTCTTTTTCTTATTTTGAGAATTCTGGCTTTGACTTCGCCGAGCTCCATACCATTCTCCCTACACTTAGCTGCACGATATACCAACAATCCCTCTCCAAGTCCTGCGCCATAGCTGTCTATGAGGCATATCTCCCTTTCAGGATATTTGCGTATCAATTCTTTCCTCGCCATGCATGCGGAATCAAAAGAGCCACTGACACCCGAAGACAATCCTATAAAAAGAATATCCTTTCCTTTTTTGAGTTCCTCTTCCATGTACGCAATATATTTCTGCGGTGTTATCTGCGATGTCGAAACTTTCATGCCGTTTCTTATCGCATCATAATATTCCTTGTCATTAAAATCAGCAGTGTTCTTACATGTATATTCTTTACAATCAATGCTATAAGTAAAAGGTATAACCTTAATATCATTTTCCTTTGCAAGCTGCGTATCCAAGTTTGCAGGTGAGTCCGTAATAATTGAAAATGCCATTTCTAATATTCTCCTTCTTATAGTAATATTTTATCTTCAATTCATAGTTTTATTATATGTTGGCACCACTTTTTTTCCACCTACACCTCTTATTTCGAAGTATACTATTATTTCTTTTCGGTAGATTACACTTAAAAACACAGTAGAAACTCTCTCTACTATCAGTAGAGTTACAGTTTATTATCACAAAATGCGCAGTTTGCTTAGTAATTTCGTTTTGTTAAGAGAGTAAATTTGATTGCACATATTTGGGGATGATGTATTCCTGTTAAGACTGTTGAAAAACGTCAGCACTTAACGAAGAAAAATGAGGAGTAATGCATATCAGACAAATCAATTTTGAGATTATCTGTATTGCATTACTCCTCATTTGGTTTTCTGAGTTTAGTACTGCTACGTTTTTCACCAAGCGAGAGCGTGTCTTAGAAGGAAACATCATCCCCAAATATGTGCTTCATTCCCCTTAGCCTTAACAAAACGAATTTGCTAAGCAAACTACTTTGCCTTGATTCTGATTTTAATCTTGGACCACATGAATATGATGACCTGTCCCGGAATCCCAAGCAAATATATGAGCCATATATTAATTCCAAACGGAAGAAGTGACAGATGAATGGCCGCAAGCACAGACCACACAAGCAGCGAAACAATAAGGTAATTTCTTCTGGCATTAAACCATATACTGTTAAAAATTAACCATACAATCATAGATACCGGTACTGCAACAAGAAAAGACATCCACTGAAGCTTCGCTTCCTTAGCAATAAGTGACACTGTCACAAACACCATAACTGCAATAAGCCATACAAGCAAGATAGCCACTCCTGTTATGAAACCTCTGTTATATAATCTCTCTTCCTTAGCTTCATTCTTCGCTTCAAAGCGCTTAAGGTTATCATCCGTACGCACCAAATAGTCAAGCGAAATCCCAAACATATCTGCTATCATCACCAACACGGTAATGTCCGGCATGGATTCTCCTCTCTCCCATTTAGATACAGCTTTATCCGAATAATTAAGTTTCTCTGCAAGCTCACTTTGAGTCATTCCCTTCTCCTGTCTGAGCTTCACAAGATTCTTCGCAATAGTTAATTTTACATTATCCATTCTATACCTCTGTGTACACTAATCTTCTGTTCAAAGTATACCATTTTTCCGGCAAATGTCAATTTACATCAAGTCGTTATTGCTTTTCCAAGCCAAAAATTTTATAATATTACCAGAATTTGAAATACTAATAGCATCAGTAATAATCGGAGGTTAATATGAATTCTTTAACGACTTCCCAATCAAATAGTGATTATGGTCGTAAAATACTTGACCTTGTATCTATGATGGGTGCTACCCTTCTTGCCAATGGTGCTGAGATAGCCAGAGTCCAGACAACCATGGAGCTCGTTGCCAAGGCATATGACAAGGAGCAGATAGAAGTATACTCGCTCTCTAACGGTATTTTTGCGACACTTCGTAATGATGATAAGACAAGCTGTACACAGATTAAAAATGTACCGCTTGCTTCTGCTAATCTTGGTCGTGTAGCGATGATTAACCAGCTATCACGTGAAATATGCGAACACAAATATGACATTGACGAAGCTCTTAAGAAAATTCGTGCCATTCAGAATTCTCCAACCATACCTCTATGGCTTACGCTGATAGCCGGTGCCCTAGGTTCAAGCGGTTACTGTTATTTGTACGGCGGAGATATATTCGATTTTCTTGCAACTATGCCCATAGGCATGCTTCTTTGTCTGTGCAGGCACTTTATGCAGTCGGCAAGATTTTCAAAGGTTATGCAAAACATCATCGGAAGTGCCATAGTAACTCTGGGTGGTCTTATTATGGCAACCATATTTATCGGACTTGACATGGACATGATAGTAACCGGCGGACTTATCATTTTAGTCCCGGGTGTACCCTTTACCACTTCAATAAGGGACTTCTTTAACGGCGATTACCTGTCCGGAACCATACGACTTATAGACGCCCTGCTTGTTGCCTTCTGTATGGCTACCGGAGTAGGATTTATATATCAACTGTTTGTACACTAGGAGACATATTATGGACTTCATTATAACCTTGGCTATCGAATTCATAATTGCTGTCGTAGCCACTTTAGCTTTTGCAATCTTATATAATGTTCCAAGAGAACAATGGATTTTCGGCGGACTAACAGGTGCTATCAGCTGGCTTGTATACAGACTCGCTTCAATTAAATTGAGTCTCGTCATAGCCACGTTTCTTGCCACACTTGTTGTTGTATTTATAGCAAGAACCTTTGCCGTAACAAGAAAGACTCCTGTAATAATCTTTCTCGTCTGCGGAATCTTCCCTCTTGTACCGGGAGTAGGCATATACTATACCGCTTACTACTTCATTATGAGTGACTTCGCTCTCGCCGGTGCCAAGGGAACAGAAACCCTTAAGCTCGCCCTTGCAATCGCTCTGGGAATCATCTGCATATTAAGTTTACCGCAGAAGTTGTTTCTGCTGTTCGAAAGGAAAAACAAACAATAAACCTTTCCAAATATCAATCCCATTAAGTTAAGCATGCGATGGTTAATCTATATAAACAAACCCGGATAAATATATTTAGTCAAAACGATATGCCAATCATTTCGATGAGCCTCATAAAACATTATAACTGTTCATAGCCAATCTCAAAAAAACTATGTTTTTTTGAGATGTGGCGTATCCGCCAAATATGCCCAAAGAAAAAAGTGTGCTCTAATGCAAGCATTTACACACTTTTCGCTTTGGGCATGCTTGGCTCTGAACAGTTACAAATTAGCTCAGCAACGGCTTCAATAATTTTAGAGTCTCATCTCCATGGCATATAAAGTTTTTACTAAATATATTTACCCGGGTTTGCTTATATATTCTAAATATATGCGTTTAACTTAACGACATTGATATTCGAGCCGGTTCTTGTTAAGATACATAATTAATTGACTGCTTTCTAAACATCTCTGCATATTTGCCATTGAGGTCCATAAGCTCTCTATGGGTTCCCTGCTCGATTATCTCACCTTTTTCAAACATATAAATTTTATCAGCCATAACTGTAGTGGATAATCTGTGAGAAATAAAGATAACCGTTCTATCCTCGGCAATCTCTGCCATGTTCTGATTGAGCTTATATTCTGCGATAGGGTCAAGCGCGCTTGACGGCTCATCCATAACCGCATAGTGTGAATTCTTATAGAAGGCTCTTGCAATCGCAACCTTCTGCTTCTCGCCACCCGACAGGTCAACACCTGTCTTCTGAAACTCTTTAGTAAGCGGTGTCTTGGTTCCAAGTGGCAGCTCTTTGTATTTCTCTTCAAAATCACTGTGAAAGAGAGCATCTTTTATTCTGTCTTCATCACCGTCGCTAACCGAATCCATTACGACATTTTCTCCCAAGGTTGCTGCAAATATCTGATAATCCTGGAATACTGCAGCGAATTCTTTACGATACTCATCCGTATCAAATTCCTTGATATTCTTATCTCCGAGAAGTATCTCTCCTTCGGTAGGATCATATAATCTCATAAGAAGTTTAATAAGTGTAGTCTTGCCTGCACCATTATAGCCAACAATCGCCACTTTTTCATAAGGGTTAATCGTAAGATTGACATTCTTAAGACTCGGTGTGCTCTCCCCGTTATATGTAAACGAAACATTCTTAAGCACCAACGGCTTTAATTCCTTATCCGGAATTTCTCCCTTGTGCTTCTCTATCTTCGGCTCATATTCCATAAACCGTCTGAACTTGTCTACATAAAGGCTTGCCTCCGCGAAATCAAGGGCAATATTAAGAATCTGTCTCAGTCTGTTTGAAAAACGTGCCGTTGACTGCGACAAAGCACCGAAATCGCCAAAGGTAAGCGCACCTGATACTATAACCTCATATGCCAGATAACCGTACATTCCCAAGGTTTCAAAGATTTCTATAAACGTGTCACATACTGCCGCTATCGCGAATATCTTTTTACCCGATGTTCTTCGGATATTGCAAAGCCTTTTGTTAGCATCAACGAAATTATCGTGTATAACCTCATGTATCCTCGAAAGTCTTATCTCTTTAGCATAATCGCTAAGGTAGAATACTCTCTTCGCATAGTCACGTTCACGTTCGATAGGCTTAGCTTCCATGTTCGCAATATATTTTTGCTTAATCTGTTTTCTCTGTCTTATAAAGCTCGTAATACCCATGGCAAGTGCAAACAGAATCAAAACCGGATTAAGTGCAACAAGCACACTTCCCATAAATATGAACTCTGAAAGTCTCGCCATCATCGTCGCAAACAACGCAGCTATATTGGCAAATTCCGAGGTCGCTTGTTGGGCTGCCCATACATAATCTGTGTAGAACTGCGGAGTTTCATAGTATTCCAAATCCATTTTGGAAGCCTTCTCATGAAGCTCCTTAAGAAGCTTCTCCTGTACTCTGATGTTAGCAACCGTCTCCAGATACTCTACTATGTAGCAGGCAAAGACATGTCGCACGATAAGCAATGCCGTAACTGCTACAAGGAAAAGAAGAACCTCTTTAATCGGTTTGCCTTCAGCAAGTGCATCCAGAAGATATTTCGTAGTGATAGGTCCGGTAACTGTCCATACCGCTGATACAAATATGGTAAAAACAATCTGTCCATAGAAGAACAACGGTACATATTTTCTATAATATCTAAGGGCAAGGAAAATATTGGATAAAATCATCTTAAGCTTCATATGCCAATTCCTCCTTGTACTTTTTAGCCTGTAAGTGGTACATCTCGGCATACTTGCCATTCAGCTGCATGAGTTCCTCATGACTGCCGCTTTCTATTATCTCTCCCTCTTCCAGCATATATATTCTGTCCGCCATAACGGTAGAAGAAAGTCTGTGAGAAATAAATATAACCGTCTTACCCTCACACGCCTTTAACATGTTTTCAAATATCTCATATTCACTAAGCGGGTCTAACGCACTTGACGGCTCATCAAGTATGCAAATCTCACTATTCTTTGCAAACACTCGTGCAATAGCCAGCTTCTGTTGCTCTCCGCCGGACATCATTACACCGTCGTCAGCAAATTCCTTGGTGAGCAAGCTATCCATACCCTTAGGAAATCTCTTCACTTTATCATAGATTCCGCTCGCTTTAAGTGCTTCCTCTGCCCTATTAACATCTTCCGGTGTCACGTTACCATGTAAAAGGACATTATTGGTTATGCTGGTTTCGAATATTTTAAAATCCTGGAAAATAGTTCCGAACGCAGCTCTGTATTCACTAAGTCTATAATTCTTAATATCCTCATCGCCCATCTTAATCACACCATCCGTAGTGTCATAAAGACGCATAAGGAGCTTAACAAAAGTAGATTTACCCGCACCATTATGTCCTACGATGGCAATTCTCTCACCCTTGTTAATCTTCATATTAATATTCTTAAGAACCGGCTTATCACTTCCTTCATATGCAAAACTTACATTTTCAAAGCATATGTCTGTTTTAGCCACGTCCACACTTTTACCGTTCTCATTCTCAGGCATCTTGGTCTGGTATTCCATGAAGGTTCTAAAATTCTCCACGAACATTCCGCACTGATAGATATCATTTCTTGCCCATGAGAACTGTCCGATAAGATTAGAAAATTCACTTGACGCATTAAGTAGTGTCGTAAGTTCCGCAAAGCTATATGCCGAATTAACAAGATACTGATATACAATCAAGCTCTGCACACCCAGATACACTATAAGCTCTGATAAAATAGTTCTGAAGAAACGCACGACACCTATCTTCTTACCATACATCTTAGATGTCTCCACCATGCTCTCAACAGCCTTCTCAAAGCTCTCAATTATCGGTGTGAAAATGCTTGTAAGTCTTATTTCTTTAGTATAATTCTGGAGATATACCGTTCTGTTAACATATTCCATCTGGCGTCTCTCGTACGCCGTATCTCTGTCTCTGTTAAACTTGTATTCCGTATATTTCTTTATAAGCAACTGCTCGCAAACAACCGGCACAATAGCGATTAATATAACCAGCGGTTCACAGGCAGCGATAGCAACTATTGAGATTATTATACTGGCAAAAATTCCGATAACTCTTGTTATCCAATAAAGAACCTTGTCTGCATATCTTCCAATCTGTTCATTAGCCTTAGTATAGCTGTCGTAGAATTTCGGATTCTCGTAACAGCTTAAATCTACTGATATAGCCTGCTTATAAAGCATCTCCATAAGTAGCGCCGTAACCTTCACTCTACCAACCGGTTCAATCACCATATATGTATATGCATCCACATAGGTTGCAATCAATTTGACCGCAAACATCCCCACTATCAGTATCATTGCTTCGCCAAAAGTCTTATTCCCCTGAACAGCTTCCACTATGTATCTCATAAAATACACCGAGATAAGTGTAGTGATTCCCGAACTCAAAATATTAGAAATAATCTTCATGCACACGCACAACGGATCAGCTTTAAAACAAAGCCACAGCATATAAACATTATTCTTTAGTATCCTCATCCTCTTCCCCCTATAATATTCATAAAAATATACGCTGATTATACAACATATTTATCCGAAGCACTTGATATTTTGAGTATATTTATGATTTACTTCTATCCATTCATCTTCTCAATAAATATATCTGTCATTTTACGTATCTTATCGTCAGTTCCTTCCCCATATCTGCGATTAAGAGTTACCTTAAACGGATCTCCGTTCGGAACCTCCTGTCCACTCAAGATGTTATAAACAAACTCTCTAAATGCCTCAAGCTGTTCCTTAAGAGGCTTGTCAGTCATGCTTTCGTCAGTAGCCATTTCCCCGGCTTTCTTTAATATGGCAGGAAGCGCAATCATATACTCATCAAATACTTCTCTTACTTTTAACATAGTATCATCTGAATCCATGTCCTCACAGCAAGCGAGTCGCATAAGCTTCGGAACCGTTGGTGCTAACAGCGATACCATTTCCCTGGTCTTCTCATCTTGGGTTGACATATATTCAGCCTGTTGCTTAAGCACATCTATATTTTCAAGTTGCGAAAAATACCCACCATTTTTATTATCACGAAGCTCGCGAAGCACCTCCGGTGGCACTGAGAGTATCTGTGCCATGCATTCTGCAATAGTTATAAGCCCATCTATCTGCGCTCTTTTCTCCTTCAAACGTTCTATTGCCGAAAGATATTTTTCTCTTATATACTCTGTTTTATCAAACATATCTTCCATAGGCAGCTCTACAAATTCTTTAATCTCGCTTCGTTTATATCCTACAAGCGAAAACATCTGTATAGCGGCTATCTTCTGAACTGCCGCTTTGTCATAAAGCCAGTATCCGCCCTCTGTTTTGGCAGTCGGATGCACTAAATCCAGTTTGTCATACTCCTGAAGAGCTTTTCTGGAAACTCCTACCTTCTTAGTAACCTCACTAATCTTAAGAAACTTTTTCTCATTAATCTCATTATTCATATTTTTCTCCTCCATATACGCATTAATATGATTCGTCCGGCCGTGAACGCATCATCATTCTGTGCACAATGTCATCATAAACCTGCGCGCAAGGAGCAAGTCAATACCCAAAATAAAAATTATATTTCTTTAAGGCACCACTTCATACTACGCTGAATTAAAGTTACATATTCAGGGCATGCGAATATCTCTGCCGTATGTCCCGGAGTAAGAAATACAAGTCTTCCTTCTCCCACGTATTTACTCCAGCCTGCCACATATTCCTTATCCCGATATATATATGAAAGGCATACCTCTTTATCATCCTCCACCATTTCGAACTGATATGGTTCCTCAGGAAGAGTAAATTCTTTACAGCCTTCAGTGATAACATGAGACTTCGGCACAAAAGTAATCTCCTCCATAGGAGGGTGTGTAAGGAATTTAGCTCCCATCATTATCCTTAATGCTTCCTGACTCTGAATACTGATTCCATTATGAAGAATCAATAATGCTCCGCCTTCTTCAACAAAAGAATGAAGTGCTTCCGACTCTTTATCCGTAAGCGCACCATCCCAGATATCCAGATACGAGATAACTCCCTTGTACTCTCCACCGGTGAGTTTAAGCAATTCTTCCGTGTTATCCGTACATATTAATTCCTTATCTTCAAGCATACCTTTCAAATGCTCATCTACTCCGCCGAACGGATGATACATGGCATCCGTATAATTTCCTATAACCAGAATCTTATCCTTCATATATATCTTGCATGGTGTATCTGCTGCTAGGCGATACTTCCACGCATTCCTCCTTTCTCTCTTGCCAAGACATAGCAGTTTCGCACACAGCAATTACCAAGGTAATTTATCTCCTCTGTAGTTAACATATGCCGGTCGCTCTGAGTCCTCAAACTCTGTATCCAGCACAACCCTCAATATTCCTGTAGCTGATTCCTTAGGTGTAAGATTAGCTGTAGTATCGAGATGTCCACGCATATATGTAGCAACATGTCCCGGATGAAGCACCATGACCTTTCCGCCGTGCTTACGCACATTATTATGCACCAGAGCCGACTGCATGTTATTCGCCGCCTTGGACATACAATAGCCAAACCAGCCCTCTCTCCAGCAATCAGCAATGCTTCCTGCCTCGGAAGAAATATTCACTATCGTCTTATCTTCCCCGGCAAGAACTAAATCTGCAAGTGCATTACTCACTCTAAGTGTTCCCAACGCATTTACGTTAATCACCCTTAACATCTCATCAAAATCAAGTTCATCTCCAAGGACTTTACTCATATCACCAAGAATACCTGCATTATTTATCAAAAGGTCTATATGCGGAACTATCTGTGCAACCTTTTCCTTCATAGCCGCAACGCTTTGGTCGCTTCCTATATCCAGCTCCACAACAAACATTCTCTCTTTATTGTTATCTCTAAGTTCATCTATCTGTGTCTCTGTCGGGTTAAGTCTTGCTGCCACAACATAATAACCTCTCTCTAACAAGCCCTCAGCAAGTGCAAGGCCAACCCCATGATCTGTTCCCGTAACCAGTGCATATTTTTGTCCCATATGTTTACTACCTCCTATAATAATCTTGTCAATTATTTACACGTTCATGTTCCGATTCCACCTGACTTCTGATATCCAGAAAAACATCTACCAGCAATGGTTCAAAAGCCTGTCCTCTGCCCTCTTCAATGATTGAAAAACATTTTTCAAGCGGCATCGCATCTCTATAACAACGTTTCTCTGAAACAGCATCAAACACATCCGCAATCGCCATAATTCTTGCACACAAAGGAATCTCTTCCTCCTTCAAACCATCCGGATATCCTTTTCCGTTCCATTTTTCATGATGGAATCTCGCCACTTCATATGCCATCTTTGTATAATCTTCATTCTCCAAGTGTCCAAATGTTTCTTTGACAATTCTTCCACCACTTACAGTATGCTGTTTAATAATCTCAAACTCTTCATCCGTAAGCTTACCCGGTTTCTGTAGCACCACATCAGGAACTGAGATTTTACCAATGTCATGCATCGGAGCAGCTCTGTAAAGATTCTCCAAGTATTCGTCCGTAAGTTCTTCGCTGTAATGACCTCTGTTTCTTAACTCTTCCGCAAGAAGCTTCACATATGTAGTTGTTCTTTTGATATGTCCGCCGGTACTACCGTCCTTATTTTCCACAAGTGTTGCAAAACCCATAACCATTTCTTTATGAAACTGTTTCAGTCCCGTCTCCGCATCCAACAGGCTGCGCAGAAGCCTCGCCGTTCTACTTGCCAACACAGTAAATATAGCCGCTATTGCTATTAAAACAAGTGCTCTCGGCAGAACTCCGAACACTAAAACATAATCAAGTGTAAGAAAATTGTTGTCCTGTATGGTATCAAGATAAAATGCGGCAACCTGCCCTATAGAAACACCCGCAACAGTAAATATAGTAGCTATAATATTTAACCTTCTTGAAAAATACAAGCTTGCAATAGCTATCGGATATACATATATTACAATCGCATGATATGTCACGGTAATACTAAGCAAAGTCGTGAATAGCACTGCCACCATTACATTTAGATACTTAATATATCCATCGTCCTTTTTTAACACATCAACCAACAACATAGGAAGCAACAGAAGGACTCCGCTTCCCACATATGCTATTGTCATTATCTTAAAATCAAGAATGAAAATACCGATAATATCCAAAATATAGATAAAAGTAAAAATTGCAAATGTAATACACATAACCATCGCAACCACATGATTTGCCTGCTTTTCATTTTTGATTAAGACTCTATTATTCTCCATATATGTATCTGATTCTCCTTTATCACGTATACTTCTTCCATTATACCTTTTTCGCCCCTACATTATCAACATTATTTTATCAGAATACGAATATCTCATGCAACAATGGCATTTGGCTAAGGACCATTATATTAGATACACATATTAGGAAATGATGTATTCCCGCAAAGACTCTTGAAAAACGTCAGCACTTAGCGAAGAAAAATGAGGAGTAATGCATATCAGACTAGTCAATTTTTGAAATAATCTGTATTGCATTACTCCTCATTTGGTTTTCGAGCTTAGTACTGCTACGTTTTTCACGAAGCGAGAGCGTGTCTTCAAGGGAAACATCATTCCCTAATATGTGTTTAATATACATTTAGTCTTAGCCAAATGCCATTGTTTCATTATATTAAATATTTAATAAGTCGCTGTATACTTTAAGGGCACCCTCTGTCTGATGTGCAAGAACCTTCTGTGCAAGAACCTTACCAAGCTGTACACCTTCCTGGTCAAAGCTGTTAAGATTCCATACGAAGCCCTGATACATAACCTTGTTCTCATAGTGAGATAAGATAGCTCCAAGGCTCTGTGGTGTTAACTGATCACCGATAATAATACTTGAAGGACGACCTCCCTCGAAGTTCTTGTTACGGTTATCATCAGCCTTACCGCATGCAAATGCAACAATCTGTGCAACTACGTTAGCGCAAAGCTTCTGCTGGCTTGTGCTTCCCTGAATCACTACATCTGTTCCCATCTGGCTATTCTTAAATCCAAAGAACTGAAGTGGGATAATGTCTGTTCCCTGATGGAGTAACTGATAGAATGAATGCTGTCCGTTTGTTCCCGGCTCACCAAAGATAACCGGTCCTGTAACATAGTTAACAGGCTCTCCGAAACGATTTACACTCTTACCGTTAGACTCCATATCAAGCTGCTGAAGATGAGCAGGAAAACGGCAAAGCGCCTGTGAGTACGGAAGTACTGCTGTAGTGCCATATCCTAAAACATTACGCTCATACACACCAATAAGTGCATCAAGCAATGCAGGGTTAGCAAGAATATCTTTATTAGTTGCAAGTCTATCCTCTGCTGCAGCTCCTTCAAGAAACTGTGCGAATACATCCGGTCCGAATGCAAGTGATAATACTGCACCGCCTACACCTGAAGTAGATGAAAAACGTCCACCGATATAATCATCCATAAAGAATGCTGCAAGATAATCATCACTCTTAGCAAGCGGAGATGTTTCACTTGTAACAGCAATCATATGCTTAGATGCATCTAAGCCAGCCTTCTTCAACGCATCCTTAACAAAAGACTCGTTAGTCAAAGTCTCTAATGTAGTACCTGACTTAGATACAAGTACAAATATAGAATGTGCTACATCTATTCCTGCAAGTACTGCTGCCGCATCATCCGGGTCAACATTACTTATAAACTTAGCTTCCATCTTAAATGTGTTATTAACCTTTGCCCAGTTCTCAAGTGCAAGATACATTGCACGAGGACCGAGGTCACTTCCGCCGATACCTATCTGTACAACAGTTGTGAACTTCTCACCTGCTGCATTAGTAATCTCTCCGTTATGTACCTTATTAGCAAGCTCTGCAATCTTATTCTGCTGGTCTACATAGAATGCTCTCTTATCTACACCATCAGCAACAACCGCATCACCTAACTGTACACGTGTCATGTGATGAAGCACCATACGCTTCTCACCTGTGTTAATTACTTCTCCGTTATATAATGCCTCGAACTTCTCTGTAAGCTGCATCTCCTCTGCAAGAGCTGCCAAAGCCTTAAGCACGTTATCGTCTACCTGCTTAGCTGCATAATTAAATGCCATTCCCTCTGCCATAGGAACGCTATACTTCTTTACACGCTCTGCTCCGTTATCTCCTGACATCACCTCAGCAAGATTAACGCGTGCTACATTCTTAAGAGCCTCATAGGCCTTTACTGTGTCCAAATTATTCCAGGTAACCATTATGATTGTACCTCCTAAATATAATAAGCAATTCTTTTCATTTGCCTCACAAATTATACTATTAAATCCTTGCAAATTCAAGTATTTCCTAACATTTCTTGTTATTAAATTCCTAACCTTTTAAGACTGTTGAAAACGTCAGCACTTAACGAAGAAAAATACGGACATTGCACGCAGATAAATAATTTCTGAGCTTATCTGTATGCAATGTCCGTATTTGGTTTTCTGAGTTTAGTACAAATCTATATTATTCAGATTTATCTAAGATAGTCACTTCATAATTGTCGCCGTCAACCACAATCTGCGTTACGGTTTTATCAGCGGCAAATAATTTCTCCTGTACATAAGAAAACTTGTCGGGTACTTTGCCCATCTCAAGCAATTCTATAATCGCCTGAACCCTCGGTCCATGAAGCGGATTACATTCTGCTATACAGGATATTTTATTATCTCTAACATAATCAAGTGCTTCTTCCGTAACACCATCAAAGGATATTACCATTATCTCGCCGTTGGCGATGTCCTGCCCTACTGTCTTACCGGCATTCTCTATCGCTTCAATGGCTCCAAAAGCTTCGTTATCATTCTCGCAATAAACAACATTAATGTTATCATACTTCGCAAGAAGTGACTCCATAGCTTCACGACCCTTAGCCTGAGTAAAATCTCCCGGAACCGCTGCCATGAGATCCCAGCCATATTTATTAGCCGCATCCTCAAGAGCTTTAGTTCTTCCTATCTGAGAAGATGCTCCCAAGGTTCCCTGAATATTAACAATATGTATATCTTCCGGCGAAATATTCTTAAGTGTAGCATATCTGTGAAGCCACTCTACTGTCTTCTTACCTTCAAGTTCAAAGTCAGAACCTACCCAACATGTAAAAAGGCTATCATCCTTCACGTCAACCATACGGTCTACTACTATAACCGGAATGCCCGCATTCTTAGCTTCCTGCAATACCGTATCCCAGCCTGTCTCGGTTACCGGTGCAAGAACTATATAATCTACCTCTTGCTGAATAAATGTCCTTATCGCTGTTATCTGGTTAGATTGTTTCTGCTGACCATCTTCAAAAATCAATCTATATCCGTTTCTTTCGGAAAGAGTTTCTTTCATGGATTCAGTATTAGCACTTCTCCAATCAGATTCTGCTCCAAGCTGCGAGAAACCTATAACTATCTCCCTGCCTGCTTCTGTCTCTATTTCCTTACCGTCGTTATTACGACATCCTAATAAGGTTCCAAATATAATCAAAGCAATACAGAGTGACAGCGGAATCATAACAGCTATCACTTTTCTAAACATTCCGGTCTCTCACTTTCTAATTATGAAAATATGCTGCCGATTTATCCAATTCCTGTGCGACACGATTCATCTTCTCACAGTTATCATTAACTACATTAACTTCTTCGATAATCTCTCTTACATGTGCACTTACTTCTTCGTTACTTGCATAGTTCTCTTCACTTATAGCATTAAGATTCTGCACATTATCTATAACTATTTCTTTGTAATTGGTTAAGTTATCTGTCTTACTTGCAATATCCTTAATCTTAGCAGCAGATTCACTGATACCCTGGCTAAGTTCCTCGTACTTACTGCTAGCCCTTGTAATACTCTCCTGCTCCTCTACTATAAGCTCGGAAATACCTGTAGCTAATTCAACAGAGGTTCTTGACTTGTCAATAATAGTCTGTGCAAGATTCTTAATCATCTCTGCACCTTCAGCACTCTGCGCAGACAAGGTTCCGATCTCACCTGCAACTACTGCAAAGCCTCTTCCTGCTTCGCCTGCTCTTGCTGCTTCAATAGAAGCATTAAGACTGAGAAGACTTGTCTGATCTGCAATTGATAAAATTAAACTTACAGCCTTATCTATTTCTTCAATAGAATCATTAGTAGCCTTAATCTGGGTAAGAATCTCGTTAACTGCTGCAACTGACTTATGGCTGTTCTGCATGATTATGTCCATATCTTCCTTAGCAGCATCATTCGCCTTAAGAATATTACCCGATGTATTATAAAGATGCTCAACATCCTCAGATATATCATTGATTTCTCTATCCATCTCAAACATCTGAGTGTTGATATCCTGAACGTTCTCTGTCATACTCGCCGCAGTAACTGATAACTCTTCCATGGCGTTATTAATCATCTTAGCACGTTCCGCACTACTTCCGCTAAGTTCAGTAACACTACTGATACTCTCTCCAAGTTCTGTAGAAACTGTCTTAACCTTACCGATAACCTCTGATACATTCTTCTGCATGAGCTCTGTTGCCTTAAGAAGCATATCCATCTCCTTTAATGAGCTACTTTCATCTGACTGTATATTAAGGTCACCCTGTGATAAAGCGTTAACACTCTTACCAACAGCATTAACAGATTTAACCATGCCACGGCTACAAAGCAATGCCACTACCGCAAAAGCTCCCGCCATAGCAACGCCCAGTAATACGAATCTCATTAAGCTACCGGAAATAGCATCTGTAACTACAGTCTTCACCTGTCCTGCAAAAGCCATCGCAACCAACTCACCGTCAGTTATAATCGGCATAAAATATCCAAAATAGGCTTTACCGTTTATCATTACGGTAGGCTCGAAATATCCCTTCTCCAATTCCGCTCTGTCTGCCTCAAAATCCTTGTCAAATGCTATATCTTTAACACGATAATCATTATCATTTCTTATAGAGGATGCACATGTTGCATTCTCATATACAATAGCCATATCGATATTCTTCTCTTTAAGGCTATCCAGATATTCGTAATAAGCTATCTCATTAACCGGTGAAATCTTGTTACCACTACAATGTGAAGCTAATATATTGGAAGCTACATATAACGTATCCTCTACCTGCTTCTCAAGATTGCTCTTAGTTGTAAATACTGATACCCCACAAATTATAGCTGTTGACAATATCAACGGAACGATAGATATTATCATAAGCATTCCCCGTACTTTAAGTTTCGATTTAGTTCTCTTACTTTCATCTTTTTTCATAAGTATCAGCTCCTTTACAATTTCTAACAGATATACACAAATGGCAGTCGCTACCTTCTTAACGATTGCCATTTGCTATTACCTGTATTATACCTTATTTTCGCTTATGTTTCAACATTTAATTAGTCGTTTAAGCAGTCATCAACCGTCACTTTTGGCCACTGAAGATGATTTTCGAGCTGTAACGATACTCTGAATTATGAGGAATATACAAAGCATTGCTGCAACCGTAATTCCGGTCCACCACGCCTCGTCAAATCCCATAGATGAAACTATATCTTTAATTGTACTAAGTGAAAGTACTCCAAATAATGCACCAACTATATTACCAACACCACCGCTTAACATGGTACCGCCGATAATGGATGCTGCGATTGCGTTCATTTCCATACCACTTGCATGTGACGGTGAACCTGAACCTACATGAAGGAAATATACAAAACCGCCTATACCTGCAAGAAGTCCGCATATTACATGTGCTGTGAACTTAGTTCTCTTTACATTTATACCTAACATGAGTGCACTCTGGTTATTGTCACCTACTGCGTAGAACTTACGTCCTGTTTTGCTCCATCTAAGCACACAAAACAGTATCACTACAACCAATATCGCCACAACAACACCTATCTCAATATATGCCGGAATAAACTTGCCATGCTTATTAAGAGTTCCGAATATCTCAGGCATGATTATTCTTGTGTCTTTTAACTTAACAAAACCTTCATGCGCAACATTAAACTGCGTAGCATTAACTATAGTCGTCATACCTCTTGCAAAGAACATTCCCGCAAGAGTAACTATAAATGGCTGAATCTCAAGATAAGCCACCAAAAATCCCTGAATAAGACCAAAAGCAAGACCTATACCTAAAGCAAGTAATACGGCTTCAAGAATCGAACCGCCGTTATGGTCAAGGTGAACTGCACAGCTCATACTTACAAGTGCAACCACACCACCTACGGATATATCAATTCCGCCGGTAATCATTACAAGTGTCATTCCGCATGAAACTATAATCAAGGCCGCATTCTGATTAAGCATGTTAAAGAATGCCTGAGGTTTTAAGAATCCTTCTCCAAGGAATAACACAGCCGCCAAATACATTGCAACAAATACAACTATTGTAATGGTCAACAACAGGTTGGTATCCGTCATCTTTGACTTCTTAGCAGCTCCCATAGACTTTTTAAGGAATGCCATATTATGCGACCTCCTTTCTTTCTGCAGCCGCCTTTGCCTTAAGCTTAGCAAAGAATGCCTTTGTTTTATTTCTTACTGCCGGTGCACTTACGATAACAAGTACGATTACAACGATAGCCTTGTATGCTGAAAGTGCCGTAGACTCTATCTTATATGCATAAAGCGTGGTTGTAAGTATCTGAATTATGTATGCTCCTATAATAGAAGCTGCCATATTGAACTTACCACCGCCGAGTGCATTACCACCGAGTGCAACTGCGAGAATCGCATCCATCTCTATGTCCTGTGCGATAACAGAATAAGTGATACCCGATACACGGCTTACCTTAATCAAACCACATACAGCTGTACAAAGTCCAAGAATTACGAATGTAAGAAACTTAATAAATATCGGATTAATACCATTAAGCTTTGATGAACTCTCATTGATACCTACTGCCTGTGAATATAATCCAAGGTTAGTAAACTTAAGTAAAAGTGCCATAAGCACGATACAGATTACCGTAATAATAAACGGTGTAGGAATAGGAATTCCCGGTATAAAACCACCTATATATCCGAAGCTCGGATCTGATACGGTTGGTAACTGGTTATTATTAATCCATGCTGCTATAGAACGTCCTGCAGTGAAAAGAATAAGTGTAGCTACCATCGGCTGAATCTTAAATATGGATACCAGCGCACCATTAAATGCACCAAATGCCATCGAAGCAACGCATGCAACCAAAAATGCCACAAGAACTATTCCAAAGCTTGCGCTGTCTGCTTTCGCATCAGTTCCGCACACTATTCTAAGAATAATACTTCCTGCTATAGCAATGGTTGCGCCAACACTTATATCCTGTCCGCCTGATGCAGCCGTAACAAGTGTCATACCAAGAACCAATATTGCAAGCTCTGAACCATTATTAAGAATGGTAATAAGATTACCCGAAAGAACCGGATTACCTGCACTGTTCCTTGTCAGTTCAATGCTGAAAAATCCCGGATCAACTATAAGGTTAAATAAAAGCAACACCAATACCGCCGCTATCGGAATAAAGATCTGTCGTTTAAAAATCTTTCCAAACAGCTCCGATACGTTTGGTTTGTTCTTTTTCTTAGTATCTGCTGTTGTCATTTACTTTCACCTCCGGCTATAGTACTCATAATTTTACTCTGGTTCATATCATCACCCGAAACCTCACCTACAACCTTACGATCTCTCATAACTACAAGTCGTGAGCAGGTTCTGAGCATCTCATCTGTTTCTGAAGAAATAAATGTAATACTCATACCCTCTGACGCAAGCTTAAGAACCAGCTTCTGTATATCTATCTTAGTTCCGATATCAATACCTCTGGTAGGTTCATCAAGAATAAGATATTCCGGATGGGTTAACAACCAGCGTGCAAGAATCGCCTTCTGCTGATTACCACCCGAAAGTGATTTAATCGGCGTATCAGCTGAGGCTGTCTTAATTTCCAATAATTTAATATATTCTTCTGCAAACTTATTAGCTTCTGCTTTTGAAAGTGGCTTAAAGAAGCCTTTCAAAACCTGAAGTGCAAGTATAATATTCTCTCTTACAGAAAGGTCTCCGATAATTCCGTCACGCTTACGATCCTCCGGCAAATATGCAATACCATTCTTCATCGCATCGATTGGTTTATTAATCTTAATAACCTTTCCATCCTTTTTAACTGTACCGCTAACTACCTTATCTGCACCAAAGATAGCACGGACGCACTCACTACGGCCCGAGCCGAGAAGCCCTGTAAAGCCGTTAACCTCGCCCTTATTGATATAGAAATCAAAAGGCTTAATTCCGGAAACACTCGCAAGTCCTTCGACCTCAAGCACATGCTTACCGGCATCCTCTTTATCGTATACGAGACTGGTATCTTTAATCTCCGTAGTATCATCAAGCTCTTTACCAAGCATCTTGGCAACCAGCTTAACTCGCGGAAGATCCTTAATCTCATATTCTCCTACTAACTGACCATCTCTGAGAACAGTTATCTTATCACACACCTCATACACCTGATCAAGGAAATGCGTAACGAAAATAATACCTACGCCTCTGCTCTTTAAGTCTCTCATAAGCTTAAACAGCTTAGCAACCTCTTGCTCATCAAGTGATGATGTAGGCTCATCAAGAATGAGAACCTTACAATCCATATCAACAGCTCTTGCAATAGCAACCATCTGCTGAACTGCCAATGAACAACTTCCAAGCTGCTGTGTTGCCTTGGCCGGTATATCAAGTGACTCAAGAATCGCATCTGCGTCTTTATTTAATTTTCTCCAATTTACACCTATACCATTTAATCTTCCTATGTACATATTCTCTGCAACCGAAAGCTTAGGGCAAAGTGTTATCTCCTGATAAACAGTACTTATACCAAGCTTCTGTGCATCCTGTGGTGAATGTATCGCCACCGCTTTATCCTTACCCTTCAAGAAAATCTGACCCTCGTCTTTTTCATAAACGCCGGTCAAAACCTTAATAAGAGTTGATTTACCCGCACCGTTTTCACCCATAAGTGCATGGATTTCACCTTCACAAAGTGTAAAATCCACATTCTGCAGCGCACGAACTCCGGGAAAGTATTTATGAATATTTCTCATTTCTAATACTACATTATCTTTCACCAGTCTTATCTCCTCTCCCTATTAAACAAGCGTGGAGCAAGCGTACAAATCTTACGCTGCGCCACGCTTATAATTAACAATTATTATACTATCAAGTTATAAATTAGATTCCGTAGTTATCAACATCAGCCTGTGTAATTGTAGCTGCGTCAAATCCCTTCTCGTCTAAGATAATAGTCTTCTCTGTAATTGTCTCGCCTTTTTGAAGCTTCTGGATGATATCGTGGATATATGTAGCCTGGAAAGGATTACACTGTCCATCATAGTTCCAGTTCTTAGCGAGTAACTCTTCAAGTGCCCACTTGTTGCAGTCAAAGCCCATGATGATTACGTCTTTACCAACACCGTGTGAGATACCTGCTGCATCGAGAGCTGCTACAGCACCCTTAGCCATATCGTCGTTCTCTGCGTAGATAACGTTGAATGACTGCTTAGAGTCGATAACTGACTGAACGATCTGCTGTGCCTTCTCTGCACTCCACTCAGCTGTCTGCTGCTTAACGATTGTCCATCCTAACTCCTTAGCTGTTGCATCAAGAGCACCTGAACGTCCGATCTGAGCTGCTGAACCCATAACACCCTGAAGGTGGATAATCTTATACTCTTTAAGAGCCTGGCCCTTTAACCAATTAACTGCTGTCTCGCCTTCCTTAGCCATATCAGAAACTATAGAAGCTTCGTAAAGACTAGGATCTGCATCGATTGTACGGTCAAATAAGATAACCTTGATTCCGGCTGCCTTAGCATCCTTTAATACTGTATCCCAACCTGATGTACCTGCTGCTGAAAGAAGAAGGTAATCAACTTCATCCTGGATGAACTTCTGCGCTGCTGCGATCTGCTCATCATTCTTAAGGCTGTATGCGTATGATGCTTTATAACCATTAGCTTCTGTAAACATTTCCTGCATTGATCTATCGTTTGCTGTACGATATCCTGACTCATTAGGGTCATTGTTGATGATACCAACTTTAATTAAGCCGTCATCTTCTTTCTTGTCGCCTGACTTACATGCTGTAATGCCTAACATCATCACTACAGCCACCATCAAGATTGCTAAAATTCTTTTCTTCATTCTAACATCCTCCCATAACAATTAATTTTCAAAGATTATCTCTTCGATGGTTAGATTATATGTCGAATTACTCAAATAATCCATTCAGAATAATCACACAAAGGTTGATTTTTTTATCTTTTTTCTGAAAAAGTTGATTTTCTTATTATGGAAGTTAATTTTTCTATTATTCGATATTCTCAAGTACCTCGTCATGTGCATTAACATACGGAAGTCTTATAGTTACGGTAGTTCCTTCCGTATAAACGCTTTCTATGGTAAGGCCGTATTGTTCACCGAAATTAAGCTTGATTCTCTCATTTACATTATAGAGGCCATATATGTCCTTACCTCCGGCAGTCTTGTGTTCAATTCCGTCACGAATCTGTTTAAGACGCTCGCCTGTCATGCCTATTCCGTCATCCTTAACCTTTAGTTCAAAGTAGTCTTCCTTAAGCTCTCCGATTACATTGATTGTTCCAAGTCCGCGCTTATTCTTAATTCCGTGATAAAGTGCATTCTCTACCAACGGCTGGATTGTAATCTTCGGAATCCGATATCCGTTAAGTTCAAAAGGTACCTCTATCCTGAATCTCAGTATGTCCTGATAACGCATCTTCTGTATTTCAAGATAGTTCTTAACGTGGCTGAGTTCTTCTTCCACAGACACCATATCTTTACCCTGATTAAGTGACGTTCTGAAAAAGCCCGACAGGTTCTCAACCATCGAAACAACCTTCTGCTGTTCTCCCGATTCAGCAAGCCAAACGATTGCATCCAGGGTGTTGTACAGGAAATGCGGATTAATCTGTGCCTGCAGGATTTCAAACTCTGCCTTTCTTAGTCTTTTCTGCTCTATCTTTACCTGCTCCACAAGTTCACATATCTTATCTATCATGGCATTGAGAGAATCATTAAGCACACCTACCTCTGCACCTGTTTCAAGGTCAGAGCGCACGCTAAGGTCTCCCTTCGCCACCTGATCCGTTATTTCACTAAGCTTGATAATCGGCTTGGTGATACTCTGCGGGATATAATAAGAGGTAAATACAATCAGAATAATTACACATAATGACGCCACTACGGAGCATGTAACCATCATGGTAAATACTTTCTGATATTCCGCTCTCTCTGCCTGAATTCCGTGTATCTCATAATAGATATACTGAAAAATCGTTTCTCTAAGCAGCGAGGTAACTATCTGTATGTCATTTTCCCATATAGTAATGTTCGTCTCATACCGGTTACCTTCTATAAGATTCTGCTCAATACGATTCTTATATACCTCAAGATTTCCTATGTACTTCTTGGCACTTTGAAGTCTTTTGATATTATCAGCAGAATATGTAACATCCTCAAGCGCATCTACTATACGTTTGGCATCATCAAGCATACTTTGAAGCTTGGATTCCCCTATGCTTTTATTCTCGACAATAAGTAAGTAGGCCTCATAATCGAAATCCTTCTTGAAATCCAGGCTGAATTCGCTGGCAGCATCTATGGAATCAAGCATTTCCGTGTATTTGCTGTTATTATTCCACATGTTATAGAAGCAAAAAATTACAAGAATAACAATCGGAACCAGCAATACAAAATATGAATATCTGATTTTGTCCGTAAGAGTCGAGCTTATATAAAGCCGTCTTAGTTTTTCTTTCACTAATCTTCTCCTTCCGTAGCCTTTCCTCCACGATATTGGGTAGGTGTCATATTCTGTGTCTTTCTAAACAAATAAGAAAAATAATGTGGGTCCTTATAGCCTACCGCCTGTGCTATTACGCTACTTCTTTTGTTAGAGCAACGGAGCAGTTCTTTCGCCTTATTCATCCTGTAATCCGTAAGGTATTTAATGAATGTCTGCCCTATCTGCTGACTGAATATCATACTAAGATGATTCGGTGAAAAATTAACATGCGATGCAACAAGGTTAAGTGAAAGCTCCTCATTGGCATAGTTGTCCTCTATGTACTTAACTACTTCTTCAACGACATCACCATATCTGTTGCTTGCCGCACGGTCTCGTATCTCAAGTGCCTGTTCAATTATTCTGACTATATAGGCTATTGAATTCTGTGCATTAAACAATACTCCCGATGTCATATCAAGGACTTCTATCTCATCCTTCGACATCTGCTGTATGCTCTCCACAAAATCAACTACGCAGAAATACACATCCATGGTAATGTACTGTCTGAATATGTTAGATTCCATGACACTCTTGTTGAGGTCCATAAAGAATTCTTCAACAAAATACACAACCTCTCCGCTGACTCCCACTTTAAGGAATTCCTTAATCTTAGTTCTGTCAATCTGCTTGGTATCTATATTACTTATATTAAAATCATCATTCTCCACATATACGCCTTGTTCCATATTATTGCCGTCAAGAATATGATTTCCTTCAACAAAATATCTGTGTGCAAATGCTCTTCTTGCCTTTTCAAAGGAATTAGGGAGTTCGCTAAGTCTGTTAACCGGTACACCTATACCGCCGAAATAGCGGACCTCTTTATATTCCGCAAACATCTTCTCAAGCTTATCAATAGACGCATCCTGAAGCTCTCGAAGTTCTTCCACGGAATCCGCCTTAAAAAGCAAGGCCTTACCCTCAAGATTCCTGTCGAACACAATTATATCCTTGCCATTCTCAAGGTCTTTAAGTCTTTGTTCTATCTCTATCAAATAATTGGAATATTCATTATTCGCATGCTCAAGTGACTGTGTTCCCACAAGAAGCATATTAAACCACATGGATGACAGGTCTATCTTAAGCTTATCTGTTATATCAAGAAGCTCCGGCAATGTCTTATCACCTGTAACGAGATGCTGAAAGAGTTCTCTTCGTTCCTTAAGATAGTTCTCCTTCATCTCGGCAATGTACTTCTGCTTAATCTCTTCTTCCTTACGTCTTTCTTCTATCTTGACAGCGAGTGCATCAACCTCTGCCAGAAGCTCATTTCCGCTGATAGGCTTAGAGAGATACTCCGCCACTCCTATCTTAATCGCTTCCTTGGCATATTCGAACTTCTCATGTCCGGTGAGAATTATAATCTCAATCCACGGAAATTCCTTCTTAATAAGCTTACTAAGCGTAAGTCCGTCCATAAAAGGCATCTTGATATCCGTAATAACTATATCGGGCTTAAGCTTCTGTATCATCGGAAATGCAAGTTCTCCATCACTTGCCTCGCCGCAGAACTCATAACCATGTGCCTGCCAGTCAATCTTATTCTTTATTCCTTCTCTCACGATAAACTCGTCTTCGACCAAAAATATCTTTAACATCTAATCCCCCGATTCTAATGCTAAATGCATTTCTTACCAATAAGTTCATCTCCATTGTACACAAAAAAGAGAGGATTATCAATCCTGCAAATTACACATATGATAGATGCTGTTTCCTTCTAAGACACGCTCTGGTTGCTGCAACAATGTCATTTAGTTAATGCATTATTTGTGTAAACACATATGAGAGTTGATGTTTCCCTCTAAGACACGCTCTGGTTGCCGCAACAATGTCATTTAGTTAATGCATTATTTGTGTAAACACATATGAGAGTTGATGTTTCCCTCTAAGACACGCTCTCGCTTGGTGAAAAACGTAGCAGTACTAAACTCAGAAAACCAAATACGGACATTGCATACAGATAATCTCAAAATTGATTTATCTACATGCAATGTCCGTATTTTTCTTCGTTAAGTGCTGACGTTTTTCAACAGTCTTAACGGAAATACATCATCTCTCATATGTGTATTCACTGTACTGCTTTAACTAAATGACATTAGTGCCGGTGTTTCCGAGTGTCTTAACTGGAAACATCAGCTATCATATGTGTACTCACTATGCTGCTTTAACTAAATGACATTAGTGCCGGCGTTTCCGAGCGTCTTAGCGGGAAACATCAGCTGCCATATGTGTAATTGGCAGGATTGATTTAAGTAAATGACATAGTGTAAACTTCGATATATAATTCTAGTTAGTTTTGTCAGGTTCGGTGAGGCGCATGTTCTTGAATACCTGAAGGATTTCTTTATCGTACCTGGCTTGTTCGTCCTTCTGTGGATAAACGGCGGCTTTAGCGCCCGCGAAATATGTCATAAGTCTGGCAAACAGGAATAGTTTATCGCCTTCTGAGCAGTTTAGTATATCAGCCCATATCTCCTCTGCCTCATGCTTGCGGTCATATAATACGAAATCCGAAGACACCTGCATTTCATCATGTAATCTTTTAAGGCATGGCAAAGATATCTGATTCTCGCCGCTCTCAACCTTCTTATATGCAGATACGGATATGTCAAGAATCTCTGCGAATTCTTCCTGTGTAAGCTTATTATTCTCTCTTATCTGGCGGATTCTTGCCGCCTGTCTTTTTCTATTCTCAAGATTATGTTCTTTTCCCATGTCCTATATCCCCCTCAAAAGATTATATAGTCCATAGTATTTTATTAGTATTTGGAAAATCTATCCATACCTTGCCGATACACCATTAGTGCCTCGATGATTCTTGCATTACCTTTTCATAGGCAAGTCTCGCAGTCTCTTCTATGGCCTCCTCGTAGCCGGAAAGAGCGGCAAAAGGTGCAAACTGCGCCGCCCTGTCATGAAGGGACATATGTGGTCTCGTAGTTGACTGATGGTGTGGCAAATCGATGATATCGTCATATCTGTGTTCATCTTTGTAATATCCACTCATGCCTTATGTCCTCCAATCTGTCCGTTTCGTTCTCTGGTCATCGCACCGTCTTCATAGTTCATGCCCTTAAGCACCGCATTCTTACCAAACTTCTTCTGAATATCAAGAACTGCATGCTGAATCTTCTTCTCCCTCTCAAGCTCCTGCCGTTCCTGCTTCCTTTCTCTCTCTATGGCAGCATAATCGGTAAATAAATCAAGCTGCTCGAACTCACTATCCTTAGCTGCATCACTTTCAGGTATCACCCTCGAAGCCACAACATTTATTCTTCGCACAAGTAAATCCGGGTTAACAATCTCGTCAAAAAGCTCCTCTACTGCTTTAATAATAATCTTCGTGGATGACGTCTGGCAGGGCAGGTTAATCGTGCCGTGAGCATGCTTCGGCACCTGTCTTCCGTAATGGTCCGTCGTAACCTCTCCGTGATATTTACTCCTGATAACAGGGTCAGTTAAGTTGTCGATGTCATAGCCTATGGTAAGAGTCAGCTGATCCGTAACAAGCTCCTTATCCACCAAATCAAGCACCAACAAATCCGTCATCTCTTTTACAATAAGCTTCGCCTTAGAAGCTGTATAAGCACAATGAAGCACCTGTCCCGAGCCCAAACTGTTCTTCTGCGGCTTATAAGCCTTAATATCCGCAATCGTAGCAGGCTCCCAGCCCCACGCATGGTCTATCAGAAGTTCGGCATTGATTCCAAAAAGCTTATAAAGTAAAGCCTCGTTATAATATTCGTTCGCTTTACCAACGGAGCAACGCGCTATATCTCCCATCGTATATAAACCATGCGCCATGAGCTTCTTAGCATATCCACGTCCCACTCTCCAAAAATCCGTAAGCGGCGTGTGATTCCACAGAAGCCTTCGGTATGACATCTCATCAAGCTCCGCTATCCTAACCCCGTCTTCATCCGCAGGTATCTTCTTAGCCATGATGTCCATGGCAACCTTGCAAAGATACATATTCGTACCGATACCGGCTGTAGCCGTAACGCCCGTCTCCTTAAGCACATCACGCACTATCTTAAGGGTAAGCTCACGCGCCGTCATCTTATAGGTGTTCAGATAGGTGGTAGCATCGATAAAAACCTCATCAATAGAATACACATGCATATCTTCTGGAGCGATATATCTTAAATAGACGTCAAAAATTCTTGTACTATAAGCAATATAGCATGCCATCCTTGGCACCGCAGCGATATACGACACCTCCAGATTAGGGTCACCGGCAAGCTTGACCGCATTATAGGATTCACCACTAAACTTCTTCCCCGGCGCTCTTAATCTTCTCTCTATATTAACTTCCCTTATCTTCTGCACCACTTCAAATAATCTCGGTCTTCCCGGAATACCGAACTGCTTCAAAGACGGCGATACCGCAAGGCATATGGTCTTCTCTGTTCTACTCGCGTCCGCCACAACCAAATTCGTGGTAAGCGGGTCAAGTCCTCTCTCAATACACTCCACAGAGGCATAAAACGATTTCAAATCTATCGCAATATAAGTTCTGTCTGACAAAATACCGCCTCCTTTAATCGAATGTATGTTCGCATTATATTTTATCAGATTCTCTTTAGATTTTCAACAGTCAGATTTTAGTTATTATACACTGATGTATAGAAAAACAACATGATAGGTGCTATACTTGTAAAAGAACAAAAAGGATGGTGTAGAACAATGAGTAATGCAGATAAGTTAAATGGTACAAATATTATAGATTTGTTCTTATTTATGGGGCAGAGCAATATGGCAGGTCGCGGCATCACAAGCGACAGATGGCCAAATCCTGCGCCAGCGCTCATTCCAGGTGTCGGTTTCGAATTCCGCGCCATCTCTGCGCCTGACAGACTTTTTCCCATCGTAGAGCCTTTTGGTGTAAATGAAAATAACCCCGCCGGAATAAATGATATATTCTCCGATGGGGCTAATGCCAAAACAGGCTCTATGGTTACTGCATTCTGCAATGCCTATTATACTAAGACTTCCACTCCCATAGTAGGCATATCCGCATCAAAAGGCGGAAGCCGAATATCCCAGTGGCAGCCGGACGCAGCAGATGGTTTTCTCAAAGACACCATAAACAGATATAATAGCGCAGTCAGCTATCTTCTAAATAACAATTACACCATACGCCACCGCTATATGCTGTGGTGCCAGGGTGAAAGTGACGGCGACGTAAGCACTCCGCCGTCCCTTTACAAAGACCAATTCCTCACTCTATGGCATGCGATGCAAAGCATCGGCATAGAAAAATGTTTCTTAATCAAAACCGGTCTCAAAAATGTGCCCGGCCACGAAGCTTCCTACGAACCAATCCGCAACGCACAGGAAGAATTATGCCAAAACGACGACATCATCATGGTCTCACGCTCACTGGGCGAAATGCTCGAGCGCGGCTTGATGAAGGATGCCTTCCACTATTACCAGCAGGCGTATAATGAGTGTGGGGATGAGGCTGGGGAGAGGGTTGGGGAGTGGGTGATTCTATTATAGCGTATTTTGCAAGTTGTGGTTGCTGTTAGTGTAAAATGGAATTTCTTGCTATTAAAATTCTTTCTTAAAGTGCTCACTTATAACCTCTGTATCTCCAACACACAATTGTATATTATATACTTCAAATCTTACTTTGTGACACATATCTGGAACTGCTATATATCTTAACTTTAGATGTGTCACAAACTATCAAAATCAAAAAAAAATATTTCAAAATATAATCAATACTATGTGACATATAATGTCCGTGGACAATAAAAATACCGACTACCTATTTAGATAGTCGGCACTTCACCATAACAAAGGCTTTTTAATCAATATCAATAATATTTATTAAGTCTGCAAATCTATGTACAAGTTCGATATAATCCTCATCTTGTACATAATAAGAATAATGTCCGCATATTCCATTATTATACTTATAATATAAATTAGCTAACCAAAAAAAAGTTTTTCCTATCAGCGTTGCATCTAAATTCCATACATTTTCACTACGCTGATTTATTCTAACATTTTTTCCATATTCATTTAAAATGTTATAATACTTTTTGCCTAACTTTCTCTCCAAATCTCCAAAATGAGCGCCCCATATTCTACTAAGCCATTCCAATCCTTTGCTTGATTGCTTTAATGAAACCGTAAGATATAATATTTCAAACGTCATAATACTACAATCTGTATAATTATTATACTTTATAAGCTCATGCACAATCTCAGCTTTACGAAAAATTCTTTCTTGGGTTCTCATATCCAAATCAAGCATTATATTCCCAAAAAACTCCTCTATCATTGTCTTTTGTGCGTCTTCAATTTCAAACATTGATGTATATGATTTGTATTTATCTAAATAGTTAGTTGCTATCCCATTATCCAAAGTTACTTTAAATGATATAAACTTTCTTAAATAAATATCTACATCTATATCCCCATAGATTTCCTTTATCGAGTGTTCTAACTGCTTTTTATCCATAGAAACAATTACTATTACATTCTGCAAGTCATTAAATATGTGATGTAATCGTTCCAAAACTTTAATGCTATAAGTTGGTGCACATCTATCCAATTCATCTACTACTATGACTACCGTTTTATCTGCCGCGATTTCTCGAATGCCTGCTCTCGCCTCCTCTAATGCTCTTTTAAATCCATATAACGAATCAAAATCATTTTCATCTGCTTCGCCTTGAGCCTCAGCAGCATCACTCGCAATTTCAACTAAGTCTATACCAATTTTGTTTTTACAAAATTCGCCTGCTATTTTCCCTAATGTTCTTTTAGTTGTTTTCCATGCTATTTTAACACCATTTTCCACATCTTCTGGAAATATACTAAGTTCTTTATCCGTTGCATCAAGCATTGCCGCAACAATAGCTATTGCAGATTCTTCATAATAATCGTATTTCCAACAATCATAATGAAAAACAAAATATTTATTATCTGCTGTTTCCTCAAGTTGCTCATCCTTTATTATGCTTTCAAACCATTCTAATACAAACGTTTTCCCACTTCCCCATGCACCATCTATAGCAAAGCAACATCCTTGCTTCTTTTCTGCTAAAATACTCACTAAATCTTTTAGTCTATATACAAAATTGTCTCTGTTCAATACATCTATTTTCTCGCACATTTGAAATCCCCCTTTTTTCTTTCTATAATACCATTTTTTGACCAAAAAAGAAATACCGACTACTGCGATTGGTAGTCGGTATCAAAATATATTATATTGCTTTATTAGGCTAACATTGTAATTACTGCTAACAACTTTGATAATGGAGTATCGAGATGTATTATCTTTTTTGCAATAAGCTCCAAATCTTCCTCCCTTATGCTTACAAAATTGCCCCTCCCATCATGACGGCATATAAAGCAGTCTCCACATATTATCTGTGGTAATTTTCCACCTAAATCCATTGCTACTCTTGGTTCTAAACCTTGCAGAAGAAATTCCTCATTGCATATCAAGTCTATTCGCTCTGTTAATGCAACTTTCTCAATTAAACCACCTACAAATGCCTGCTCTGCTTCAAGCGTATTTTCTATTTCCATAAAGCCTTTACTATCACCTTTAAATGCATATACTCGCATACTCTGCGTTCCTCCTTAGAAATGATAAGGGAGCTCCGCTCTCTCGCTTTGCTCCCTTTGATAAACTATTCTGCTTTTACTTCGCCTACTACTGCAGTTGACTTTTCTAATGGTGCAACTACAACCTCTCCATTTTCTAACTTTGCACCACCGCTGATAATTCCCATTTCTAACAACGCCTTCACTTTTTCCAAGCCGAAAGTGGTACGTTCATATCTTGATGAAATCACTTCATACATTATTTCCTGCTTAACTTTTCTTGTGCCTATAACAATATAGAACAAGTTCGCCAAACAATCATTTTCAACTATCGGTGTTAATGAATTGATGTGAACCTTATTCATCATGTTTGTTGTAAAAAAAGGCTTCGTCAAATACTAACTCTCCGGTTTCTTCACTTATCTTTAAACCATAAACTTCATCTGTTCCAAGCTTAATAGCATCCTTTAACTGCCTGCTTGTGAACTCCACCAGTTCTCCCTTAGGTAAGCTATAAGCCTCCCATCCCAACTCTCTGCTACCAAGATTTAATTTGTTAACTACTACTAATTTTCTGCACATACTCATGTGCCTCCGTTATTATTTATTCAGGTTGTTTCCTCAACCCTTATTGCTCTTATATAACGCTGATATGTATAGTTTGACTGTGGTGTGAATAGCCAAAGATAATGTTGATTTTTAGGGAGTTTGTAGAAGAAAATAAGGCGATAGATTTCTCTACCACCTTATACTTTTATTTTGTTTCCTCTATATCAATAACTGCTATTTCCTCATTTGTTATAGCAGATGTATCAATAATCCTATAATCAAAAGGGGATACTAACGGCGAAATTTTTCCTTTTAATTTTGTATAATCGTTAAATCTATTACTTTCCTTTGTAATAGCTACTTCTTTCTTTATCTGCCTTATATCATCAGTTAATTGAATTAACATATCCCCAAAATCTTTTGATGTACTCTCAGGAATATTAACTAAGTTCTTTTCTTCTAACGCTAGAGTTATTGGGTTTGCTGCCGGCTTATCAAATTCTATACACTTAATCATTTCTCTTAAATCAATTTTTAGCTGATAAGCTCCTGCCATATCATCCGCATATTCAATTGTTCTTTGGTCATTTATATCAAATGGTAAATCTGATATATTTTCTGTTATATGAATTATTGGCTTTGCCGAGGCATGTCTTAATGCTACTTCATACATTACATTCGGATTATTACCTGTTAAATTTGCAATAACCAGGTCACTTTCATATACATTCTTTATTATTTCTCTTGACACAGAGCCAGGTTCATTTATTCTATGACTTACAGATACAATATAATTCAATTCACTTAATACAGGCTCTATAACTTCATCTATGATGCCCTCAATTTTCCTTCTAATAGCAGTTCCATTACCCCCAATCGGCGTAATAATGAAACATGTTTTTCTTCCAGCTTTTACACCTGCCATAAAAATACCTCCAAATGTATTATATATCTTACTCTAATTATACACATCACTATAAGCATTTTCAAATGATTTTAATAGCCTACCACCTTATAAGCTTGTCCTTTAGTCTTATATTTACTCGGCTCCACTTTGATTATTAGTTCCCTATATAAGTACTTCTTTTTATACTCGAAATCTATTGGTTTCACTGTGAAAGAGAATGTACACCACTTCATAATACTTGCAGTAACAAACATCGTCATGCACAAACTTTAGGAACTTCCTCATCTGCTCCCGGCTGATTGCCTCTCTGGTAACACTGTCATTTACCACAACACCTGCAAGCTTGAATCCAAATAGATTCTTAACCAAAATGTCATCGTCCACCGCCATCTGAAAGGAGGTGACTTTATGTTTGCTGAAAGACTTAAGACAATAAGAAAACAAAAAGGTTATACGCAGGTAAGCCTTGCAGAGAAATTAGAAGTATCTAAAGGAACTATCGCAATGTGGAAAACTGGAAAACGTACTCCGGATTTTGAAACACTTATTAACTTATCGGATTTATTTGATGTACGCACCGATTACTTATTAAGAAAATCTGATGATACATCTTCTGCCAAACTTACTGACGAAGACATAGAACAACTTGGCAGATGGGAATTAGAGGACACTTTTACTGACATATTTAAAATGTACCTATCTCTCGATTCCTTTGGCAAATCCACAGTTGAAAGCCTCATAAAATCCGAGCGTCTGCGCTGCCACGAGCAAAGCACTCTTGAAGATACATCTAAAATCAAAATCAGTATTTCTATAGAAAAATAATAACAAAACGAACTAAGGTTGGAAGTCAATCAACACTTCCAGCCTTTCTGTTATAAAAAAAATAATAAAACTAATTAAAATCACTGCTTTTTTCATGTAAAAAACAGCCAAAAATGATACTTTTTCACGAAACTTTCTGTCTGGGAATACCGTAATTTAAAGTGTTTCCGTCAATGAAACTCCATTTTGCATATCCCCCCGCTTAATTCTGCGAAAATTCGTGTATGAGGGGGCGCCGGTCTTTAGACAGAAATATTGTAGAGATTTGGCCTCCCCCATTCATCATATACTTAAATTAAACATCCACTTAATTCCTTTTATACAATAATTTTATCTCATCTATGCTCAAATCTTCATAAAGTAGTTTATTTAACTTATTTTCTTGATTAACTAAATATCTTTCTCTTTCTTTTATAAATGCATCACGCGCAGTAGCCAGCTGAACCATTTCCTTTTCAAACGATTCTAACGGCTCCTGTTGTAATTTTGTTATCAATTTTTTCCCAAAAATATAATAATCTTTAAACGTCTTTTTTAGTGATGCTTCATCATTTTTCTTTAATTGCATATCCGCTCGCAACTCACGACCTAATTCAAAAAAGCAATTATCCAACTTTTGTTCAGCTATTACCATCGCTGAAATTATGTTAATCACTTCCGTACGATTATTTGCATATTGTGAGCTAATTGTTTGTGGGTCACATGCCTGTGAAAAATTGTCAAATGCATGTCTTAACCGATGCATATTTTCCGTTTCATATTCGACAATCTTATTAATGATTGCAATTTCATTAGCATGCTTAATTATACTCTCCAGTCTTTCTTGTGCTTTATCATTCTCTCTTTGAAATTTTTGATTTTGCCATACTGCTAAAAGTCCTAACGACACCGTACTGGCATAAGTCAAAATCTCTCCTGCACTCCACTTTGCTACAAACCAAGTATTCTCTAAATATACTGAATAAAGGCAATGAATGATAAATGCATAGATAATACTAGAAAATACCCACATTACAATCATATGTTTATTTACCCACTGTTTCATGATACCCTCTCCTCAAAATCATACACCTTGCTTACAGATAATCAATTTCTTTCATCTTCTCAACAATATAGGAGCCTTTAATCCAATAATATTGTTTCAACATTTTTACTCCGTTAACCTCTTGAGATTTATCAGTCGCATTTTTTCCCGAACCACGGAAAAACACTATATTTTCTTCTGATTTTGGCAAATTAGGAGCTGTCATTGGAATACCTGTCTTTGGAGTATAACGTACACTTCCATCCTTAAGAAGAACCGGAACATCGTAGAGTTTATCATTTATAATTTTATCCCTTGCTTCTTCCCATATTTTCCTTGCCGCAGACATGAGTTCCGGTGTTGCTAAGTCAAGCATCTTAAATCCTAAAAACTTATTATCTTGTAAATCAATATTTCCCTCACTGTCTGCTGTATCCTCTTGGAAAACTACGCATAGCAATTTGTTATCGTTCAAATAACTAAACAAGGCTGAGTCTTCAAACACTTTCTCCCTCATTGTATCTGTGGTTTCGTCTTCAATTTCTCTTTCAATCAACTCATCAAAATCAACCGCAAACATTTTCATATCTTCTGTTCTTGTCTCATTTACTGTGATTGCAACTGATTTTCCTATAATACCAAATGTTTGGAAAAGACCAATTCTTGACATTTTCTTTGCCTCACCACCAAACATTCTTACAATTGCTAGTTCTGCAAACTGTTTTGTTTTATGCTTTTTTGTAGTATCAAATTCAACATTATATGCACGCAAAATAGACGCCATTGATTGATTCTTATGTAATAAAGTAATATCCTTACACTTATTTACAACATCCTGATAACCATAATATTTATCTGGAAGTGGTTCTAAATTCTTTCCAAATTTTTCTTGAACTATAAGTGTAACAACTCGTCTGCGCAAACGAATTCTTGGCGCATGAGGATACTTAGGTGCAGTGTCCAAATACACCAATTCTTTATTAATTTTAGTTGATAAATCCGGATAATGTTTCTGTGCTTCTTCTTCCGAATAACTCGATTGAACATCTGCAATAAAATCTCTGATTCTTTGCCAATCCTTCCTAATAATTGCCAGATTATCTTCCGAAAATTGATAGAACATATATCCTCTAATAAAGAATTTCGCATATTCTGCCGCTCTTACCGTAACATTCGAATCATAATGATAAAACACAAATAACATATTTTCTATTTTGTGATAAAAGGCAGAATCATCAAAATCTTCACTTGCAATTTTGTCTATAGATACAGCGGTTATACTGGCAGGCTCTTTCGCTGTCAATTCCTTCTTTTTACCACGTCCACTTTCACGCATACCCGTAGTTTTCAATTCAACCATAACACCATCGACATTTAAGTCTGGTCTTTGCTCGCTATCCGCAGGATATCCAAGCACCGATTGTTCTATTACGTCTCCGGCAATTCCAGTTATTTTAGGATGTTCTATTGTTCGCGCAAAAACATTTTTTGAATCTACTTCTCCTAATGTTTTATTAAGCACATTTTCTAAAATACGAATCAAATCTTCTTTGTGAAAAAAATGACTATTATCCATCTATACACCTCCGGCTTATGGTTCATTAGCAATAATATTATCTAACACTTCTCCCATTCGTGTAATCATCGGGACAACCAATGCATTTCCCATGCAGAAATAACGCATTCTTGATGGCATTCCATGATTTGTCCAATCATCATCAAACCCCTGCATTCGCTCTGCTTCTATTGGAGTTATTAATCGTAATCTTCCCGTTCCCGGGTCTGTTACTACATGTGTACTCCGATTCAGCGTAGACTCGCTCGTCAACATTGTTCTTCCGGGTCTGTCCCATGGATCTGGAAATGCTACCGGACCTTCTGAAAACACATACTCATGCCCATCTTTAGTCTTTCTTGGAATTTTTTTAGCTCCTTTTAAATATACCCATTTCGGCTTTTTATCTTCAGTAATATACTATTCTTCAGCGACATTTTCCTCTAAAATATCTCGTAATAAAATTGGTGGAACTTCATCCTCAACAATATCACATGTATAGATGTGACCTTCATGCATATATCCGGCTTTATTAAATGTAAATTCGAACTCGTCTGAAATGCGAATAATATCTTCGTCCGTTTCATATGCTCCCAAATCACCATGTTCCTCATTAGAAATCTGTATTATCGGAAAAGCCTGTCTCATAAATCCGCTATTTGCAACAATGTCCTCTGCTTGCATACGGCTCATAGTTTGTCCATACACAGTATCATTTCGATAAGCAAATATAAAAGTTCGTCTCCTTCTCTGGGCCGCACCATATGTTGCAGCATTAACCACTCTCCACTCAGTGGAATAATTTAAACTTGCAAGACATGCAAGAATAATTCCAAAATCTCTTCCTCTTTGCTTTGCTGGTGATTTTAATAATCTATCAACATTTTCAAATATACAAAATGCTGGGTTTTTAGCAATTATTGTATCTCTAATCTGCCACCAAAGTACCCCCTTCTTTCCTTCGATACCATGCGATGATGCCAATGTGTGAGCCACACTATAATCTTGACACGGAAAACCGCCCACCAATAAATTATGGTCTGGGATACATTCCTTTCTCATCAATGAAATGTCTTCTCTTGTATGATACTCTCCTCTTGTATCTGCCAAATCTCCAAAATGAGCAACATAACAATCATGTGCCCATTGA
This sequence comes from Lachnospiraceae bacterium, assembly GCA_017456585.1. GTDB lineage: Bacteria > Bacillota > Clostridia > Lachnospirales > Lachnospiraceae > SIG300. The sequence goes on from JAFTJD010000067.1 coordinate 47,073, forward strand.
TTTACCTTTTCCGGCTCCCACTGTGAAAACCACGTAGTCTGCCAACCAGTGTTAAGTCGTTCCATTCCCACACGGAACCCACCAACACCAGCGAAAAGTTCGCAAATTGTTTTATCCATTTCAAGTCCTCCTTGGCTTCTGCCATCTCACTTATTCTTATTGAGTCCGAACATTATTGTATTAGCACCATCGAATGATGGATCGTGAACTCTTGTGCATAAGCATTTCTAAATAGTAGTACTTTAGTTCTTTAAACTCGTAGTATTCTTAATTTCAGCACAATCATCAACCATATCATTTATAGCTTTCCTTATAGCCTCTGATTTTGCAACATTCATGAGTTTGCAATATGTTTCCAGTCTAACAAGAGTTGCATCATCCATACGGATAGTGTAACTTTTCACCATATTGTTATCACCTTTTGGACGTCCCATTTTTTTCATAATGCTCTCCTTTCGTGCACATTGTAATTATACTTTTTGCGTTACAAAAAGTCAATACATTTTCAGAACGATCGTTCGAAAAATAAAAACCACATTCTTGGCAGCATCGCCACCGAAAATGTGGTTATAATCATCAATTTATGCGTCTTAAATAAATTTCAAATTTCTATCTGTGCAAAAATAACTTCTATTCTACTGGAATTTAGTCATGCACTGATGTATCCTAAAAACAGATTACCTGTCTGTGTAGATTGGAGGTACATCATGAGCAAAAATCCCAAAGGTA
>JAFTJD010000068.1 GCA_017456585.1 Lachnospiraceae bacterium
CAACTGTACCGATATGCACCTTGTTCGAGTTTAGCGAGAGGGGCGTGTAATCAAAAATCGAAGCGGCAAAGTCTATAGTTCCACTTAAGGTCGTAGAAGTTGCGAGCGCAATCATATGATAAGCTCCGAAGTTTGGCTCAGACATACGACGGAGGCGTGCTTTATCGAAGCGTTGCAAAGTGAAGTTCTACTATGGGAGCTATGTTGTCTTCGCGAAACATATAATTCCTAAGTGCTTTGCTATCAAGATATTGGGAATGCAATAAACAAGTTGAAAATTGCAATATAGATTTGAAACTGCCCGCTAATGTAATTGTGACATATAGTTTGGCGGTTGGCAAGATAGAAAGCAATAATTTCGTATTTTTTAGCAATAATGTGGACTGATTTTGAAAGAAAATGCGGTACAATGAAGGTAATAGGAATCCTTTTACGGATAATTTACGGCAAAGTTATTGCATTAGGAGGCAAATATGAAGCGAGATATGAAGAAGTGGATTGAGGAATGTATTTCCGCCCCGGTAAAAAAAGCAATGCCGATTCTTTCATTTCCCGGTGTTCAGATAATCGGGCATACAGTCGAGGAACTGGTAAGAAGCGGGGAGCTACAGGCACAGTGTATGAAGGCAATTGCAGACCGTTTTGATACGGCGGCAGCATTTAGCCTCATGGATCTCTCTGTGGAGGCTGAGGCATTTGGAAGTTCAGTGCATTACAGCTCCGATGATGTACCTACCGTATTGGACGCATTAGTGCATGATGAAGATGAGGCAGAAAGTCTTTTGGTACCTGAGGTAGGGGCAGGAAGAACAGGCGAGTGTATAAAGGGAATAGAAAGAGCTTGCGAGCTTATTACAGACAGACCGGTATTGGCAGGAATCATTGGTCCGTATTCCTTAGCAGGAAGATTGCTTGATATGACAGAGATTATGATTCTGTGCTATGAAGAGCCTGAGATGGTTGAGACAGTGCTTGAGAAGGCAACAGAGTTTCTTATCGCTTATGCCAAGGCATTTAAGGCTGTCGGAGCTAACGGTATTGCAATGGCAGAGCCTGCGGCAGGATTATTGTCGCCGGGACTTATAGATGAGTTTTCTACACCATATGTTCAGCGAATCAGAGAGGCCGTAGAGGATGATAATTTCATAGTAATGTATCATAACTGCGGTAATGTTGAACCACTTATTTCAAATATGGAGAAAATTGATGCAGTTGCATACAGCTTTGGCAATGCAATTGATATAGAGACAACGCTTAAGGCGCTTCCGGAGAATAAAATGATTATCGGCAATATCGACCCGGCAGGAACCATCAGAAACGGCAATCCGGAGATGATTCGTAAAGAAGTATTAGAGCTTTTGGAGCGCTGCGGTAAATATCCGAATTTCGTGATTTCAAGCGGTTGCGATATTCCGCCTATGACACCGCTTGACAATTTACAGGCTTTTTTTGATGCAGTAGACGAGTTTTATACTAAATAAGCAATAGTAGTCATTTGTAAAATGGTTTCGCAAATACATAAATAAGTAATATACAAGGAGGAAAAAAGAATGGCAGCAGAGATTATTAATGAGATTTCAGAATGGTTACAGAAAGGCCGTGCGAAGAACGTAAAGGCATTGGTTGAAGAGGCATTGGAGCAGGGCATTGATCCGAAGGAGATTTTAAATGAAGGTCTTCTTGCAGGTATGATGATTGTAGGTGGTAAATTTAAGCGTAACGAAGTATTTGTTCCTGAAGTATTGGTTGCAGCAAGAGCGATGACAGCAGGAATCACAATATTAGAGCCGAAGCTTGTTGAGATTGGCAATGAGCCTTTAGGTAAAGCAGTTATCGGTACAGTAAAGGGTGACCTTCATGATATCGGTAAAAACCTGGTAGCTATGATGCTTAAGGGAGCAGGCTTTGAGATTATTGATTTGGGAACAGATGTTGATGCAGACACATTCATAGCTAAGGCAGAGGAAGCCGGCGCAGATGTTATCTGTATGTCAGCACTTCTTACAACTACTATGCCTTATATGAAAGATGTTATTGATGCACTTAATGAAAAAGGCTTACGTGATAAATATGTAGTTATGGTTGGCGGTGCACCTGTTACTTCTGATTTTGCAGAGCAAATCGGAGCAGATTACTATACGGCAGATGCAACTACAGCGGCAGAGGTAGCAAAGGCTGCGATAGCAGAAAGAAAATAAAACGGAGCGTTTATGAAAGATTTCTATTTACTCGAAGGTCTTAAGGTACAACTGAAAATGGAGCATGTGCTGCATGCTATTGATTGTAATCCGGATAGTCCCGTCTATGAAGAGATGGTGGATGAATATCTTGAGATTTATAAGGATATGGAGGCATTTGCTGAGCCGGTAGGGATTCTTGGAGTAGGAAGTCTTTCTGAGGCGGCGGCCACTGAGGAATACCCGGCAGGAACAAAAGTAGTGTATGCCGTGCTAAGTGTAGGCGATAAGATAAAGCAGTGCAGCACAGAAGCATTTGCCAAAGGTGATTATGTCCGGGGTATGCTTTGTGATGCCATTGCAGATAATGCATTGTTTTCATTGGAAGATAAAATGCTTGAGAAGCTTCGCGAAATGTGTGCAGAGCGAAATGTCGGCATATTAAGGCGTCTGGAGGCTCCTCATGACATCTCCATGAAAGTGCAGAAGGATGCATGGGAACATCTTAAACTAAAGGAACGTCTGGGAATAGATATAACCTGTGGCTATATGCTTGACCCGGTAAAAACAAGCTGTCAGGTGTTTGTGTTGACGGAGGACAAGGAAGTGTTCCGGGCACAGCATGATTGCTCGAAGTGCCCGAATTTAAATTGTAAGTTCCGAAATGTTGAAGACCGTAAAGCGGTAAAAGTTACGGTAAGAAAAGGTGATGGGTGCAGAGATATTTCCCTTGAAAAAGATGAATCCCTTATGGATGCGTTGATTCGCGAAGGCTACTACATAAGTGCTGCTTGTGGAGGCAAGGGACGTTGCGGCAAATGTAAGATATGCGTGCTTGAAGGGCAGGCGGATATATCGTCCGAAGATAGGGGCTTTTTCTCAAAGGAAGAATTAGAACAAGGCTGGAGACTTTCATGCATGCTCTATCCACGTGAGAACCTCACGATTTCATTTGAACTAAATGATGAATCACAATTTGAAGCTATAAGTGAATATAGAAAAGATAAGATCACGGAGACTGAGGCAACAAGTTATAACGATGCGGCGAAAGATTCTGATGGGCTTTATGACATAGCCATTGACATAGGTACTACAACACTTGCTTTTCAGTTACTTGATAAGGCAGGAGGCAATGTCTGCAGTACGGTATCTGCAGTCAATAATCAGCGTAGATACGGTGCGGACGTAGTGTCCAGAATGCAGGCATCCATTGATGGCAAAAAAGCGGAACTCAAGGAAAGCATACAGGCAGATTTAAGAAACGGAATATCAAGATTACTTAAAGAGAGTGGCGTGAATTTAAAGCAGATTGATACAATAGCAATCGGTTGTAATACCACAATGGGACATTTATTACTCGGATATGACTGTAGAAGCTTGGGGGTCTATCCGTTTACCCCGGTTAACATTAGGCTTACGGAAGGTAGTATGTCTGAGGTGCTTGGAATGGATGGAGATGCCGGAGTGGTAGTGCTTCCCGGTATTTCCACTTTTGTGGGCGGAGATATTGTAGCAGGATTATATGCCTGTGATTTTGATAAAAATGATGACATTTGTTTGCTGGTAGACTTGGGAACTAATGGTGAAATGGCACTGGGTAATTCAGGGAAGATAATGGTAACCTCTACTGCTGCGGGACCTGCATTTGAGGGTGGCAATATAAGTTGCGGTATGGGAAGTGTAGCCGGAGCTATATGCTCTGTAAAGCTTGAGGGAGCAAAAGCCAATGTTAGAACTATCAAGGATGAAGCTCCGCTTGGAATCTGCGGAACAGGAGTTGTAGAGGCTGTGTCAGAGCTTCTTCGTGAAGAATTGCTTGATGAGACAGGCTTGCTCGAAGAGGACTATTTTGAAGAAGGCTTCCCACTGGCAAAGACTTCAGAGGGAAAGAATATTTCTCTTACCCAGAAGGATATCAGAGAGCTTCAATTAGCTAAGGCTGCTGTCAGGGCAGGAATAGAGACTCTGATATTAAGGTATGGCATCGAGAAGAAGCAGGTCGCGAAGATTTATCTGGCAGGCGGTTTTGGGTACAGGCTGGATACCGCTAAAGCGATTGCGATAGGAATGATTCCGGAAGAATTTGCAGACAGGATAGAAGCTGTAGGTAACAGCTGCCTTGCCGGTGTGGTTAAATATCTTACTGCCGATGAATCCGGAGCAGAAGTTTTGAAAAAGCTGGTACAGGTTTCTGAAGAAATTAATCTGTCCATGGATGTAGATTTTAATGAAAATTATATGGAAGCTATGATGTTTGAATAGATAATAAATATAATCGTTTGTAAGACAGTTTCGGAAACGACCGGATATAAGATAATATGAAAGGATGATGGACATGGAATATATTATTTCAGCACAGGATAGAGAGATTTTGCGTGAAGTAGCAAAGAAGCAGCTTGAGCTTGCTAATAAAGAGAGCAACAAAGAGAGAATTAAGTTATGGTATAAGCACAATGCGTTACAGGGTGACAGACCTATGATTCATCTTGAAATGTGGACCTTTGCACAGGAGATTTTACCGCAGCGTTTAAAATGTCAGGGCGAATTTGCAAAATGGGTTGAAACTCAGCTTTATTGTAACTTCCTTAATCAGGAATTGTTCGATGATGACAGGGTAACTCCTGACTATTTTCCGTTAAACTATGATACTCATTTTGAGTTATTCGGCATAAAGATTAAGATTGAAAATACTACTGATGCAGATGGAAATAAGAGCGTTGGACATCATTTTATGTCTGTAGTAGAGGACCTGGAAGACGATTACGACAAGCTTAAGGAGACAGATTTCGGTGTGGATATGGATTCAACCGAGAAGAAGCGTCAGGCCATCGAAGAGGCTATCGGGGATATTTTGCCGGTTAAGGTTCAGATGGATTGTCTCTATAGTGTTCCTACTCAGATGTTGGTACATTTCATGAGCATGGAAAACATGATGTTTGCGATGTATGATTATCCGGAGCTTTTTAAAGAGATGATGGATAGAATCGCTAACGATACACTGGCATATTACAGAATGTTGGAAGCTAAACGTCTTATCATGCCTACAACAAGCTTCGAGAGCGTAGGACAGGGAACTTGGAGTTTTAACAATGAGCTTCCGGGATATGACGAGTGGCAGAAGAGACCTTTTACAACAAAGGATGTATGGGGATTCATGGATTCTCAGGAGACAGTGGGTATTTCACCTGCAATGTATGAGGAGTTTATTTTCCCTTGTTACAAAAAGATTTCTGAGCAGTATGGTATGCTCTCTTACGGTTGCTGCGAGCCGGTTGATCCGATTTGGGATAACTGTATAAGCAAGCTTAGCAACTTAAGAAAAGTATCTATTTCACCATGGTGTAACGAGGAGTTCATGGGCGAGAGATTACAGGGCAGCAAGGTAATCTTCCATAGAAAGCCAAGTCCTAACTTCCTTGGCGTAAATCCGACTTTAGACGAAGCAGCAGTCCGTGAACACATCCGCAAGAGTCTTAATGCCGCAAGAGGATGTAAGATGGAGATTACACAGCGAGACGTATACACTATCCACAATGATATCGCGAAGGCAAAACGTTATGTAGAGATTATCCGCCAGGAAATCGAGAATCATTGGAAGTAAAAGAAAATATTCTCAGCTTCCGGAGACAGAAATACTATTTCGAAGACTTGATAAAAGTGTTATAGAGATTGAGACTGAGAAATTAAAGGAAATCGTATAAGTAATGATTATAGGCCACAAATCGGGAATTGTTTTCGGTTTGTGGCATTCTTTATTATTGGCTGTAGTGGAGAGATATAATAGATAATAATATAGCTTATATTGAAGATAAACAGAATGTGTAGTATATTTTTTGTAACGAAATTACTCTTAGTCAGTCTAAGTAGTAGAAAGCAAAAAGGAGGTGAGATATTCGTGGATTTTGAAAAGCTATATAATGCGTATTTTATGAAAATATATTCTTTTGTTTTGTTAATTGTAAAGAATCCGGATTTGGCAGAAGAAATTACGCAGGAAACGTTTTTTAAGGCATTAAAAGCAAACAAGCAGTTTGAAGGCAAGTCGAGTGAATATACATGGCTCTGTGCAATTGCAAAAAATATAGCTTACGATGTGCTTAAGAAGCATAAAAAGCATGAAATGCTGGGCGATGATGTTCCTA
>JAFTJD010000069.1 GCA_017456585.1 Lachnospiraceae bacterium
GCTGCCATATACGAGAAGGGTGTATGGGAAGAGGAACTTAATAAAATCCTGGATGCGTATTATACAGCGAAATCCGTTGTTGCAGTTGAGAGTATGCAACAGGATGAGCAGAGCTTCCGAGCAGAAAGAGAAAAACTGTCACAGGATGTTGCAAAGGCAGCCGATGAAGCCCTTGACGGATTGGCGTATAATAAGGAATATATAAGACTTACCAAAGAAAAAACTTACGAATATATAGACAGATATTTTACTGAGGAATAACTTTACAAAGAAGATTTGTTGTGATAGGATAAATATTAGTTTTACAATTACAATAGGAGGACGATTAGATGTCTACAAATGTTTATGACGTGTTGCTTGAAAGAGGTTTTATTGAGCAGGTAACTCACGAAGAAGAGGTTCGTGAATTGCTCGGAAAGGAAAAAGTAACCTTTTATATAGGATTTGATGCAACAGCAGACAGTCTTACAGCAGGACATTTCCTGACTGTTATGGCGATGATGCACATGCAGAGAGCCGGTCACAGACCGATAGCACTTCTTGGTGGCGGAACTACTATGATTGGTGACCCGACAGGTAAGTCGGATATGCGTACAATGATGACTAAGGAAACTATTATGCACAACGCAGAGTGTTTCCATAAGCAGCTCTCAAAGTTTATTGATTTTGATAATGATAATGCCATTATTGCTAATAATGCAGATTGGCTTCTTGACCTTAATTATGTTGAGTTCCTTCGTGAAATCGGCGTACATTTTTCTGTTAATAAGATGCTTACAGCTGAGTGCTACAAGCAGAGAATGGAGAAAGGTCTTACATTTTTTGAATTTAACTATATGTTAATGCAGTCATATGATTTCTGGAAGCTTCATAAGGATTATGGTTGCTGCCTTGAGCTTGGCGGTAATGATCAGTGGTCTAATATCATTGGTGGTGTTGAGCTTATCAGAAGAAAAGAGCAGAAACCTGCATATGGTCTTACATTTAAGCTCCTTACAACAAGTGAGGGTATTAAGATGGGCAAGACTATGAAGGGTGCAGTATGGTTGAATCCTGAGAAGACTTCACCTTACGAATTCTATCAGTACTGGAGAAATATTGAAGATGTTAAGGTTGAAGAGTGTCTCGGACTTCTTACATTCCTTCCTATGGATGAGGTAAGAAGACTTGGTGCACTTGAAGGTGCAGAGATTAATAAGGCAAAAGAGGTTCTTGCTTTTGAGATTACCAAGATTGTTCATGGCGAGGAAGAAGCTATTAAAGCACAGGAAGCTGCAAGAGCAGTATTTGCTTCAGGCGGCAAGAGCGATAATATGCCTACTACAACATATGCTAAGGATGAACTTGATGCAGGTAAGGATCTTATAACATTACTTGTTGATACTAAGCTTGCAGCAACACGTTCAGAAGGAAGAAGACTTATCCTTCAGGGTGGTGTTACTGTAAATGATGTTAAGGTTACAGATATTGAGCGTAAGTTTACAACAGCAGATTTTGATGCTGACGGCTCACTTGTAATTAAGAAGGGTAAGAAAGGTTTCCATCAGATTAAAGCAGATTAATTAAAAGGAGGCTATAATATGATTGAAGTATTAAATAGTTTGTTTAATTATTTGATTTGTTTTATTTTAGTAGCCGCAGTTGGTTATGGCGGCATTATGCTTGGAAAGTTTTGGAGAAAAAAGAAAAACGAGAAAGAGGCGCTTAAGGGCAACGAAGATTAATGTATAAGTTGCGTTACAGCGAGGAGGAACAGATTGTGAAACAGTATGGATTAAATGAGCTTAGAAGAATGTATCTTGAATTCTTTGAAAGCAAGGATCATTTACGACTTAACAGCTTTTCATTAGTACCTAATAATGATAAGAGTTTGTTATTAATTAATGCAGGTATGGCTCCGCTTAAGCCTTATTTTACAGGTCAGGAGATTCCACCGAGAAAGAGAATCACTACATGTCAGAAATGTATTCGTACAGGTGATATTGAGAATGTTGGTAAGACTGCAAGACATCTTACTTTCTTTGAGATGCTCGGTAATTTCTCATTCGGAGATTATTTTAAGCATGAAGCTATTGCATGGTCATGGGAGTTTCTTACCGAAGTAATCGGTATGGAACCTGAGAGACTTTATCCTTCAATTTATTTTGAAGATGACGAGGCCTTCAAGATTTGGACTGATGAAATAGGTGTTCCGGCTGATAAGATTACCAGATTTTATCGTGACGAGGATGGTAAGTGTGATAATTTCTGGGAGCATGGCGCAGGTCCTTGCGGTCCATGTACAGAGATATATTATGACAGAGGTATAAAGTACGGATGCGGTAAGCCGGACTGTAAGGTTGGTTGTGACTGCGACCGTTTTATGGAAGTATGGAATAACGTATTTACACAGTACGAGAGCGATGGTAACGGACATTATGAAGAACTCGCAATGAAGAATATTGATACAGGTATGGGCCTTGAGAGACTTGCTGTTGTTGTACAGGATGTAACATCAGTATTTGATATTGATACAATGAAAGCTATTCGTGATCGTATCTGTGAGCTTGCAAACGTAACATATCAGACAGATGAGAAGAAGGATGTTTCTATTCGTCTTATCACTGACCACATTCGTTCAGTTACATTTATGACATCTGACGGAATTATCCCATCCAATGAGGGTAGAGGATATGTTCTTAGAAGATTACTTCGTCGTGCCGCAAGACATGGAAGACTTCTCGGAATTAATGGTTTGTTCCTTGCGAAGCTTTGTGAAACAGTAATTAACGAGTCTAAAGACGGATATCCGGAATTAGAAGAGAAGAAGGAATATATCTTAAAAGTTCTTACTGTTGAGGAAGAGAAATTTAACAAGACAATTGATCAGGGCTTGAGTATTCTTGCAGATATGGAAGCTGAGCTTGTTAAATCAGGTGCTAAGGTACTTAGTGGCGACAACGCATTTAAGTTATATGATACTTATGGTTTCCCTACTGATCTTACTGAGGAGATTCTCTCGGAGAAAGGCTTTTCGATTGATATGGAAGGCTTTAAGCAGGCTATGCTTGTTCAGAGAGAAACAGCAAGAAATGCCAGAGCAACAACTAACTATATGGGCGCTGATGCTACAGTATATGATGAGATTAATCCGTCAATTACATCAGCGTTTGTTGGATATGAGAATAACGAGTTTGATTCAAAGATTTCTGTTCTTACAACAGACAGTGCTATTGTGAAGGAACTTGTTGCAGGTGAAGAGGGCACAATCATAGTTGATGAGACACCTTTCTACGCTACTATGGGTGGACAGACTGCCGATACAGGTCTTATTACATGTGAAGGCGCTGAGTTCGAGGTTAAGGATACTATTAAGCTTAAGGGCGGAAGAATCGGACATGTTGGTGTTGTTACATCAGGTATATTTAAAGAAGGTGCTAAGGTTCATCTTTCTATTGATGTAGACAGAAGACAGGCTATAGGCAAGAATCATAGTGCAACACATCTTTTACAGGAAGCTCTTAGAGTGGTTCTTGGAACTCATGTAGAACAGGCCGGTTCAATGGTTGCTGCGGACAGACTTCGTTTTGACTTTACACATTTCTCAGCCATGACTAAGGAAGAACTTGCAAAGGTTGAGGCTATAGTTAATGAAGAGATAAGAAAGAATACTCCTGTAGTGACAGCAGAGATGTCAATTGAGGATGCTAAGAAGACCGGAGCTAAGGCATTATTCGGTGAGAAATACGGTGAGACTGTAAGAGTTGTATGCATGGGTGAATTCAGCAAGGAGCTTTGCGGTGGTACTCATGTTAATAATACAGGTGTAATTACAGCGTTTAAGATTCTTTCAGAGAATGGTATAGCTGCAGGTGTAAGAAGAATCGAAGCTATTACTGATAATGAAGTATTTGAGTATTATAAGAATCAGGAAGCTGAGCTTATGGCAGCTGCAAAGACAGCTAAGACAGAACCACACAATCTTGTAAAGAGAATAGAAGGTCTTCTTGATGAAATCAAAGCGTTATCAAGTGAGAATGAGAAGCTTAAAGCTAAGCTTGCTAATAATGCACTTGGTGATGTTATGAATAATGTTAAAGATGTTAAGGGCGTTAAATTACTTGCAACTAAGGTTGCGGATGTTGATATGAATGGTCTTAGAAATCTTGGAGATCAGCTTAAGGATAAGCTTGGTGAAGGTGTTGTTGTGCTTGCATCATCACAGGGCGCAGACAAGGTTAATCTTATAGCAATGGTTACACCTGAGGCTGAGAAGAAGGGTGCACATGCCGGCAATATTATCAAGGCTATCGCAGGTTTAGTAGGCGGTGGCGGCGGTGGTCGTCCTAACATGGCACAGGCCGGAGGTAAGAATGCCGCAGGCATAGATGCAGCACTTGCACAGGTAGAAGTTGTACTTAGTGAGCAGGTTTAAAACTATTATTTTTATTATTAAATTGTAAATTTTTTGTATAAAAATAAAAAAATAGTTGACGAATGAATAAATTATGCTATAATGCTAATAGTGCAATGAAAAAATACCCAAACAGTTGTATTTAGCACAATACACAACTGGAGGGAGGTTAGGTGTGATACTATGTCAAATGTAATCGTTAAAGATAACGAGTCTTTGGATAGCGCGCTTCGCAGATTCAAGAGAAACTGTGCAAAGGCAGGCATCCAGCAGGAGATTCGCAAGAGAGAACATTATGAGAAGCCCAGTGTAAAGCGTAAGAAGAAATCTGAGGCTGCAAGAAAGCGTAAATATAATTAATTATTAAAAGACTTCCATTTTTTGGAAGTCTTTTTTCGTTGTTGATAACATATATTTATGTATATTAACTTTAGGAGATGGCCTATGCGAAGCAAGTCAGGCAAATCCGATTATTCCATTGCGAAGAGAATAGCTGATGCATTCCAGTTGCCGAATGATTGTATACTTGGTAGTTTGAATATGATGCTTACTGATAAAAATCAGGTCTATATAGAGAATTATAGAAGCATATTAGAATATACGGATACGGTAATTAAGGTTCTGGGTAAAAACTGCAGAGTACAAATACTTGGAGAAAAGATAAGAATTATTTCGTATAATCACGATACTATGCTTGTAAAAGGTAAGTTTGATGAGATTAAGTATTTCTGAATCAGGGGCATATTATGAAGAAATTTATAAATAAATTATACGGATATATTAGACTAGACCTTGAGGGAGAGGATATCTGCAGGTTTTTAAATATTTGTAAATCAAAAGAAATATTTGCATGGGATGTCAGCAATGAAGAAGAAAGATACAGCATATGTGTTTCAATTGCAGATTTTTTTAAAATAAAAGAAATTGCCAGAAAAACAAAAACAAAAGTCAGAATTAAACAGAAGTGTGGATATCCATTTGAGATAAACAGAAATAAGCACAGAAAAGCATACTTGTTAGGAATTATTCTTTTCTTTGTAATTATGTATATTATGTCTTTGTTTATATGGGACATACATTTTGTCGGATTATATACATATACAGAAGATGCTATGATAGAATATTTATATAGTAGAGGAATTAAGCATGGTGTTCTTAAGAAGGATATAGACTGTACTTCAATAGAAAAAACAATACGCAATGATTTTTTTGATATAACTTGGGTGTCGGTGTCTTTAGAAGGAACCAGGCTTACGATACATGTTAGAGAAAATTATGATTACGAAACTATTGAAGAAACTGATTGTGAAATGAGTGATCTTATAGCAGATAAAGAAGGCATTATTACTTCGATAATAACGAGAAGCGGAACTCCGCTTGTTAAAGAAGGGGATGTCGTTGGTAAAAATGACATTCTTGTAAGCGGAAATGTTGTGGTTAAAGATGAATACGGAACAGTTATCAGTGAGAAATATACCAATGCGGATGCTGATATTAAAGCCAAAACTGCGTATAATTATAGTGATAAAGTATATATTACAACCGAAAAACAGGTATATACAGGTGAAAATAAAAAATCATACAGTTTCGGATTCATGGATAAAAGTGTATATCTGTATGCAGGCAAGGTGAAATATGCGAATTATGATAAAACCGTACAACAATTTAAATTAAAACTTGCCCCTAATTTCTATTTGCCTATATATTGGTGGCAAACAACTTATAATGAATACAAAGTTGAAACTATAGAACTTAGCGAGGAAGAAGCAATATCGAAGCTTGACAATAATTTACAATATTTTTTTGATGAATTATTAGAAAAAGGGGTACAAATTATTGAAAATAATGTTACAATAATAAAAGGTGATAATTATTATGCTGCGGAAGGCAAGATAATAGTTATAGAAGAACTTGGACAGAATGTTTCCGTAGAGAATCTTTATCAGGTTGAGGATGATTACGAAGAGAGGAATGAGTGAACAGAGTGAGTGTTATCGAGACGATAATTGATATACCGTCTAATCATATGGGAAATGTGTTTGGACAATTTGATATATATTTAAAGAAGATTGAGAAGGCATTGCATGTATCTATACTTAACAGAGACTCTGAGATTAAGCTTGTAGGTAGTGAGGCTGCGGTTGAGAAATGCAAAAGGGTGATAGAACAGCTTGTTGAGTTATCAAAAAGAGGTAATCAGGTGACGGAACAGAATGTAGATTATGCACTTGCATTATCTCATGAAACTAAAGATAAAGTATTGCTTGATATAGATGAAGATGTTGTGTGTAGGACAATTGGCGGTAAGCTTATTAAGCCAAAGACACTCGGACAGAAGAAATACGTTGATGCGATTCGTAACAATATGATTGTGTTTGGAATCGGACCGGCAGGAACGGGTAAGACATATCTTGCCATGGCGATGGCAATACAAGCGTTTAAGAATGACGAGGTTGGACGAATTATTCTTACAAGACCTGCTATTGAAGCAGGAGAGAAGCTTGGATTTTTGCCGGGTGATTTGCAAAGTAAGGTTGATCCGTATTTAAGACCGCTTTACGATGCTCTTTATCAGATTATGGGAGCAGAAAGCTTTGTGGCTAATACTGAAAAGGGGCTTATAGAGGTTGCTCCGCTTGCGTATATGAGAGGAAGAACGCTGGATGATGCGTTTATTATTCTCGATGAAGCACAGAATACCACACCGGCACAGATGAAGATGTTTCTTACAAGAATAGGCTTTGGCTCCAAGGTTGTTATAACCGGAGACCTTTCACAGAAGGATTTGCCTGCGGGAACGCAGTCAGGTCTTGATGTTGCAGCTAAAGTTTTGAAGGATGTTGATGATATAGAGTTTATGAAGCTTACCAATCTCGATGTTGTAAGACATCCGTTGGTACAGAAGATTGTTAAGGCGTATGAAGAATACGAAACAAGAATTTCGAAGAAGCAGACAGGGGATAACCGCAAGAATAAGATTGAGAGGTAAGAGAACATATGACAAAGAAGAATAAGATAATTATATTTATAAGTATTTTATTGATTACAGCTATTGCGTTGATTGGCGGATGTGAGTTTTTCTATGAAATGATGTTTTTGAATGAAAAGATATCAATATATGTTTTTGGAATTATACTCACTATATTTTATCTGTGGATTTTGCTTGAGAAGACGGATAGTGCACATCTGAAAACGAACGGATTTGTATTTATGATTATTTTTTGTCATGCATTTAATATGGCGGTTATAGTTTTTGGATACAAATTACCGGCTGTATACAGACCGGTATGTGCGGTGCCGATGTTACTTACGATTTTATTTGGAACTAAAACGGGTCTTGCATCTATGATTTTCTATTCGATAGAATGTGTTCTTTTTGGAATGGACCCGGTAGAGTCATTACTTTTGTTTATGATATTTGGTGTAATCGGAAGCTTTTTTGCTGTAACATTTAAGAATACGATTAAGCTTGCTTTGGGTGCTGTTGCACTTATTGGCATATATGCGACAGGGTATATCGGACTTAACTATTATGCACTCGGAGTTGTTCTTCCAGAGGATCTGGTTACTGGACTTATAGCCGGAGTGGTTCAGATTGCAGTCTTTTTGGTATTTTTCCCATTTGTTGCAACTTCATTCGGTTTTAATTTTAAGGAGAAGCTTAACAAGATATGTAAAGATGATTTTGAACCGGTGGCTCAGCTTAAGGAGAGGTCACATGAAGTTTATGTACACGTAAGAAGTGTTGCCAAGCTTGTTGAGAATATTAAGGATGCAGATATTCAGGGCGTTGATATTGATATAATGCGTGCCGGTGCCATATACCATGAAATAGGACAAGGTCTTGGTGGTAATTACATAAAGAAGGGAATAGAGATATGTGAGAAATATAAGATTCCCGAGTGCGTTCAGAATATTATTAATGAACATAATATTAATGTTGGCAAGCCAAAATCAAAAGAGGCCGGAATTGTAATGCTTGCGGATACTGTTATAAGCAGTATAGATGCATTAAAGAAGAAAAACACACCATTACCGGAGAAATCCAAGCTTATAGATAAGGTGATTTCACTTAGAATATCAAGCGGTGCGCTTGATATGTGTGATTTGACACCCGGAGAGCTTAATAGGATTAAGGCGGCATTTTGCCAGGCCTGGAGACGTAAAAACGGTGATTCGGCAGATGTTGAAGTAGATGACATCTTGTTTGATGATATTGATGTGATTAAGGAGGATTAACGAGTATGTCGCTTGTTATTGAAAAAGAGACAGAATATCGTATTGATAATCTGGAAGAGGAATATGAGGAATTGCTTAAAAGCGTTGTTGACGCTGCACTTGATTATGAGGGATGTCCTTATGAAGTAGAACTAAATATACTCTTGACAGATAACGAAAACATTCATAAACTTAATGAAGAGTTCAGAGGAGTGGACTCGCCGACGGATGTATTATCTTTTCCGTTAGTTGAATATGATGAGCCTGGTGATTTTGATTTCCTTGAGGAGTGTGATGATTGCTTCAATCCTGAGAGCGGAGAATTAATGCTTGGAGATATTGTCATATCACTGGAAAAGGTGACAGAACAGGCCGAGAAATACGGACATTCAACTAAAAGGGAGCTTGCTTTTCTTACGGCACACAGCATGTTTCATCTGTTTGGGTATGATCATATGACAGAAGAAGAAGCTAAGCTTATGGAGAAAAGACAGGAAGAGGTTCTTAAACTTTTGAAAATTGAACGTTAATGAAAGGGAGTTAAAGATGAAGATTACAAGAAACATTAAGAAAACGGGGATTTGTGTGGTAGCAGCATTGACATTGTCTTTGGCGTTTGCCGGTTGCAAGCTTAATGAAGTGCCTGAGATACAGACACCATCAAGCATGGATGATGTTATTACTACAACTGCACCTGAGGAGACAACTACATTACCTACTATAGAGATTGTTCCGGGAGAGACAACCTCGACAGACGAAACTACAAGTTCTAATGTTGGTGAAACTACAGAGCCTACAACAGATCAGACAGGTGATACACCGGGTAATACAGAAGGAATGGCAAGAAGCTATCTTACAGGTAAGTGGGTAAGCCGTGATATTGCCAGAAAAAGACCTATAGCTATAGTACTTAGTAACATTATTACAGCCGTTCCGCAGAGTGGAATAGAAAAGGCTGAGGTCATTTTTGAGACACCTGTTGAAGGTGGTATTACAAGACTTCTTGCTTTATTTGAAGATTATTCTGCACTTGATAAGATTGGTTCTGTAAGAAGTGCAAGATTATATCATGTGTACATAGCGCTTGAGTTTGATGCGATATTTGCTCATTTCGGAAGTGCAGTTTATGCGGATGAGCTTCTTAATTCAACAACAGTTGATAATCTTAGCGGTCTTAAAGGCGAAGGAACAGTTACATATTACAGAACAACTGACCGTAAGGCACCACACAATGCATATACAAGTGCACAGGGCATTGCGGCAGGTATAAAATATAAGAATTATCGTACAACATTCAGCGATAATTATAGCGGACATTTTAAATTTACAGACGATAACAATAGGGTTGTACTTAGCGGAGCCAATGCGGTTGATGCTACATATGTTTCGCCGGGATATACGAATAATTCACCGTGGTTTGAGTATAATTCAACAGATATGAAGTATTATCGTTTCCAATTTGGAGGCAAGCAGGTAGATGTTGAGACAGGTAATCAGCTTGCGTTCGATAATGTGATTTTCCAGGTTGTTGATTATTATGATTATGGTGACGGATACTATTACATTCATAATCAGGGTAACGGAACAGGTAAGTACATCACAGGTGGTAAATGTGTAGATATCACATGGGCTAAGGACGAAGAGTTCGGTATCACCAGATATTATTATAGTGATGGCACAGAGGTTGCTCTTAATCAGGGTAAGACATGGATAAGCCTTGTGTTTGATACAAATGTTAAGAAAATAGTAGTAAAATAACTACTTGGAGGCCGGTATGGATAGACAGGCAGAGATACTTTTGCAGGCAGCAAAAGATGCGATGGAAAAAGCATATGCACCATATTCTTCTTTTAAGGTTGGAGCTGCGGTTCTTACAGAAGACGGAAGAATATTTGGCGGATGTAATATAGAGAATGCATCATACGGAGCAACTATATGTGCAGAGCGGACAGCTATTTTTAATGCAGTTTCATGCGGCTATAGGAAGATTGTTAAGATAGCAGTAGTTTGTTCGTCAGGACATTATGCCTACCCGTGCGGAATCTGCAGACAGGTTATGTCTGAATTTATGGACGGCACTTCTAAGGAGTCTTTGATTATATTAGAAGATTGCGAAAAAGGGATTTTAGAAATGAACATCAATGAGATGTTGCCTTATGCCTTTTCGGGAAAGGATATAGAAAATGGCTGATAGAAAAAAGAATAATGGTTTTATTGTTCAGGGAAGTATATTAGCCGTTGCGGCAATTCTTGTCAGAATAATAGGACTTATATATAGAATTCCAATGCGCAATATAATCGGAGATGAAGGCATGGGATACTATTCTTATGCATATGAACCATACTCGGTTATGCTTATGCTGTCGTATCACGGAATACCGGCAGCTGTTTCAAAGCTTGTTGCTGCGAATAAAGCATTGGGTAAATACAGAACCGTGAAGAAAATCTTCTGGAGCGCGCTTTCTATTACGATAACGATAGGATGCATTACCGGTTCGATTATGTTCTTCGGCGCAGGCTTTTTATCAAGTGAGATTATAGGAATCCCTATGGCAAAATGGGCAATGATGGTACTTGGTCCTACGCTCTTTGTTTTGTCCATGATGGGTGTTTTGAGGGGATTCTTTCAGGGACTCGGAACTACAATACCAACTGCTATATCGCAGATATTTGAACAGATAGTTAATGCTGTGGTGAGTATCATTGCAGCACTTCATTTGTTTAATTATGGTGCCATGTATGACTCGGTAGTTGGTACAGAGTCACATGCAGAAGCTTACGGTGCTGCAGGCGGAACTATGGGTACATTTCTCGGTGCTACTGTTGCATTATTGTTTCTGTTCTTTGTTTTCAAACTTTACAGCAGACAGCTTGCCAAGCTTGTGAGAAAGGATAGGGGCGGACTTGCAACGGAATCTATGCCTAAGATTATGGGCTTGATAGCGGCCACAGCCGTTCCGCTTATATTTAACAGTATTCTGTTTAATTGTAATACCACAGTTGAAAGTATTGTTTTTAATAAGCTTATGATAAAAGATGGCATGGTTAAGGATGAGATTTCTACTCTGTGGGGTGTTTTCACAGGACAGTATAAAGTCCTTGTTACAGTACCTATTTCGGTTGCAACGGCACTTGCTGTGTCTATTATTCCTGATTTTGCTAAGGAATTGGTTAAGGGTAATATTAAGACATTAAGAATGAAACTCAATAAGGCAGTCAGATTCGGTATGCTTATTGCGATACCTTCTGCGGTCGGACTTTCTGTGCTTGCAGAGCCTATATTGGAACTGATTTTCCCGAATAGCGGGGCTGTTTCAGTTAATTTAATGAGATTCGGAACTGTAGCTGTTGTGCTGTATTCGCTTTCTACGATTACTACAGCTGCGCTTCAAGGAATTAACAGAGAAACCTTTACTGTTTTTAGTGCGGGTATGGCACTGGTAACACATTTGCTTGTTCTTGCTGTATGTGTTGGTGCACTTGATATGGGAATATATGGAGTAATGGTTTCTTATATTGCATTTGCTCTGATTGTGTGTATGTTTAACAGCTTTGCTCTTATGAGACTTCTGAAATATAGGCAGGAATATTTTAAGACCTTTGTTATTCCTATAATTTCTGCTGTTATAATGGCCTTTGTTGTAATTGGACTTCATAAGCTTGTTATAAGCAATGTGCCGGAAGCGACGATGCTTATGCGTTCGCTTGCTTGTGCAATTGCTGTGATAGGAGGCGTTCTTGTATATGCAATAGCACTTCTTATTTTCAGAGGGATTGATGAAAATGATGTAAGAAGTCTTCCTAAGGGTGATAAGCTTGTAAGACTATTTAAGGCACTTAGATTATTGCCATAGATATAATTTTGATGATTTATAGCTGATGTAATTTGACTAATATAAGTCGGATTACATCAGCTTTTTTGCGATTAAAACATAAATGTCAGGAAATACTAATAATATTGTTATGAAATACGGAGGCAATATTATGGTAAAAAAATATCGTTTGTTATTATTGACACTTTGCATTATGGCATATTGTTACTTTGTTTATTATCTTGTATACAGCATAACCTATAACGATCTTAAGGAGAATAAATTATATGATGAAAGTGCGTTAAAAGGTGGCGTAACGCTTGGTGATGAACTGTCAAAAGAAGAGGCTGCTGAGGTTTTGGTAGTCAATGCAGGGACAATTTATATACTTGAAAAATATGAAATAAGAACAGGAGAGTACACTAACGAGATATTGCCGGTGCCTATTGAACTTATGGGATTGGATGAAGATAAGGTTTATAATTACTATTTGAACTACTCCAATAAGCTTAATAATAGTAAAAATAAAGAATATTCATATCTTGCTGAATTATCTGAGCAGAATATAGTTACAAATATTAAAAATATTGAACTTGTATCATTTGATAATAATATTCTTGTGGCGAGAATGAATTATGAATATATTGAACCGGAATATAAATATGTTGCTTTTAGGGAAAAGGAGAAGATAGTTGTTTATAAAACAGAAGATAATACTATTTATGCAAATGCAGATGTTAGATGGGATGAATTACCCTACGGACTTAAGGTTGAGATAGAGAATGGAAAGTATTTTGTGAATGAAACACAGTTATATTATTTCCTTGAAAGTTATACTAGTTAAAAAGTTGTCAAAAAATGTTTTTTTTATAAATATAGCTTGTAATAAACAAAAAAATGAGGTAGAATTACAATTGGAATAATTTGTTTTATTATTTTTAAATGGAGGGCTTGATATGAGTAATACTGCAAATGTATCAGCAAGTAGAAGAATAGAAGCTTTACTTGATGGTAATAGTTTTGTTGAGATTGGTAATCTTGTTACAGCAAGAAATACTGATTTTAACATTCAGCAAAAAGACACACCTGCAGATGGCGTTATTACCGGATACGGTTTGGTAGACGGCAGACTTGTTTATGTGTACAGCCAGGATGCATCAGTGCTTAACGGAGCAATGGGTGAGATGCATGCTAAGAAAATCGTTAATATTTATAAGCTTGCCATGAAGGTTGGAGCACCTGTTATCGGTTTAATCGATTGCGCAGGTCTTAGACTTCAGGAAGCTACAGATGCGCTTAATGCATTTGGAAGACTTTATCTTGCACAGTCTATGGCAAGTGGAGTTGTACCTCAGATTACAGGAATCTTTGGTACATGTGGTGGTGGAATGGCAATCGTTCCTACACTTACTGATTTTACATTTATGGAAGAAAAGAACGCAAAGCTTTTCGTTAATTCACCTAATGCTATTGATGGTAACTATGAAGCTAAATGTAACACAGCTTCAGCTAAGTTCCAGAGCGAGGAAGCAGGTATCGTTGATGGTACAGGCAGTGAGGACGAGGTTATTGCTAAGATTAGAGAGTTAGTTACATATCTTCCTTCAAATAATGAGGATGACGATACATTCGTAGAATGTACAGATGATCTTAACCGTGCATGTGCCGGAATCGAAGGTGCAGCAGGCGATACATCTATCTTGATTTCTAACATTGCAGACAACTATGCATTCTTTGAAGTTAAGAAAGATTATGCTAAGGACATGGTTTGTGCTTTCATTCGTATGAACGGACAGACAGTTGGTGTTGTTGCTAACAGAACTGAGATTATCGGTGAAGACGGCAAGGCAACAGAGAAGTTTGACGGATTAAGTGCAGAAGGTTGTGAGAAGGCTGCTTCATTCGTAGAATTCTGTGATGCATTCAGCATTCCTGTAGTAACATTTACTAATGTTAAAGGATACAAGGCTACAATGTGCCAGGAGAAGAAGCTTGCTAAGGCAGCTGCTAAGTTAATCTACGCATTTACTAATGCGTCTGTACCTAAGGTTAATGTAATTGTTGGTGAAGCATATGATAGCGCATATGTTGCAATGAACAGTAAGTCAATCGGTGCGGATATCGTTTACGCTTGGCCTACAGCAAGCATCGGTATGATGGATGCAGAGCAGGCAGTTCGTATTATGTATGCTGATGAAATTAAGGCTTCTGATGATGCTAAGGCTACTATCGCAGAGAAGACAAGCGAATATGCTAAATTACAGTCAAGCGTTGAGGCTGCTGCTAAGAGAGGATATGTTGATACTATCATCGAAGCACAGGATACAAGAAAGTATGTAATTGGCGCTCTTGAAATGTTATATACAAAGAGAGAAGACCGTCCTGCAAAGAAGCACGGATGTGTACTGTAAAGAGGTGATACTATGGGAATGATGGTATTAGCTGTTGATTTGACAAGAGCATTGCTTAATGTTGCGATGGGTATGATAGTTGTATTTGTCGTACTTGTCCTGATTTCATTTATTATTAGTTTGTTCAAATACATCTCCATTGCGCAGAATAAACTTGAAGCACGTAAAGCAAATAAGGCTTCAATTGCTAGTTCCACAGACAATATTATTTCTCAGATTGAAAAGAAAGAAGAAGTAGTGGAAACATATGTGGAAGAAGCTGCTATGGATGATTTAGAATTAGTGGCAGTAATTACTGCAGCGATAGCTGCTTCCATGGGAACATCAACAGATGGATTCGTGGTTCGCTCAATCAGAAGATCAAGCAGAAGCAAATGGAAAAATGCTTAATTAAGTAGGAGGATATTAATAATGAGAAATTATACAATTACAGTAAATGGCGTTGCATATGATGTAACAGTAGAAGAGAATGGCGCTGGCGTAGCAGCAGCACCTGTGGCAGCGGCTCCTGTAGCGGCACCTAAGGCAGCAGCTCCTGCAGCAGCACCTAAGGCTGCACCAAAAGCAGCAGCTCCTGTAGCAGCAGGTTCTGTTAAGATTACAGCTCCTATGCCTGGTAAGATCCTTGGAGTTAAGGCTTCAGCAGGACAGGCAGTTAAGAAGGGTGAAGTTATCCTTATCTTAGAGGCTATGAAGATGGAGAATGAAATCGTTGCTTCAGAAGACGGAACAGTTGCAGGTATCAACGTTACAGTTGGACAGAGCGTTGAAGCAGGCGATGTTTTGGCTACATTAAATTAATTGGCGTCTGATGATGATACATACGCTAAGTAACTATGGAGGTTAAGAAATGGATTACTTTGTTGATACGTTCAGTAATTTGATTCATCAGACAGCGTTTTTTCAGTTAACATGGGGTAACTATCTTATGGTTGCCATTGCATGTGTTTTCTTGTACCTTGCAATTAAGAAAGGATTTGAGCCGCTTTTGCTCACTCCTATTGCATTTGGTATGCTGCTGGTTAATCTTTACCCGGATATTATGAAAGAGATTTCATATGTAATCACTAACTCTGCAGGCGAGAAGGTTCATTTAGAGGCTTCGAGTCTTACTAATCTTATTAAGGATGTAACTGCACTTGGTGATATATCCGGATTTAAGGTAGAAGGTGGCGGTCTTCTCCGTTTCTTCTACATACTTGATGAATATTCTATTTTACCATCACTTATTTTCATGGGTGTTGGTGCGATGACAGACTTCGGTCCGCTTATCGCTAACCCAAAGAGCTTCCTTCTCGGTGCGGCAGCTCAGTTTGGTATTTATATCGCATATCTTTTAGCTATCGCTATGGGCTTCAATGATGAAGCTGCGGCAGCTATATCAATTATCGGTGGAGCTGATGGCCCTACATCTATCTTCCTTGCAGGTAAGTTAGGACAGACAGAGCTTATGGGACCTATTGCGGTTGCAGCATATTCTTATATGTCACTTGTTCCGATTATTCAGCCACCTATTATGAAGCTCTTCACAACAGAAGAGGAAAGAAAGATTAAGATGGGACAGCTTCGTCCTGTATCTAAGTTAGAGAAGATTCTCTTCCCTATCGTTGTTACAATAGTTGTAGTACTTATTTTACCTTCAACTGCTCCGCTTGTTGGTATGCTTATGCTTGGTAACTTATTCCGTGAGTGTGGTGTTGTTAACCAGCTTACAGAGACAGCATCTAATGCACTTA
>JAFTJD010000070.1 GCA_017456585.1 Lachnospiraceae bacterium
GTTCACGAAATGAGAAACAAGGGAAGCTAAACCAAAAGCAGAGGCTGGAGAAGAGATGGGAATGGTGCATGAAATGAGAAACAAGGGAAGCTAAACCAAAAGCAGAGGCTGGCGAAGAGATGGGAATGGTGCATGAAATGAGGAACAACGGAAGCTAAACCAAAAGCAGAGGTTGGCGAAGAGGCGGGAATGGTTCACGAAATGAGAAACAAGGGAAGCTAAACCAAAAGTGGTGGCTGGCGAAGAGGTGGGAATGGTTCACGAAATGAGAAACAAGGGAAGCTAAACCAAAAGCAGAGGCTGGAGAAGGGGCGGGAATGGTTCACGAAATGAGAAACAAGGGAAGCTAAACCAAAAGCAGAGGCTGGAGAAGAGACGGAAATGGTTCATAAAGTGAGAATAAGAAAAAAAGAACAAAAATCGCACATATAATTCAAAGTTAGAGAATAAAATTATAGATAGAAATGCCTGTAAAAGATTAGAAAGGCAACATGCAAAATGCAGTATGTGGAAAAGAGCATGTGAAACGTGAAGTTTTACCGGGAGGAATAAGGTATGTGCGGTATAGTAGGTTTTATCGGAGAGGCAAAGGCGGCGCCTATATTACTTGAAGGATTGTCGAAGTTGGAGTATAGAGGCTATGATTCTGCCGGCATTGCTGTCAGGGATGAGTCAGGAAAGATTAATGTAGTTAAGGCAAAAGGAAGATTGAAAGTCCTTGAAGATAAGACTGATTCGGGGAATGCGGTAAACGGAACCTGCGGAATCGGACATACGAGGTGGGCAACTCACGGCGAACCTTCTGAGGTTAATGCGCATCCGCATTACAGCGAGGGACATTCGGTAGTAGTTGTGCATAACGGAATTATAGAGAATTATCTTGAACTTAAAGAAAAGCTTGTAAAAAGCGGATATTCCTTTGAGTCACAGACAGACACAGAGGTAGTTACCAAGCTTATTGATTATTATTATAAAAAAACCGGTGAGCCGCTTACAGCTATAGCAAGAACCATGCTTAGAGTGAGAGGTTCATATGCTCTTGGGGTAATGTTTAGTGAGCAGCCTGATAAGCTGTATGCTGTAAGAAAAGACAGTCCGCTTATCGTTGGAAAAAGCGAAAAAGGTTATTTAATTGCATCGGATGTTCCGGCAATTCTTTCGCATACCAGAAAGGTGTATTATATTGATAATCTCGAAATAGTTGAAATTACAAGAGAAAATGTTCATTTCTATAACATAGACCGTGAAGAGATAGAAAAAGAAGCCGTTGAAATAAAATGGGATGCCGAGGCTGCCGAAAAGGGCGGATATGAGCATTTTATGATGAAGGAGATTCACGAACAGCCGGAAGCTGTTAGGAATACAATAGGAGCTTATGTGAAAGACGGCAACATAGATTTTGGTAAGGGAGTGTTTGATTGCGAACAGGCAAAGAAGCTTGAGCGCATATATATAGTTGCATGCGGCTCGGCTTATCATGTGGCGGCTGTTGCAAAGTATGTAATAGAAGATATCACGACGGTTTGCGTTGAAACGGACCTTGCTTCGGAGTTCAGATATCGCAATCCAAAGCTATCAAAGAATTCTATGGTAGTAATTATCTCGCAGTCGGGTGAGACCGCAGATAGCCTTGCGGCATTAAGACTTGCTAAGGAAAAAGGAGTAAAAACCCTTGCTATCGTTAATGTTGTAGGCTCCAGTATAGCGAGGGAAGCGGATTCTGTTATATATACACTTGCAGGGCCGGAGATAGCTGTTGCAACAACCAAGGCATACAGTACGCAGCTAATCATTTCGTATCTTCTCGCTATGTATATAGCAAATGCAAGAGGAGAGATGGAGAAACAGACATTTGACAAAATGCTTTCAGAGATGGCGTTGCTTCCTAAGAGGATAGAAGATATTTTGCATGATAAGGAAAGAATACAGTGGTTTGCCAGCAAATTTGCGAACGCTTCAAATGTCTTTTTTATCGGCAGAGGAATAGATTATGCGATAAGTCTTGAGGGAAGTCTTAAGATGAAGGAAATAAGCTATATTCATTCGGAAGCATATGCGGCAGGAGAATTAAAGCACGGGACAATAAGTCTTATCGAAGATGGTGTGCTCGTCATCGGTGTCATGACACAAAGTGAACTATATGACAAGATGCTAAGTAACATGATAGAAGTGAAGAGCAGAGGCGCATATCTTATGGGTATAACCAATGTTGGTAACTATAGTATAGAAGATACAGCCAATTTTACCGTATATGTACCAAGGACGGATGAACATTTTGTCACAAGCCTTGCGATAGTACCCCTTCAGCTTATGGGATATTATATCAGCGTGGCGAGAGGTCTTGATGTGGATAAACCCAGAAATCTTGCAAAAAGTGTTACCGTGGAGTAGAAAGGATAGCTGCTAAAACCTTTGATTGACAATAAACTTTACATCTTATAAAATAGGTGTGATAGTGTTTGAATGGGAGGACTAAAGAATGTCATCTGTTGATCAGAGTAAAATTCGTAATTTTTGTATAATA
Organism: Lachnospiraceae bacterium; assembly: GCA_017456585.1. Lineage (GTDB taxonomy): Bacteria > Bacillota > Clostridia > Lachnospirales > Lachnospiraceae > SIG300. Next base: position 2,525 of record JAFTJD010000070.1, read on the forward strand.
GCACATATTGACCACGGTAAATCAACCCTGGCTGACCGTATTATCGAGAAGACCGGCTTGCTTACCGATAGAGAAATGCAGGCACAGGTGCTTGATAACATGGACCTTGAGCGTGAAAGAGGTATTACAATCAAGGCACAGACGGTTAGAACCGTATATAGAGCTAAGGACGGGGAAGAGTATATATTTAATCTTATAGATACTCCCGGACATGTCGATTTCAACTATGAGGTATCGAGAAGTCTTGCAGCCTGTGAGGGTGCAATTCTTGTTGTTGATGCCGCACAGGGAATAGAGGCACAGACACTTGCTAATGTATATCTTGCTATCGACCATAACCTTGAGGTAGTTCCGGTTATTAATAAGATTGATTTGCCTAGTGCGGAGCCTGAGAGAGTAGTTGCTGAGATAGAAGACGTCATCGGAATCGAAGCAGAGACAGCTCCAAGGATTTCTGCTAAGACAGGACTTAATATAGAGGATGTGCTTGAGGCTATAGTCAACAGACTTCCGGCACCAAACGGAGACCCTGGCGCACCGCTTAAGGCACTTATTTTTGATTCAGTATATGATTCATATAAAGGTGTAATAGTATTTTTCAGGGTTATGGAAGGTACTATCAGAAAGGGCAGTAAAGTTAAAATGATGGCAACCAAGGCGGTTGCAGATGTTGTTGAGGTTGGTTATTTCGGAGCAGGACAGTTTATTCCTTGTGAAGAGCTTAGCGCCGGAATGGTTGGATATTTTACTGCAAGTATTAAGAATGTTAAGGATACAGCGGTAGGTGATACTATAACTGATGCGAATAATCCATGTGATGAGCCGCTTCCGGGTTATAAGAAGGCTAACCCGATGGTTTACTGCGGTGTTTATCCGGCAGACGGAGCCAAATATCCGGACCTTAGAGATGCACTTGAGAAATTACAGCTTAATGATGCATCACTTCACTATGAGCCGGAGACATCGGTTGCTCTCGGTTTCGGATTCAGATGCGGCTTCCTTGGACTTTTGCATCTCGAGATTATTCAGGAGAGACTTGAAAGAGAGTATAACCTTGATCTCGTTACTACTGCACCAAGTGTTATTTATCGTGTGCATAAGATAGACGGCGAGGTTATTGACCTTACCAATCCTACCAATATGCCTGACCCTACAGAGATAGATTATATGGAGGAGCCGATGGTTACAGCCGAGATTATGGTTACGACTGAATTCATCGGACCTATTATGGAACTTTGTCAGGAGAGAAGAGGTATATATCTTGGCATGGAATATATGGAGACAACGAGAGCGCTTCTTAAATATGATTTGCCGCTTAATGAGATTATTTACGATTTCTTTGACGCGCTTAAGTCACGTTCAAGAGGATATGCTTCGTTCGATTATGAGCTTAAGGGCTATGTAAAATCAGACCTCGTTAAGCTTGATATACTTATTAACAGAGAAGAAGTGGATGCACTTTCATTTATCGTATTTAACGGCACGGCTTATGATAGAGGCCGTAGAATGTGCGAGAAGCTTAAAGAAGAGATACCGAGACATTTGTTTGAAATACCGATTCAGGCTGCTATCGGAAGCAAGGTTATCGCCAGAGAGACGGTTAAGGCAGTTCGTAAGGACGTTCTTGCCAAGTGTTATGGTGGTGATATTACCCGTAAGAAGAAGCTCCTTGAGAAGCAGAAGGAAGGTAAGAAGAGAATGCGCCAGATTGGTAACGTAGAGATACCACAGCAGGCATTCATGAGCGTTCTCAAATTGGATGAAGATTAATGAATGGAACGATAGGTATATATGTGCACATACCTTTTTGCGTAAAGAAATGTGCATACTGTGATTTTCTGTCGGCACCGCCTTGTGGGGATGCGCAGATGTCAGATTATGTGGAAGCTCTGTGCCGTGAGATAGAGCTTCGTGCAGGAAAAAAGGCCGGTACTGAAGTTATAGTGACGGCTGGAGCGGCAACTGCCGTGACGACGGGAGTTGCAGATGCGGCGAAGGCAGCACCGGCAACTAAGACTGTAGATACGGTTTTCTTCGGAGGCGGCACGCCATCATATCTTTCTAAGGAGTTATTTGCGAGGATAATGACAACTCTTAGAGAGAATTTTGATATACTTCCTTCGGCAGAGATTACCGTAGAGTGTAATCCTGAGACTGTAGATTGGGACAAGCTTTGTGCCTATAAGGAGCTTGGGGTAAACAGAATAAGCTTCGGACTTCAATCGGCATCGGACGAAGAGCTTAAGCGTATAGGAAGAATCCATAGCTTTGTAAGGTTTGAGGAAAGCTATGCACTTGCCAGAAAAGCAGGATTTGACAATATAAATATAGACCTTATATCCGCACTCCCGGAGCAAAGTCCTGCGGACTGGGAGAGGACACTTGTGACAGTGGCTAAGCTTAATCCGGAACATATATCGGCATATAGCCTTATTCTTGAGGAAGGAACCCCACTTTACGAAAAAAAGGATAGCTTTACGTTCCCGACTGAGGATGAGGATGTTAAGATGTATGAGGCGACTGCAAGGATTCTTTCAGAATACGGATATAAGAGATACGAGATATCTAATTATGCTAAGAAAGGTTACGAAAGTAACCATAATAACCGTTATTGGAAACGTAAGGAATATCTCGGATTTGGTATAGGTGCAGCCTCTTTTGTGGGAGATAAGCGATATAATGTTATAAGTGATATAGATGAATATATTGATATATTAAGCCGGACTGCGAAATCAGATGTTCAGTCATTGATTACGGACGAAATTACACTGACGAAAGAGGAAGCGATGGCAGAATTCTTTTACCTCGGACTTAGACGTATGGAAGGGGTATATTTTGAGGATTTTGACAGGGTGTTTAATTCGGAGGATTCTGCGAAGAAGTCTTGGGAAGAAGTCTATGGAGAGGTTATCGGAAGACTTGTTAAGCAGGGATTGCTGGAATATATCAAAGATACGGATAATGGTTCTAAAGAAAACTCAGATGTTGATATTGAAAAAATGGCTGAGCCGCTCGGTGTTCGTCTTACGGAACAGGGAATATTTGTCAGTAACAGGGTATTTGTTGAGTTTGTGGACTAGTGTGCGTATTAACGATACATGGATAATAGGAGAAGGACATGAAAAGAGAAGATATTTTTATTCGTGATCCGTTTGTTCTTGTAGCAAATGGCAAGTATTATCTGTATGGAACAAGAGGGGAAAATTGTTGGACTAACCATGAGGATGGCGTGGATGTATATATAAGCACTGACCTTGAAGAATTTGAAGGGCCGATAGAAGCATTTCATAAACCGGAGGACTTCTGGGCAGACAGGAATTACTGGGCTCCGGAGGTTCACGAGTATAAGGGCGCATACTATATGTTCCTGTCGTTAAAGGCAGAGGGGCATTGCAGAGGAACACAGATTTTTAAAGCGGACAAGCCTGAGGGGCCTTTTGTACTTCATAGTGACGGTCCTGTAACACCAAAGGATTGGGAGGCGCTTGACGGAACCTTCTATATCAGTAAAACAGGTGAACCATATATGATTTTTTCACACGAATGGTGTCAAGTTGTGGATGGACAGATATGTGCACTAAAGCTTTCTGAGGACCTTAAGGAGGCTATAGGTGAGCCTAAGCTTTTGTTTAGAGCCTCAGAGCCTGAATGGTCAAGAGCATGTAAGGCGGGTCAGTATGTAACTGACGGACCGTTTATGTACAGAACCTCTACAGGTGAGCTTCTTATGATATGGTCAAGCTTTGCAAAGACCGGTTATGTAGTGGCTAAGGCACATTCTGACAACGGAGAGATAGACGGCAACTGGATTCATGATGAAGAATTACTGTTTCCGGATAATGGCGGACACGGCATGATATTTAAGAATCTAAACGGACAGCTTTTCCTTACGATACATAAGCCTAACAAGCATCCTGATGAGAGACCGGTTTTTCTTAAAGTATGCGAGAAGAACGGAACACTTGTGAGCGAGTCTGCTTAAGAACTCTATGAATGAAAGAAGATAGATGCTGGAAGATGAGAAGAAGAGGAAGAATTCATTGGATTGACAATGTAAGGGCATTTGCTTTTATTAATATGATTCTGTATCATTTTATATTCGATTTGGTATACATTTTCGGAGTGGAAATGCCATGGTACAGAGGTATAGCAGGTAAAATATGGCAGAATGCCATTTGCATGACACTTATTTTTGTGTCCGGAATGGCTACACATTTTGCCAGGGAAAAGATTAGAAGCGGTCTGGTAATATTCGGTTGCGGAATTCTTATAACAGTAGGAACTATAATATTTATGCCCAGTCAGCTTATTTTATTCGGAATATTGCATTTCCTGGGTATGGCGAGGCTTATCTTTGTAGTGTTTGAGAAGCCGCTTAAAAACATGAGACCGGCAGCCGGTGTGCTTATTTTTTTGCTTTTATTTGTTGTTTTTAAGAATATTGCAAGAGGATATCTTGGGGTAGGCCCTCTCAGTATTTCGCTTCCGGTTGCCATATATCAGACGGATTTTCTGTTCTTACTTGGCTTGCCGGGACCGACATTCTTTTCGGGCGATTATTTTCCGATAATACCTTGGATATTTCTGTATTTTGCAGGATATTCATTCTTTGCATTATTAAAAGAAACCGGGCATATGGGAGAGCATCTTAGACCGATTAAAGGACTTTCGTTTATTGCAAGACATACACTCATAATATATGTAATACATCAGCCGGTGTTATACGGCATATCATTACTACTTTGGAAGGTGGGAATTATCTGATGAAATACGAGAAATATTTTGACCATACCATCCTTAAACCGGATGCTGCGAAGGCGGATGTAGAGCGCATCTGTAAGGAGGCCATTGAGTACGATTTTGCGTCAGTTTGTGTAAATGAATACAGAGTCAAAATGGTTGCTGACCTGTTAAAAGGAACAGACGTAAAGACCTGCGCGGTTGTAGGGTTCCCGTTGGGAGCGGTTTCGACCGGAGTAAAGGTGTTTGAAACTAATTCCGTAATTGATGCCGGTGCGGACGAAGTGGATATGGTGATAAATGTCGGAGCTTTGAAGGATAAAGATTATGAATATGTATATAATGACATATTGGAAGTAAAAAAAGCCTGTAAAGATAAGGCGATACTTAAGGTTATAATTGAAACCTGCCTTCTTTCTGAAGAAGAAAAGGTTAAAGCCTGTGAGCTTTCGGTTAAAGCAGGTGCTGATTTTGTTAAGACTTCAACAGGCTTTTCAATCGGAGGAGCTACGCAGGAAGATGTGAAGCTTATGAAGGATACTGTAGCAGGCAAGGCGAAGGTTAAAGCTTCGGGCGGAATAAGAGATTACGAAACAGCACAAAAAATGATTGCAGCAGGAGCCGACAGACTCGGCACCAGTGCAACCATTAAAATTGTAAGTGAAGTTGTTGGTTAAAGGCGAAAGCTAGTCTTCTTTATGACGCTTGTCACGCATGTGCTTGTAAGCAAGTATGTATGCGTAGAGAAGAACAGGAACGGCAATACATAAGAAAAGACATGCTTTAAAATATGATTTATCGGGAGTCGGATCAAAGATAGCCACAATCAGAGTGGTTATATATAAAAGACCGAGAAGTACGATTCCGATTATTGCAAAAACAGATTTTCGTGATTTCATAAAAATTCTCCTAGTAATTTTGATAAAAATAGTATATACTCTTTTGGAGGAAAAAACAATACAAATAAATTTACAAATGTAAAGGATGGTAGAAAGATGACATTATTAGAAAATTGGAGAGAGTTAGCTTACAGCAATGAAGAGAATGAGCAGGAAAGCACCAAGTTCTGGAGCAATTATTTCCTTATTGAGCAGGGAATCTATGAGAAGATTCTTGCTAATCCTGATGAAGTAGTAACAGGAACAATCGGAGAACTCGCAGAGAAGTACGGCTGTGAATTCAATATTATGGTTGGTTTCCTTGATGGAATCAACGACAGTCTTGTTAATCCTAACCCTATTGAGACAATGGATGAGACAACAGTTGTTAATCTCGGATACGACAAAGAGAAGCTTTATTATAACATGGTAGCTGCTAAGGCAGAGTGGCTTTACAACCTTCCTGCATGGAATGATCTTCTTCCTGAGGAGAAGAGAAAAGAGCTCTACAAAGCTCAGAAAATATCAGGTACAGTTGTAAAGGGAGATAAGGTATATCCTAACGATCCATGTCCTTGTGGTTCGGGCAAAAAATATAAGAAATGTTGCGGTAAAAATTAATAAAATTTTTGGCGTGAGAACCTTAAATTGTTTGACATTTTAGCACATTTGTGATATTCTAAATAAAGCGGCGTATATTATACAATGCAACATTTTTTGGAGGTAGTACAATGAAGGGTACAGTTAAGTGGTTTAACAACCAAAAGGGTTACGGATTTATTTCCGACGAAGAAGGAAAGGACGTATTCGTTCACTTTTCAGGTCTTGTAATGGAAGGTTATAAGACATTGGAAGAAGGCCAGGAGGTAGAGTTCGAAGTAGTTAACGGCGAGAAGGGACCTCAGGCAACAAACGTAACTAAGTTATCATAATCCGTGTATTTGATATTGTGCCGTTTCATTAATATAGAATTTCGATTTTATTTGTGAATTAAGCATTAATTATTAAAACAGATTAGCAAAATGGCTACCACTAACGGGTAGCCATTTTTGTGTGTTTATTTGTGAACTCGAGTAAGAGTCAGTTTATGCGTGCTCGTTTAAGAGCAGCCTGCTCGTGCTCCTTGCTGTATCCGACAAGTATGTCGGGATAATTAGTTTCAAGATATGATAAAAGTACGCTGGTATCTGTCTTAATAAGATGCGGTGATTTGAATAAAACATTTCCGGAACACAGTACACACAGTGTAAAGGTAATCTTTCGGTTCATGTGCCTCAGAGTGTGATATGAACTGAAACGGTATGCCCATATAATCTTATCAAGCGGTATGACAGATACTACTTGGTTGGAAAGATTGATAAAATAGTTATCCGTAACAATCAGGTTAGCCTGTCTTAATCTTACATTGGAGCTAAGCTCATTCTCAGCCTGCTTTAGGTGTTTTATAGGATTGCCATACCTAAGAAGTCGGATAATCGGAAGGTGCAGTATCGGGAAGAGTATGCACAGGATGCACATCAGCATGATTACTGCAGATACTATAATCAAGGCACAAAGTATGTTAATAATCGCAATTGTTTTGTGATAACCAAAGTCGAGTTCCTTTACTATATAGTCACAGGTAATATTGCTAAGACTATCTTTAGACCAGTTGAGTGCGTCTGATATGGTAAAGGTCAAAATCGAAAGAGCGCGCTCATTAGTCGTAAGGCGTCCGCGTATGGTTATGTCATGCAGTACGTCAAGCTCTGTGCCGGAGGTTGCCAGTTCCTCTAAACATCTGCTTGAAAGAAGGAAAAAATAGCATTTACCATCTTCAAGTGCATAATAGTAAGCTCCTTCAGTTATGCTGTTGGCTATGTACTCCTGCCCTGTGTGGTAAAGAGTATCAACGGTAAGCTCTACGTATTCTGTACCTAAGTCTTGGCACTCGTATATTTCGGAAAGAGAGACTGTTTTAATTGATCTCTTTATGATGGTCATGGGTGAGTAATTAAGCATCACCAGCGAAAGAGCAAGTACCAGTGTCGGAGCTATAAGATTTATCAAATATGTTATTCTGATTCTGGTTCTTAATGAATTAGATTTCATTTAACAGATTATACTCCTTAATTCTAAAAAGATTATTAAAAGTATTCTATCATAATGTATACCCAATAATCAAGCTTGCTTTTCTTAAGAAAAGTTGCTAATATATAGGTTGGATTTGAGGCTTTAGCATATTATTTGGAGGCAGTTTATGGAAACTACGGCTTATAGTGATTTTGCAAGCGTATATGATATGTTTATGGATAATATACCCTATGAAGAATGGTGTGAGCATCTTTGTAGGGTGCTTAACAGATATGGAATTAGTGACGGACTTGTGCTTGATTTGGGCTGCGGCACCGGAACGCTTACAAGCATGCTTGCTTCCAAAGGGTATGATATGATAGGTGTTGACAATGCCTCAGAGATGCTTGCTGTGGCAATGGACAAAAGAGACGAGGAAGGACTTGATATCCTATATCTTTTGCAGGATATGAGAGAGTTTGAGCTTTACGGAACAGTGCGTGCCATTGTGAGTATATGCGATTCGATTAATTATATAACTTCGCCGGACGAGCTAAAGACAGTATTTAAGCTTGTTAATAATTATCTTGATCCGGGCGGAATATTCGTATTTGATTGCAATACTGAATTCAAATACAGAGAACTTCTGGGGGATCAGACTATTGCCGAGGACAGGGAAGAAGGAAGCTTCATATGGGATAATTATTACGATGAAGAAGAGATGATTAATGAATATAGATTATCACTTTTTATCCCTGAAGAATCCGGACTCTACAGTAAGCATACGGAGTATCACTATCAAAGATGCTATCTGCCGGAAGAACTTAGAAGCATGATAGAGGAAGCCGGGATGGAGCTTCTTGGAATCTATGATGCATTTACTGATGATGAGCCACATAAAGAAAGTGAAAGATTACTCTTTGTGGTAAGAACAAAGAAATAGCCATGAGATATTTAAATATGAGTATGTGCAGACAGAACATACCGATTAAAATAGAAATTCAGGAGGAGAATTATGTCAGATTATATAGTTCGCGCAACAGCTGCCAATAAGCAGATAAGAGCTTTTGCAATTACCTCAAGGGAGCTTGTTGAGCATGCAAGACAGATTCATAATACCAGTCCCGTAGCGACAGCTGCACTCGGAAGATTACTTACCGGAGCTGCCATGATGGGAAGCATGATGAAGGGTGAGAAGGACATGCTCACGATTCAGATGAAGGGTGACGGTCCTATAGAGGGCGTTATAGTAACAGCAGATTCACAGGCCAATGTGAAAGGATATGTAGGTAATCCCAATGTTATAATCCCGCCTAATTATCTTGGCAAGCTTGATGTAGGTGCTGCCATAGGTTACGGAACGATGTTTGTAAGTAAGGACCTTGGTCTTAAGGAGCCTTATAACAGTCAGCTTCCGCTCACTACCAGCGAGGTGGCAGAGGACCTCACATATTATTTCGCAAAATCGGAGCAGGTTCCGTCAGCGGTGGCACTCGGAGTTCTTATGGAAAAAGATAATACGGTGAAGCAGTCAGGCGGTTTTATCGTACAACTCATGCCATTTGCTGAAGAGTCAGTAATACAGGCACTGGAAGAGAAGGTAGCAAAGATTACATCCGTTACATCTCTCCTTGAGAAAGGATATACACCGGAGCAGATACTTATGGAGGTGCTTGAGGGGATGGATGTTGAATTCCTTGATAAGATACCTACTAAGTTTGATTGTAACTGTTCTAAGCGAAAAGTTACCAAGGCGCTTATCGGAGTAGGAAGAAAAGGCCTAAAGGAAATGATAGATGACGGAGAACCAATAGAGGTTAACTGCCATTTCTGTAATACACACTATGTTTTTGAGATTGATGAATTAAAAGAACTGATAAAATAGAGTTTTGGAGGATATTATGTCAAATTTAACAAGTACTACACTCGATGGATTGCCAAGTGTATCAATGGTTACCCTTCTTTGCATGGCAACAGCCGCTATCATGATGGTAGTCGTGCCGATATTTGCCATAAGATATCTTAGGAAGAATTACAAGGCTAATTTCAGACCATTGTTCTTTGGTATGATTTTCGGTTTCATGTTTGATATGCTTTTATACAATATCATAATGGTTGCATGGACTAATTTTAAGGCAATAGGCGATAATGACTTATTTGTAGCTATTCTTGCAGCAGTTATGTCAGGACTTGTGGGAATAGTCGGACGAACAATAGTTATTAACGCAGTAGCCAACAGCAAGTCGATGCCTAATTCAGATACCTTCGGCAATGCATATATGACAGGTATAGGATATGCTCTTATTAATCTTCCATACCCGATTATTCTTATGATTGCTATGCTTGTACAGGCACTTATGATTAATCTTTTCGGTGTTTCATATGTGGCAGATGATTTGGGTGCTGAGGGTGCAGAGATGTTAGCGGAGTTATATGTGCTCTTTTATGAAACTCCGTCATATGATTTCTTGATAACAGGTGTTAATCAGGTGCTTTTGGTCGTGATAAGCTTATCACTTTCAGTAATAATTTATGCAGTTTACAAGAGAAAGGTAAAGAGCTTCATGCTCTTGATTGCAGCAGTATTGAGTATTCTTTGCTATCTTCCTACATACTTTTTACAGTATGAGATATGGTTTAAGACACAGTTATCAATGATAATCGTTACAACATTGTTTACTGCATGGCTTGCCGCTCTTGCATTAGGCATAATGAAGATGTCTATGAAAAATGAGATAGAAGAGATTAAAAAGACAGATGCAAAGGTAGTACACAAAGCATTTCCTGATTTTAACAAGAACGTAAAGAAGGATTTCTAAGAATCAAACCGTGGAGGATTGAGACTATGAGAGAAAATGTACAAGGCTTTAATTTGGATTGGCAGTACCATAAAGGTGACGTGCCGTTTGTAAATGTAGAGGAAGGTGCTTGTGATACTTGGCAGTATGTGAATATTCCGCATTGCACAAGATACATTACACCGGATGAGTTTCATGCTTACGAAGGTGTAAGTTGGTACCGCAAGGTGTTTACGATTCCGGAGGCTATCCGCATGTCAGACGGATATGCTTCAAAGAAGGCATTTGTTCAGTTCGATGCGATTATGCAGCAGGCAGAGGTTTATCTTAACGGTAAGAAGCTTGCAGAGCATCAGGGCGGATATATGGGATTCGTGGTTGAGCTTACTAATCTTAATTATGACGGAGAGAATGAAATTCTTGTAAGAAGTGATTCTAACGGAAGTCCTGATTTTGCACCTACAGCTAATAAGGGTATCGATTTTCAGTATCATGGAGGAATGTACCGACCGGTGCATCTCTATGTTACGGATGAAGTATATATTACAAATGAGCTTCTTGAGGACGAGGTTGCCGGCGGAGGAATATTTGTAAGCAACAGAAATATAGATTTGAAAGAACATACAGCGGAGCTTTCAGTTCGTACACATATAAGAAACAGCGGCGCAGCATTGTTTAACGGAAGCTTGAATGTTAAGCTTCTTGCTGAAGATAAGATTTGCTATGAAGCTAATGGCATTGAGGTTAAGCTTGAAGGTAATGATGCCGGATATGTCGAGGCATTTCCTAAGGTGACGGACGCGATATTCTGGGAGCTTAATAATCCGTATCTTTATGACGTTGTGGTGGAACTTCTTGATAATGACGGTAAGCTTCTCGACATCAGAATCATAAGATACGGAATAAGAAGTATCCGTTGGCAAAAAGACGGACTTTACATTAACGATAAGAAGCAGGAAGCTTTACATGGCGTTAACTATCATCAGGATATTTTTGCTGTAGGAAATGCCATGACTAAAGAATTAATATATGAAGATGTGAAGCTTATAAAGGGCGCAGGCCTTGATTTTATAAGATGCTCACATTATCCGCATAGCCCATATTTTTATGAGGCATGTGATGAACTGGGATTGGTATGTCTTAATTCCATGACCGGTTGGCAGGTATATGTTGACAGCGAAGCTTTTATAAAGAATACACTTTATGAGCTTAGACAGTTAGTTAGAAGAGACCGTAATCATGCGTGCGTTGTAGCTTGGGAGAGTAGCATAAATGAGGCAGGCTTCACACATGATTGGGGACAGAAGGCTCATGATGCATGCCATGAAGAATATCCGGGCTGTTACACGGCAGCATGGAAGAACGGCGGAGATAACGCATATCCGGACATATATCTTTGTGCGGCACAGCACGGTTCCAAGATATATGCTTCACAGACTGATAAGCCGGTTATTATAAGTGAGTACGGCGACTGGAATTTCGGAGGAACCAAGTCAACCAGCAGACAAGAAAGAGGAAACGGCGATAGTGCAATGCTTCTTCATTGTAATAATCTTGAAGAATCTTACGCAGATAATGCAAGACAGATGGCAAACGGTGAAGTAGCTGCCGATGCATATTGGGATTTCACGGACTACTCTCCGTTTAGTTCAGAAAAGACCGTAATCAAGTGCGGACTTGTAGATATGTATAGAATACCAAAATATGGTTATTATTTTTATAAGAGTCAGAATAGTGAGCCTATGGTATTCATCGCTAATCAGTGGCTTAATGAACAATCACCGCTTGATGTAAGGATATACAGTAACTGCGAAGAGGTTGAACTTTTCTTAAATGGCGAGTCACAAGGAAAGGCTAAGCCTGCAAAAAGCAATATTACATACAATTCAAGACAGGAAACCGGACTTAAATATGAGAATGAGAGAGAATACTCTTACGATACACTTAAGTATCCACCGTTTTTCTTTAAAATGGACAAGTTTGAACCGGGAACCCTGACGGCTGTCGGATATATCGGCGGTAAGGAAATTGCAAGATATGAGGTGGCGACACCGGCGAATGTATTGGATGGCGGTATGACAAGTGATGAAGATTATCATATCGTACTCGAAAGAACATCTGAAAGACAGCTTGAAGGCGACGGAACAGACCAGGTGATGATATATGCCAAGGTCATGGTTGCTAAGAAAGGACCGGCTAAGGCAGATGAAGATTCCGAGATGACTATGGCGCCGGTTAACGGATTGGAGCTTAAGGTAGATGTAACAGGAGCCGCAAGCTTAATAGGTCCTGATGCAGTTACTACAGTTGGAGGAATTGCTACATTTGTAATAAGGTCAGTTAGAAGTGGCGAAGGCGAAGCCGTTATCACGGTGGGAGATGCCAAGATGGTTATACCTGTATCTGATTTGTCTGAGGAGTTGCCGAAGGAGCCTGAGAATTTTACATGGTGGGAGATTCCTGAAGAGGCCAAAGAGATTCTGGCAGATGTAGCAAGAGAGAAGAAGGCTTATGCATCAAGCTGTGCCAAGGATGTGCATGCATGGTATGGTAACAGCGGTAACCCGGGACTTTGGTGGCAGGCAGCTACTAATGCAGCCGGAGAATGGTGGATGGTTGACCTTGAAGAGACATACAATATTGATTCCGTTAATATAGTTTGGCCAAAGGCGCATGCTTACAGATATGTGCTTGAGGTAAGCAGTACCGGTGGAAATGATGCTTCGGAGTGGAAGCAGCTTCTTGATAAAAGTAATAATCAAAAAGCATCCATTAATACCAATGACATCGTAAGCGGAACAGGACGTTTCGTAAGAATTACCATCACAGGTAATGTGAGTGATGAAAATGAGATTAGATTTAATATGTTCTCTGTATATGGTAAGAAAATATAAAGGCTGGTGTGTATATGGATAAGGAAACAGAGATATTACAACAGTATATAGAAGATATTCAGAATATTCCGAAGGAAGAACCCGGAGAGAAGCTTAGACTTATAGAAGAACTCTTGAACGGAAAGAGCACTGTGAAAACCAGACTTAGCGAGCTGTGTCTTATGCAGGCGATGCAGGTGGCGACGGAGTTTCGAGGACAGGGATTGCCTTTGGTTGACCTGATTCAGGAGAGCAACATTGCAGTTATGATGTTTTTGGAGGATTTTGAAGGGGATGCCGGGGAGTTTGATACTAAGCTTACCGATTATGTCAAAGCTTCCATAAAAGCAGCCGTAAATACGGAAAATGTTGCCAGAAGAGAAGAAGAGAAGCTTGCGGAGAAAATTAATGAGTTAAGTGATACTACGCAGATGCTCGCCGAGAGATTAGGGCGAGAGGCAACTCTTGAGGAATTAAATGAATACACTAAACTTACTGAGGACGAAATAAAAACATTGATGAAAATGTCTTTGGACGCACTTTAAGAGAAAAGCTTTTATAGAACGATAATCAACGCTCTATAAAAGCTTTTGTTGTTGTGCGGATAGTTTGAAAAATAGAAAAAATTTCTAGAAAACTAGAAAAATCAGGTTGACATGCTGTGGCAGTTGTGCTATTATGAAAAATGCACTATTATGGTGTAGTAGGTCTATTTATGCTCAAAAATGGGCATATAGATAGATTTTTTATAAAAAAGTTAAGGGGTGAAACGCCAATGGAGAAAAACAGAATACGTCCGGTTAAAGCAGGTAAGAGCATGAGAATGAGCTATGCAAGACAGAACGATGTTTTGGATATGCCTAATCTTATTGAGATTCAGAAAGATTCTTACCAGTGGTTTTTAGATGAAGGACTCAAAGAGGTATTTGATGATATATCTCCGATTGCAGATTACAGCAATCATTTGAGACTGGAGTTTGTGGACTTTGTCCTTAGCGAGAAAGATGTGAAGTATACTATTGAAGAGTGTAAAGAGAGAGATGCTACTTATGCAGCTCCTTTACGTGTGAAGGTAAGACTTTACAATAAGGACAAGGATGAAATCAGCGAGCATGAGATATTTATGGGTGACCTGCCTATTATGACAGCAACCGGTACATTTGTTATCAATGGCGCTGAGAGAGTTATTGTAAGTCAGTTGGTTCGTTCACCTGGTATATATTACGGAATTGCACATGATAAGATCGGTAAGACTCTTTATTCATGTACAGTTATTCCTAACAGAGGTGCATGGCTTGAGTATGAAACAGATTCTAATGATGTTTTCTATGTTAGAGTAGATCGTACAAGAAAGGTACCGATTACTGTACTTATTCGTGCACTTGGTTACGGAACAAAGAATGAGATTCTTGATATTTTTGGAGAAGAGCCTAAGCTTCTTGCAAGTTTTAACAAGGAACCTGCAGATGTTAACGACAGCTATGAAGGCGGTCTTTTAGAGCTCTATCGTAAGATTCGTCCGGGCGAGCCGTTATCAGTAGACAGTGCCGAGAGCTTACTTGAGTCTATGTTCTTCGATCCGAGAAGATATGACCTTGCTAAGGTTGGACGTTATAAATTCAATAAGAAGCTTCATTTCAAGAACCGTATCGTTGGACATAAGCTCGCAGAGGATGTAATCGATGAGACAACAGGCGAGATTCTTGCAGAAGCAGGTGCAGAAGTTACAAGAGATATGGCTATAGCTATCCAGAATGCAGCTGTTAGATATGTTTGGATTGAAGCAGAAGAGAGAAAAGTTAAGGTTCTCTCTAATATGATGGTTGACATAACCAAGTATTTTGATTGTGATCCTAAGGAACTCGGAGTTACAGAGGATGTATTTTATCCTGTGCTTGCAGGCATCCTTGAAGCTAATCAGGGTGACAACGAGGCTATTTGTGAGGCAATTAAGAGAGATATCGCAGATTTGATTCCTAAGCACATCACTAAGGAAGATATTCTTGCATCTATTTCTTATAATATGAATCTTGAGTATGGTATCGGTAATCAGGATGATATCGACCACTTAGGAAACAGAAGAATTCGTGCCGTAGGTGAGCTTCTTCAGAACCAGTACAGAATCGGTCTTTCAAGAATGGAAAGAGTGGTTCGTGAGCGTATGACTACACAGGATTTGGACGGCGTATCACCACAGTCACTTATTAATATTAAGCCTGTAACTGCAGCTGTTAAGGAGTTCTTCGGAAGTTCACAGCTTTCACAGTTCATGGATCAGAATAACCCTCTTGGTGAGCTTACTCATAAGAGAAGACTTTCAGCACTCGGTCCTGGCGGTTTGTCAAGAGATCGTGCCGGATTCGAGGTTCGAGATGTTCACTATACACATTATGGTAGAATGTGCCCTATCGAGACTCCTGAAGGTCCTAACATCGGTTTGATTAACTCTCTTGCATGTTATGCAAGAATTAATGAATATGGTTTCGTAGAGGCTCCTTATCGTCTTGTTGATAAGACAGATCCTATGAATCCGAAGGTAACAGATGAGGTTGTATACCTTACAGCTGATGAAGAAGATAACTTCGTAGTAGCACAGGCTAATGAGCCGCTTGATGAGAATGGATGCTTTGTTCATAACTCAGTATCAGGTCGTTACAGAGAAGAGACTTCACAGTTTGACAAGAACAAGATTGATTTGATGGACGTATCACCTAAGATGGTATTCTCAGTTGCTACATCCATGATTCCTTTCCTTGAGAATGATGATGCTAACCGTGCGCTCATGGGTTCTAACATGCAGCGTCAGGCAGTTCCGCTTATGACAACAGAGGCTCCGGTAGTAGGTACAGGTATCGAGGCTACAGCAGCTGTAGATTCAGGCGTATGTGTTGTTGCTAAGAAGGATGGTGTTGTTGAGCGTTCAACATCTAAGGAGATTACTATCCGTTATGATGAAGACGGAACAAGAGAAACATATCGTTTGATTAAGTTCTCAAGAAGTAACCAGTCTAACTGCTATAACCAGAAGCCTATCGTATTTAAGGGTGAGCATGTGGTTGCAGGTCAGGTAATCGCAGATGGTGCTTCTACTAATAATGGTGAAATCGCACTTGGTAAGAATCCTCTTATCGGATTTATGACCTGGGAAGGTTATAACTACGAGGATGCCGTATTACTTAGTGAGAGATTAGTTCAGGATGATGTTTATACATCTATTCATATAGAGGAATACGAAGCAGAGGCAAGAGATACTAAGCTCGGACCGGAAGAGATAACAAGAGACGTTCCGGGTGTTGGTGAGGATGCACTTAAGGACCTTGACGAAAGAGGTATTATCAGAATCGGTGCAGAGGTTCGTGCAGGAGATATCCTCGTAGGTAAGGTAACACCTAAGGGTGAGACTGAGCTTACTGCAGAAGAGAGACTTCTTAGAGCAATCTTCGGTGAGAAGGCAAGAGAAGTAAGAGATACATCTCTTAAGGTTCCTCACGGTGAGTACGGTATCGTTGTAGATGCTAAGGTATTCACAAGAGAGAATGGTGATGAGATGTCACCGGGTGTTAACCAGACAGTAAGAATCTATATTGCACAGAAGAGAAAAATCTCTGTTGGTGATAAGATGGCCGGTCGTCATGGTAACAAGGGTGTTGTTTCCCGTATTTTACCTGTAGAAGATATGCCATTCCTTCCTAACGGTAGACCACTTGATATCGTGCTTAACCCTCTCGGCGTTCCTTCACGTATGAACATCGGACAGGTACTTGAGATTCACTTGAGTCTTGCTGCCAAAGCACTTGGTTTCAACATCGCTACACCTGTATTTGATGGTGCTAACGAGTATGATATTATGGATACACTTGACCTTGCGAATGACTACGTTAACCTTGAGTGGGATGAATTCAAGGCTAAGCATGGCGAGTCATTACTTCCTGAGGTTCTTGAATACCTTGAGAAGAATCTTGACCACAGAGAGCTCTGGAAGGGAGTTCCGCTTTCAAGAGATGGTAAGGTAAGACTTCGTGATGGTAGAACAGGTGAGTATTTCGACAGCCCGGTTACAATCGGACACATGCATTACCTTAAGCTTCATCACCTCGTTGATGATAAGATTCATGCACGTTCAACAGGTCCTTACTCATTAGTTACACAGCAGCCGCTCGGTGGTAAAGCACAGTTCGGTGGACAGCGTTTCGGTGAGATGGAGGTTTGGGCACTTGAGGCATATGGTGCTTCATACACATTGCAGGAAATTCTTACTGTTAAGTCAGATGATGTTGTAGGTCGTGTTAAGACATACGAAGCTATCATTAAGGGAGAGAACATTCCTGAGGCAGGTATACCTGAGTCATTCAAGGTATTGCTTAAGGAGTTACAGTCACTCGCACTTGATGTAAGAGTACTTCGTGAGGATGAGACAGAAGTTGAGATTATGGAAAGCATTGATTATGCAGATAGTGACGTAGATTCTTTACTTCAGGTTGAACCGTATGTTAATGATAGAGAGTCCTATGACACATATGGATATCAGGAGCAGGCTTTCGAAAATGAAGAGCTTGTTGCAATTGACACTGCTGAAGAAGACAGTGAAGATGATGACATGTTTGACTTTGATGACAGCATGTTAGACGATGAAGAATAAAAATTGCAATTATAAAAGAAGGGAGTGTCATTCATGCCGGAGACAATAACAAACGAGGCATATGAGCCTATGACTTTTGACAAAATAAAGATAGGTCTTGCTTCACCGGAAAAAATCCTCCAGTGGTCCAGAGGAGAGGTTTTAAAGCCTGAGACAATTAACTATAGAACACTTAAGCCTGAGAAAGATGGTTTGTTCTGTGAGAAGATATTCGGACCCAGCAAGGATTGGGAATGTCATTGTGGTAAATATAAAAAGATTCGTTATAAAGGCGTTATCTGTGATCGTTGTGGCGTAGAGGTAACAAAGGCCAATGTAAGACGTGAGCGTATGGGTCACATTAATCTTGCGGCTCCCGTATCACATATATGGTATTTCAAGGGAATCCCAAGTCGTATGGGCTTAATCCTTGATTTATCACCAAGGATTCTTGAGAAAGTTTTATATTTTGCATCATATATCGTACTTGATGCAGGTAATACTGACCTTGAGGTTAAGAAGGTTTTATCTGATAAAGAGTACAGAGAAGCAACAGAGAAATGGGGCGTAGGTTCATTCCGTGCAGGAATGGGTGCAGAGGCTATTAAAGAGCTTCTTTCAGCTATCGACCTTGAGAAGGATGCAGAAGAACTTAAGACTGAGCTCCAAGAGTCAAGCGGACAGAAGAGAGCAAGAATCATTAAGAGACTTGAGGTTGTTGAGGCATTCCGTGCTTCAGGTAACAGACCTGAGTGGATGATTCTTGATGTGGTTCCGGTTATCCCACCGGATATCCGTCCTATGGTTCAGCTTGATGGTGGACGTTTTGCAACATCAGATCTTAATGATCTTTACAGAAGAATTATCAACCGTAACAATCGTCTTGCAAGACTTCTTGAACTCGGAGCACCTGAGATCATCGTTCGTAATGAGAAGAGAATGCTTCAGGAAGCAGTTGATGCATTGATTGATAACGGAAGAAGAGGACGTCCTGTAACAGGACCCGGAAACAGAGCACTTAAGTCTCTTTCAGACATGCTCAAGGGTAAGCAGGGACGTTTCCGTCAGAACCTTCTTGGTAAGCGTGTTGACTATTCAGGTCGTTCAGTTATCGTAGTTGGTCCGGAATTAAAGATTTATCAGTGTGGTCTTCCGAAAGAGATGGCTATCGAGCTTTTCAAACCTTTCGTTATGAAAGAGCTTGTAGCTAACGGAACAGCACATAATATAAAGAGCGCAAAGAAGATGGTTGAGCGTCTTCAGAGCGAGGTATGGGATGTACTCGAGGAAGTAATCAAAGAGCATCCGGTTATGCTTAATCGTGCTCCTACTCTTCACAGACTTGGTATTCAGGCTTTCGAGCCAATCCTTGTTGAAGGTAAGGCTATTAAGCTTCATCCACTCGTATGTACAGCGTTCAACGCTGACTTCGATGGTGACCAGATGGCTGTGCATTTGCCACTTTCAGTAGAGGCACAGGCAGAGTGTAGATTCTTACTTCTTTCACCTAACAACCTTTTGAAGCCTTCAGATGGTGCTCCTGTAGCCGTTCCTTCACAGGATATGGTTCTTGGTATCTACTATCTTACAATGGAGAAGCTTGTAGACCATTATGCTGATGAAGAGCTTAGAGCTAAGCTCTGGGATACAGAAGCTTATGAGTCAGAAGAGGCTGTTATGGAAGCTCTTTCAGCAGGAAAGATTCAGAAGGATACTATAGTTAAGGTTAAGGCTCATAACTATAAATCACTCGGAAGAGAAGTACTCTGTTCAGCAGAAGAGTTGTACGGTAAGTTCTTCCATAACCCTAATGTTGCTATTCTCGCATACGAGAATGGAGATATTACACTTCACCAGAGAATAACAGTTCGTCGTACCGGTGTAAACGCTAACGGCGAGACTATATCAAGCATTATCAGAACAACACTTGGTCTTTTAATCTTTAATGAGATTATTCCACAGGACCTTGGATTCGTTGATCGTTCTAAGGATGAGAATGCATTAGCTCTTGAGGTTGATTTCCACGTAGGCAAGAAGCAGTTAAAGAAGATTCTTGAAAAAGTTATTAATACACATGGCGCAACAAGAACTGCAGAGGTTCTTGATGATATCAAGGCAATGGGTTACAAATATTCAACTCGTGCTGCCATGACAGTTTCTATTTCTGATATGACAGTTCCTCCTAAGAAGAAGGAAATCATAGCAGAGGCAGAGAAAACTGTTGAGAAGATTACAAAGAACTATCGCCGTGGTCTTATCACAGAAGAAGGACGTTATAAGGAAGTTATCGAGACATGGAAGAATGCCGATGATGAGATTACAGAAGCACTTCTTTCAGGACTTGACAAATATAACAACATCTACATGATGGCTGACTCAGGTGCCCGTGGTTCTGATAAGCAGATTAAGCAGCTTGCAGGTATGCGTGGTTTGATGGCTGATACAACAGGTCGTACAATTGAGTTGCCTATCAAGTCAAACTTCCGTGAAGGTCTTGACGTTTTGGAATACTTTATCTCAGCTCACGGTGCTCGTAAAGGTCTTTCCGATACAGCTCTCCGTACAGCCGATTCAGGATACCTTACAAGAAGACTTGTAGACGTATCACAGGATCTCATTATCAGAGAAGTTGATTGTTGCGAAGGCAAGAACCAGATTCCTGGAATGGAAGTTAAAGCATTCATGGATGGTGCTGAGACAGTTGAGAGCCTCGAAGACAGAATTCGTGGCAGATATGCTTGTGAGACAATCACAGATCCTGCAACAGGAGAAGTTATTGTTAAGGCTAATCATATGATTACACCTAAGCGTGCATCAAAGATTATCGCTACAGGCATGGATAAGGTTAAGATTCGTACAGTTCTTACATGTAAGTCACACATCGGTGTTTGTGCTAAGTGTTATGGTGCTAACATGGCAACAGGTCAGCCTGTTCAGATTGGTGAAGCTGTTGGTATTATCGCAGCACAGTCAATCGGTGAGCCGGGTACACAGCTTACCATGCGTACATTCCATACTGGTGGTGTTGCCGGTGATGATATTACACAGGGTCTTCCTCGTGTTGAGGAGCTCTTTGAGGCAAGAAAGCCGAAGGGTCTCGCTATTATAGCAGAGTTCGGTGGTGTTGCAACCATTAAGGATACTAAGAAGAAGCGTGAAGTTATCATTACAGATAACGAAACAGGTAATTCTAAGACATATCTTATCCCTTATGGTTCAAGAATTAAGATTACAGACGGTGCAGTTCTTGAAGCCGGTGATGAGCTTACAGAAGGTAGTGTAAATCCTCACGATATCTTAAAGATTAAGGGTGTTCGTGCAGTACAGGATTACATGCTTCAGGAGGTTCAGAGAGTATATCGTCTTCAGGGTGTTGATATCAATGATAAGCATATCGAGGTTATCGTTCGTCAGATGCTTAAGAAGGTTAAGGTTGAGGATGGTGGAGATAGCGAATATCTTCCTGGCGTATCAATCGATGTACTTGATTACAACGAGACAAACGAGAAACTCATCGAAGAAGGACTTAAGCCAATTGATGGTAAGCAGGTAATGCTTGGTATTACAAAGGCATCTCTTGCAACTAACTCATTCCTTTCAGCAGCTTCATTCCAGGAAACAACTAAGGTTCTTACAGAAGCAGCTATTAACGGAAAGATTGATCCACTTATCGGTCTTAAGGAAAATGTTATCATCGGTCAGTTAATACCTGCCGGAACAGGTATGAAGAGATATCGTTCAGTTAAGCTTGATACAGACAACTTGGTTATCGAGGAGCCTGTTGAAGAGACAGCTACTGAAGAAGCAGTAGAGATGGAGGAGCTTGATATTAATGAACTCCTTGCAGCAGATATGGACGAAGAAATGACAGACGAAGTATCTGAAGAAGAGGATGCAGAAGTTGAAGAGTAATTCTTCAATCACTCCCTCATAATACAAACAATATGCGCCCGTGGCAAAGAGCTTTGCTTATTGCCACGGGCGTTTTTGGTTCGGTTCTTTGTCAATAGTTGGGGTAGGATTCACGTGAATCCCGCCACATTACTGCGTTTGCGGGGATTTTAATGTTTGGACTAAAAAATCATATTTCCGGGCATGCAAAGAAAACCCGATTGGCACCGGACGCGTGCTAATCGAAGAGGCAAAGTGTTAGTCCTGCTTGAGAACGTAAGGTTGCAAGTAAAAATACAAAATACGTATGGCACCAAATTGTGCTTCACTTTTATGGGCAAATAATGTATAATGTAGGCAATGGTATTGTGATAATATAGGGCAGTTTGCCCGGAATTATGAAAGGGAGATAGATATGGATAACAAAGTTAAAGAACCGTTGTTTTATGCGAAAGCATCTTGTGAAACAATGATGAGAAAATTTGATGCTCCGGATTTACCACCGGTAGAGCGTTTTCATTATCATGCAGGTGTATTTTTGTCAGGCGTATATCAGACTTATGAGTTGTGTAAGGATGAGCGTTATTTCGATTACATGAAGAAATGGGTAGATACATATGTAGACGAGAATGGGGCTGTGTCATGCTATCAGAAGGGGCAGCTTGATGATATCCAGCCGGGAATTCTTTTGTTCCCATTGTTGGAGAGAACCGGTGATGAGAGATATAAGAAGGCTCTTGATGAACTTTTACCTGTTGTTAAGAATTTCCCGAGAAATGAAGTGGGAGGTTTCTGGCATAAGGAGTGGTATCCTAACCAGATGTGGCTTGACGGATTATATATGGGCGGACCTATCTGTACATTGTATGCCAAGGCTTTTGATAAGCCTGAGTATATGGAGATTCCGATTGAGCAGGCTAAGCTTATGTGTGAGCATACTAAGGATCCTGTAACAGGACTTTGGTTCCATGCATGGGATGCTACAAGAGAAGCAGTATGGGCTGATAAAGAGACAGGCCTTGCACCTGAGTTCTGGGGAAGAAGTATCGGTTGGGTGCCGGTAGCACTTCTTAATGAATTAGATTCGATTCCTGAGACTAATCCGGGATATAATGAGATAGTGAAGATGACTAAGGAACTTATTGAGGCTATATGTAAGTTCCAGTCTGAGGACGGAAGATGGTATCAGGTTGTTAATAAAGGCGGCGTAGAGGGAAACTGGCTTGAGAACTCATGCTCATGTCTCTATACGGCAGCTATATGCAAGGCAGTTAGAAAAGGAATTCTTGATGCTAAGTATCTTGAGCAGGCTAAGAAAGGTTATGAAGGCGTTATCCGTTCACTTGAGTGGGAAGGTGAAGACTTACTCATCGGCAATATTTGTGTAGGTACAGGTGTAGGTAACTATCAGTATTACTGTGACAGACCGACATCTACCAACGATTTACATGGTGTGGGAGCATTCCTTATCATGTGTACAGAGGTACATAAGGCACTTTACTAATTCACGTATTGAGTGATTCGCGTTTATCGTATGAAAATATTTTTTTAAATAGAAACATTTGAAAACTTCCATATTCGGGACTGCTTTCTTATGTTTGTGCAGGTCTTTAAGGTCATGTTTTTCATGCAGGCATGAAAGACATGACCTTTTTGAAACTAGTATTACTATAAAATATATAGGAGATATATGAATATGGCAAACGGTAAAGTAACCGGTCTGGTGGCTTCGCTTAATGGGGAGTTGTGTGAGTATTCACCGATTCCGTTCTGGTTTTTGAATGACGAGCTTACCAAAGAAAAGCTCGAAGCGCAGATGCTGGATTTTAAAGAAAAAGGTGTGGATGGAGTAGTTCTTCACCCCAGAATAGGTGTGCCGAAGGAGCTTGAATATTTATCGGAGGAATACTTTGAACTTATAAAACATGTGGTTAAGGTTGCAGCAGAGAATAACATGCAAATCGTTCTCTATGATGAGGCCATGTATCCGTCAGGCTCCGCTCATGGTGAGGTTGTAAAATATAATCCTGATTTTGCTTCGGTTGGAATTACGGTTCTTGATGAAGAGCAGGTGAAAAATGACAGGTATAATATAGAAGGTTCTAAGCTTTTTAAAATAATTGCAGGGCCTAAGGATGGAAAATATATCGTGCAGAAGCCATGTGGCGGTACGATAAGAGGTATCCACTTTGGAGAAGACGATGGTGAGGCAGGAGCACCTGCAGCGGCAGATATTCTTAATCAGAAGGCTGTTGACAAATTTATCGAGCTTACCCATGAGAAGAATTATCAACATCTTAAGGAATATTTTGGAACAACTATTATTGGATTTTTTACGGATGAGCCTAATGTTCTTGGACGAAATGCAGGAAGATTCATGCCTTGGAGTGCGAACTTCCTCGAAGTATTCAAGAATGCAGGCGGCAATCCTGATGATTTGTGGGATGTATTTGAACGTCTATCGAATGAAAAAGTAGCAATGTACCGCGAACTTGTTAAGCAACAGCTTAATGACGTATATTATAAGAGCCTTTCTGACTGGTGTGCTAATCACGGAATATCACTTATGGGACATCCGGCAGAGAGCGCAGACATCGATGAGGAGAAATATTTTCACATACCGGGACAGGATTTGGTATTCAGATGGGTATCACCTGAGCTTGGCGGAACCAAAGGAAAAGACAGCGTCATGGCAAAATGTTCCTCTGATGCGGCAAGACATATGCGAAGAAGAAGGAATTCCAATGAGTGTTTCGGAGTGTGCGTAAGAGACCGAAAGGATTGGTATTTTACCGGCGGAGACATGAAATGGTTCATTGACTGGCTCGGAGTAAGAGGCGTGAATCTTTACATACCTCATGCATTTTATTACAGTCTCTTAGACAGACGAAAAGATGAGAGACCACCGGATGTGGGACCGGGTAATATTTGGTGGAGGCATTACAAGCACTATTCAGACTACATTAAGCGCATTTCCTACCTTATGACCGATTCTAAGAATGGTGCAAGGGTGGCGGTTCTTTGCGAAAGCGGACATCTGCCGATAGAAGCAGTTGAGCCATTTTATGAAAATCAGATAGAGTTTAATTATCTTCAAAGATGTATGCTCGAAAGCTGTGAAGTGAAGAATGGC
Organism: Lachnospiraceae bacterium; assembly: GCA_017456585.1. Classification (GTDB taxonomy): domain Bacteria; phylum Bacillota; class Clostridia; order Lachnospirales; family Lachnospiraceae; genus SIG300. The sequence goes on from JAFTJD010000070.1 coordinate 27,508, forward strand.
AAGCTCTGTATAGCAGGATATGAATACGATTATGTATATGATGACAGATTGACTGATGGCGCGAAGGCTATCGAAGGTGTTACATATATTAATAGTATAGAAGAAATTACTAAGAGAGATATCGTAATAGAGCCGAAGGCACCGGCAGTCCGCGCTACACATCTTATTAAAGATGGTGTGGATATGTATTTCATTGTAAATGAAAGTCTTGATGGTGTGTCATTTAAGGTTAATATGAATGAGGAATGGAATGTCGTAGCCTATGATCTTTGGAGCGGCAAGGCATATAGGATTGAGAATGTGGGACGCAATGGAGTGACAGCAGGTGTGGTATGTGACGGAAACGCGGCAGCGGCAGATGGAGCATGTGCCGGCGGAGTGGCAGCGGACATGGCATGCGGCGGTAACGCAGCGGCAGATGGAGCATGTGGCACGAGTGTTTCGCTTAAGCTTGAAGGACGAGGAAGCATTCTCCTTATATGCACTAAAGAAAATGTGGATGCATTTGAGCCGGAGATTAAAGATACCAAAGAAACAGACATTACAAGCAGCTTGACACTTGTTAGTGAGGATGAGAAACTCTTCGAAAAAACCTACACTATGAATTATAATGTGACTGAAGTAGACAGCACTGAGGTTATCACACTTGTAGCAGAAGAGATGGTTGAACTCTGGTGTAATGAGCAGTTTGTAGGAGTTAGCTTCTATAATAAGCATAGATTCAATTGTTCTTCGTTCCTCAAGACCGGAGATAATACATTGAAGGTAGTAGTGACAGGTAATGCGGCCAACAGATATACCGCACACAGGATTCCTTATGGAGTTGGGCTGGATTTGAGATAATAGAAATTAAAACTGCTAAGGATATATTTGGGATGATGTATTCCGAGAATCTTAATCGGAATAAGTCATCCCTTAATATATCTTGGCTAGTGGAGAAGCCACGGCGAAATTACCTACCGGAGCGTGAGAACGCGTCGCACGGTAGGTAAAAAGTGGAACGGCCACGGCGAAATTACCTACCGGAGTGAGAGAATGCGTCGCACGGTAGGTAAAAAATGGAATGGCCACGGCGAAATTACCTACCGGAGCGTGAGAACGCGTCGCATGGTAGGTAAAAAGTGGAACGGCCACGGCGAAATTACCTACCGGAGCGTGAGAATGCGTCGCACGATAGGTAAAAACCAGAATAGATAAGAAAGAGGCAAGCACTCAGCAGAATCACAGCTTAGCCGCGACAAGAAAAACATTTGTGAAGACGCGACTGAGAAAAAAAGTGTTGACAGAATGGGCATAAATGACTATAATATGAAAGTGCGCATCGAAACGCTTTGTTTTTGTGTGCAAAAATACAGGTTGAATTTAACTAAAGCAACCACAGCACAATATTTCCACAGGAGGTGAAAACAGAATGCCTACTTTTAACCAATTGGTAAAAAAAGGAAGACAGACGTCAGTTAAGAAGTCAACAGCTCCGGCTCTTCAGAAGAGTTTCAACTCTTTAAGAAAGAAGTCAGTAGAGACAGCTTCTCCACAGAAGAGAGGTGTATGTACAGTTGTTAAGACAACAACACCTAAGAAGCCTAACTCAGCTCTTAGAAAGATCGCCAGAGTTCGTCTCTCTAACGGTATCGAGGTAACAAGCTATATCCCAGGTGAAGGACACAACCTTCAGGAGCACAGCGTTGTTCTTATCCGTGGTGGTAGAGTAAAAGACTTACCAGGTACAAGATATCACATCATCAGAGGTACATTAGATACAGCTGGTGTTGCGAACAGACGTCAGGCCCGTTCAAAATACGGCGCTAAGAGACCTAAAGACGCAAAGAAGTAATAAAAGTAAGGATTATTCACAAAGAAGGATGATGGAGTAATCCATCAGTGCCGGAGTGCGAAATATTTTCCTGTAGGTTGCAGGTATATATAAGTAGAACCGCGCACGAACACCATTATTAAGTGAGTACCGATGAATTAATCGAAAATTAAGGAAAAAGATGGTTAAGGAGGGAAGCAACGTGCCACGTAAAGGACATACTCAGAAGAGAGACGTATTAGCAGATCCGTTATACAATAACAAAGTGGTTACTAAACTTATCAATAACGTTATGTTAGATGGTAAGAGAGGTGTAGCTCAGAAGATTGTATACGGCGCATTTGACAGAGTTGCAGCTAAGACCGAGAAGGAAGCTCTTGAAGTATTCGAAGAGGCTATGAATAACATCATGCCTGTATTAGAAGTTAAGGCTAGACGTATCGGTGGTGCAACATATCAGGTACCGATCGAGGTAAGAGCAGACAGAAGACAGGCTCTTGCACTTCGTTGGTTAGTATTGTATTCACGCAAGAGAAGCGAGAAGACAATGGAAGAAAGACTTGCTAATGAGATTCTTGACGCTGCTAACAACACAGGTGCAGCTGTTAAGAAGAAAGAAGAAATGCACAAGATGGCTGATGCAAACAAGGCTTTTGCACACTATCGTTTCTAATTTATTCGGCTGTATGAAGCAATGCTTCATCTAGCGAAACATTTTTAAGGAGGAATATCCCTTGGCTGGAAGAGAATATCCGTTAGAGAGAACCAGAAATATTGGTATTATGGCTCATATTGATGCTGGTAAAACAACAACAACAGAGCGTATCCTTTATTATACTGGTGTTAATTATAAGATTGGTGATACTCATGAAGGTACTGCTACTATGGACTGGATGGA
>JAFTJD010000071.1 GCA_017456585.1 Lachnospiraceae bacterium
AAATGATAAACAACGGAAGTTCATCCTATCCGCTTGCCTGCCAGCTGTGCTAGAACTAGGACGAAAGTGATAAACAACGGAAGCTCATCCTATCCGCTCGCCTGCCAGCTGTGCTAGAACTAGGACGAAAGTGATAAACAACGGAAGTTCATCCTATCCGATCGCCTGGTGGAATCATTATGGCTAGGATTAAAATGGGAAAAACGGAACTTCATCCTACTTCACCGGTATAGAAACGAATACTATAGTGTAACGCAAAACGGCGGTGAACAGATTTTTTCTCTAATTCACCGCCGTAACTTTTTAAGTGTTTATTTCTTCAGTTTCGTACTTCTCAACATATTCAAATTAGTATTTAGTTAGTTTTTCTTTGAAATCGGCTATTTCTTCGTATGCCCCCTCCAAATCGCCGCTATATAATTCACTTCTTGCATCATCAATCATATGTGTTTGCACAAGCTTTGAATTAACTAAATGACATTAGCAATTGTTCCTTATTTTCCACTTTATATCGCGTAGCGATTATATACAGATGCCACTCTCTTAATTGTGGCAGTTGTTGGCTTACCGTCTTTGCCGGTAAATTCTACGGTATAGTCAACCGGCTCGTTGAATTTAAGTCCGTCAAGGTTCTGTCCTACTCCATCGGTAACACCTTCTAACTGCTGTCTAAGAAGCTCTGTTGCAACTACTCCCGCAACGTTTTTTGCACCCATATATGAGAGATGTAAAGTATCTTCCCTAACATCTGTCTCTTTATTATATATGTGATAGTTCTTTTCTACGAAGGTTCTTCCTATAACGGAATACCACTCGCCTGTTATCTTACCACTGTCTACCAGAATAACATCTTTTTCTTTAGCAAGTGCTCTTATCGCATTCATAAAGTGGCCGAGCCCGCTTCCCTCAGGTGTTCCGAACTCGTCAACTTCATTGCCGTTAAGATCTCTCCAGAACTTAGGTGTCTGCATAGCTGTTGCAAGCACGATGATAACGCCCTTTGCGCGACACTCTTCTATCATCTTGGTAAGGTATACAACCATTTCATCTATATTACTGTAGGTACGGTCATTGATACCTTCCTGAATGATAAAATAGTCTCCCGGCTGTGCATGTTTAATCACTCCCGGAAATGCTAATTCATACCAGCTCTTTGCATAAGTACCGCCGCCTGCTATGTTCGTAACTACGATATCATCCGTAACAAACTGTGAAAATACCTGGCCCCATCCGGTCTGATATCTTCCATTCTCCGGCTCTGCTGTCTCAATCGGATAATAGTTGCTGGCTGTAGAATCACTTCCGATGTATACATGTACTCTTCTTGGTCTGAGCGAGGTTGCTTTGCGGATTTCTACTGCTGCAAGGCCATAATCTTTTTCACCAAGGCTGATTCTTGCTGTACCATCGTTTACACATACATCCTGCATAAAATATGTATATGGAGTGGTTCCCTCTCTTCCGCCTGTACCCGGATTACCTACGTTGGTTCCGAGAGAGCCTTCATTTACCTTAATTGTAGAACGACCTACACCTGATTTAGTCACTCTTATATCATAAAAACCATTTGGTAAAGCAACCACAAAAGCTGCTGTATCGTCAAAAAGCTTTACACCATTTGCAGTATCGCCTGCTTCACCGTAGAAGCCATAAAGATTCTTGCCATCATATTTTATCGCAGCAGGTACTTTTATATAGCCCTGTTCTTCTGAATAGCAATCACAATTACCGAGACTAAGCTTAAGCACAGGAGAGGCTTCTACTGCAACAACCTTTGCGCCTTCATTTGCTTCAAGTTTTATCTCAAGCTCACCGGAAGCATTAGCTCTCATATCTTTCTGGACAAGCTTTCCGTCTTCATAAAGAAAAGTAATCTGATAATCGGTATTAGCATTATAATTAACCATACCCTTGACATCAACTATTACTGAATCTTTACCTTCAACATTTTTGTTAACATAAGTATAAGTATCTACATCATATTCTCTAACTACACTAAGGTCTACATCTGCCTTATGCACAACCTTGAGGTCTGCCGCATTAAGAGCCTCTGCGTCTTCCTTAGAAGCAACGTAGCCATCTTTATCTGTCACAAGAAATTTCTTCTCAATAGATGTTCCGTTAATCGTAGCTTTTATCATCGCCGGCACAGCTGTTGCCTCATTAGTTGCACCTGCTCCTGTAACGAAGCATTTATCTACAACAACTTTACCATCAACTACGCTTATATTCTCATCACTGAATTCCCATTTAACACTGACAAAAGATGTGTCCGTAATCGGCTCACCATACTGGTCTACATAATTTGAAATGCTAATTCGGGCTGCCTCGCCGGCTTTTATAACTGCAACAGCTGCTGCATCATTTGCTTCACCGATACTGATAACGAAATCTGCAACTCTCTGCGCTTCACGCACATGAATGGTAGCTGTTGCAGTCTTTGTCTCATCATCATTATCTACAGCCTCTATTGTAATATCAGTTCCATTAATATCACCGGCTATATAATTCTCAGTAACTATAAGCACGCCATCCTTGCCTATCATAGAGCCTTTTGATGAGCTTATAATTCTCCATATAACATTATTTTTTATAGTCTCTGTACCATCTGCCGCAACATCAACTGCCACGAATGGTGCTGTCTTTGACAATGTTCCGGTCTGCGGAGCATACATATATTCCTGTCCACCTATAATCTTCATATTATCCGGTCTCCTCTTCTCTTGTTTTAGTAAGCCGCGGGTGGGAACTATACTTGAGCGAGCTTATGTAAATGCACATATTAGGGATGATGTATTCCCGTTAAGACCCTTGAAAAACGTCGGCACTTGATGAGAAAGAATAAGGAGCAATGCATAACAGATACACTCAGATTAGAGAATAACTGTTTGCATTGCTACTTATTCGGTTTTCGAATCTAGTACCGCTACGTTTTCCACGGAGCGAGAGCGTGTCTTAGAGGGAAACATCATACATAATATGTGCTTGTCATACACCCGGCTCAAACTAAAATTCCATCGCCCGGCTTATTGTGCATATCTTTCGTAGATAGCCTGAACACGCTCTGTAGTTGCTGTTGCCTTGTTGCCGTTTGCATCTACATACTCTACAGTATGATCAACTATCGGATTAAACATAAGTCCGTCAAGTGTATTGCCCATAGCATCTGTTGCTCCGGCTGCTTTAAGCTTTGCAAGCTCAGTTGCAACAATACTTGCAACATTCTTAGCACCTGCATATGAAAGATGTAATGAGTCATCTACAACCTTTGTATCCTCGTTGAAAATATGGTAATTCTGTTCAACAAATGTCTTACCTATTGTTGCAAACCATTCTCCACTTACTGCACCGCTATCTGCAAGGAATACATTTTTATCCTTTGCAAGCTTTCTGATTGCCTCCATAAAAGCTGCGAGTCCGCCGCCTTCAGGCTTCTCAAACTCAGTTATATCCTGTCCTGCCGCATTTCTCCAGAACTTAGCTGTCTGCATAGTTGTTACAAGTACAACTATTATACCTTTTTCACGGCATTCATCTATCATCTTTGTGAGATATTCTATCATCTCATCTATACTACTGTAAGTACGGTCATTGATACCTGCCTGGATTATGAAATAATCTCCCGGCTGTGCATTCTGTAATACACCCGGAAATACTGACTCATACCAGCCCTTAGCATAAGTACCGCCACCTGCAAGGTTAGTTACCGCTATATCATCCGTTACATACTGTGAAAATACCTGGCCCCAACCGGTCTGATATTTACCACCGCCCGGCTCTGTAACCTCTATCGGGTAATAGTTACTTACTGTTGAATCTCCGCCAATATATACATGAACTCTACGTTCTCTGAGAGAAGTTGTTCTTCTAATCTCTACTGCTGCAAGTCCCCAGTCCTTCTCGCCAAGACCGATTCTTGCTGTACCACCAACTATATTTACATCCGGCATAAGGTATGTATACGGAGTTGTACCTGTTCTTCCGCCTGTACCCGGATTACCTACATTGGTTCCCTGTGATGCTCCGTTTATAGTTACTGTTGAACGTCCTGTTCCTGATTTGGTAATTCTGATATCATAGAATCCATCCGGAATTCCGGCAACGAAATAACATTCGCTTGTTCCGTCATAAAGACTTACGCCATTTGTAGAATCTGATACTTCTCCGTAGAATCCACAGATTCCTATTCCGTCATATTCTGTTGACGCAGGAACCTTTACATAACCTTCACTCTCAGTAAAGCTACATTTACCAAGGCTGAACTTAAGTACAGGTGATACCTCTACTCCTGTAACATTGTCACTTGCCTGCCATGATACATTAACCTTACCGCTTGAATCCGCACGCATATCTTCCTGCTTAATTGTTCCGTCAGCATAGAGAAGTGTAACCTGATAATCAGTATTGGCAGTATAGTTAACCATACCTGTAACATCTACCGCTACATTTGTCTTGCCTGTAAGTTCTTTATTAATATATGTATATGTATTAATGTCGTATGTTCTTGCAACTCCAAAATCAACATTGATTTCTTTAATAATAGTAATATCTGCTGCCATCATATCCGATCTGGCAGTATCGGATAATGTAAATGCATCGAGATTATGTACGACAAATCTCTTAATTACAGATACACCGCCTATGGTAGCACTTACTGCCGCAAATGTAGGATCATTTACACGCATACGTGCTATAAGATTTCCCTTAATAATGCTTATATTCTCATCACTGAATTCCCAAAGAATCGCATCTGTGTTCACAATACCGTCTGCCATCGGCTCACCATACTGGTCAAGGAAATTAACAGCTGCAATAGGTGCCGCGTCTCCGATTCTTACTGCATCCTGCATTTGTACCTCAAAGGAACCTATTCTCTGCGCTTCACGAACATGCAAAGTAGCTGTTGCAAACTTGCTTGAATCAGACTTAGATGTAGCCTGAATCACGATATCCGTTCCGTTAATATCTCCTGCTATGTAGTTCTCAGTAATAGTTACTACACCATCTGCACTTATTGATGCACCGTTAGATGAGCTGATAATTGCCCATGTAACATCCACATCCTCTGTCTTATCCTCAGTCTTCAAAGCCGCTTTAAAAGCTGCTGAAACTGTTGTCGCACCGGGTTGCGGTGCATATACATATTCTTCTCCTCCTGATATAACCAATTCGCCCTTGCTTTCTTTCTTATCACAGCCTGTCGCCATGAATACGCACATAACTGCAACAGCAAGTATGGTAAAAACTAATCCCAACCTTCTCTTCATAAGTAAACTCCTTCCTTTTGTCTGAAATTATCCCTATATAAAAAATAATATAAAACGTCCAAAGGAGCAAGCTCTTTCGGTCATTTTATATTATTTTTATAGAATCTAAATTATAATCTTACTGTTACGAAAATATCGTAGATAGCTTTGATTGCTTTTTCAAAATCAGCCTCGCTTACACCAACGATAATGTTAAGCTCACTTGAACCCTGGTCGATCATCTTAACATTGATATGTGCATGTGCAAGTGCTGAGAAAATACGTCCAGCTGTACCGCGGTTAGACTTCATACCGCGACCTACGATTGCAAGAAGTGCAATATCTGACTCAATCTCAATCGCATCAGGAGACACATTTCTGTGAATTCCTGCAAGAACCTCTTGTTCCTTCGCCTCAAACTCAGCCTGCTGAACGATAACACTCATCGTATCAACACCTGATGGCATATGTTCAATCGAGATTTTACACTTTTCAAATACCTCAAGAACCTTTCTACAGAAGCCAACCTCTGAATTCATCATATCCTTCTCAATGGTAACTGCTGTAAAGCCCTTCTTACCTGCTATACCTGTAACAGTATAATCAGCCTTCTTAGATGTACTCTCTACAATCATAGTACCCGCATCTTCCGGATGGTTGGTATTTCTGATATTAATCGGAATACCTTCCTTACGAACAGGGAAAATAGCATCCTCATGGAACACTGCAAAGCCCATGTATGCAAGCTCTCTAAGCTCTTTATATGTAATAGTATGAATAACCTCAGGATTATGAACGATACGTGGGTCAGCTACAAGAACACCTGATGCATCTGTCCAGTTCTCATATAAGTCAGCCTTAATTGCTCTTGCAACGATAGAACCTGTAATATCTGAACCACCACGTGAAAATGTCTTTATTGTATCGTTAGGCATAGAACCGTAGAATCCCGGAATAACTGCATTGCTAAGACCGCTGAGACGCTCCGACATAACCTTATTGGTCTTTTCTGCATCAAATACGCCTTTATCATCAAAGAATACTACCTCAGCCGCATCAATAAATTCATATCCGAGATAATTTGCAAGAAGGATACCATTTAAGTACTCGCCTCTAGATGCTGCATAATCACGTCCCGCCTTACCTACGAAGCATGCCTCAATAATCTCAAATTCCTTATCAAGTGAAACCTCAAGTCCGAGTTCTGTAATAATCTCATTGTAACGCTTACGAATTGCTTCCATAAGATGTGCATATTCCTGTCCCTTAGAGGCAGCTCTATAGCACTCATATAACATGTCTGTTACCTTTGTATCATCTGAAAATCTCTTACCCGGTGCTGATGGCACCACAAATCTTCTGTCGCTGTCTGACTTAATAATGTCAGCAACCTTACGAAACTGCTCGGCACTTGCCAAAGAACTTCCGCCGAACTTTACTACCTTAATCATAACTTTTCCTCCATTGTATCAAAGGCCTTACGCCACTGTTCTCAATTATACGCATAGTTGCGCCATTTTTCAAGCTTTTTTCTTACTTATGTATTCTTTAATCACATCAATAAGTCTGTTCATCTGCGCATCAGTTCCGATTGAGATTCTCAGATAGTTATCGATTCTCGGTGCATTAAAGTGTCTTACAATAATATTGTTGTTTCGAAGATATTCAAATATCTCTTTAGCATCATACTTCGGATGAGTTGCAAATATAAAATTGGTCTTCGAATCAGGGAATGTAAAACCAAGCTCCGAAAGTGCTTCCTTTGTTTTCTCTCTTGTATCTACAACCTGCTTACAGCATTTTTCAAAATATGGTCTGTCATTAACGATTTCAACACCAAGAACTATTGAAGGATAATTCATTGTGTATGAGTTATATGACTGCTTAACTGCGTTAAGTGCTGCTATGAGCTCAGGGTTACCGCACGCATAACCGATTCTTAAACCTGCTGCGGAACGCGATTTGGAAAATGTCTGTACAACCAAAAGGTTATCATAGTGGTTGATTAATGACATAGCTGATTTAGTTCCGAAATCAACATATGCCTCATCAATTATAACTATGACATCTTTGTTGTGCTTAAGTATATCTTCTATAAATGATAATGAAACTGCCACACCGGTAGGTGCGTTAGGATTAGGGAAAATAATTCCGCCATTTTCTCCATAATAATCACTTGCACATATTTCGAAGCTGTCATTAAGAGGCTTCGTCTCGTATGGTATGTTAAAAAGCTTTGCCCAAACATCATAGAATGAATATGTAATATCAGGGAACATAATTGGCTTATCTGAGTTAAAAAATGTCATAAATGACTGTGCAATAACATCATCTGAACCCACACCTACAAATACCTGTGATGCATCAAGTCCGTAGAAACTTGCAATCGCATTAACAAGGTCGCTTACATTAGGGTCCGGATATTTGGTAAATGCGTTAACATCAAGATTCGCAAGCTTCTTAGCTACACCCGGTGCAGGCGGATATGGATTCTCATTGGTGTTAAGCTTAATTATGTCTTTAATTTTGGGCTGCTCTCCCGGAACATAGGGAGTAACTTTTCTTATTTTATCTTCCCAAGGTCTCATGTTTCTAATCCTTCTTTCTAACTCTGTGCGGCTATCCTGATCACGAGCCGCCATCACATTATAATATGTTAAATTAACGCCTCTGCCACTTTCTTAAAGCCGGGAAGTGAATTTTCAATTGTCTTATAAGCTACACAGTATGCGATTCTTACGTATCCAGGGCATCCGAATGAACGTCCCGGAACGATTAAGATGTTATGCTTCTTAGCCTCGTTACAGAAAATCATCTCATCCTCTGTAGGTGACTTAACGAAGAGGTAGAAAGCTCCCTCAGGCTTAATACACTCAAATCCCATCTCTACAAGGCTGTTGTAAAGAAGCTCTCTGTTACGGTTATAAGCCTCAACATCACACTTTGCATCGATACATTTTGCAACTACTCTCTGGAAAAGTGATGGTGCATTAACATATCCGAGGATACGGTTAGCAACATTTGCTGCGCTTATTACCATCTCACTGTCTGCTACTTCATAAGGGATTACAAGATATCCGATACGCTCTCCCGGAATTGAAAGAGTCTTACTGAAAGAATATCCGATAATTGTATTTGCATAATATTTTGTAAGGTAAGGAACCTCAACACCTGAATATACAAGCTCACGATATGGTTCATCAGAAACAAGATAAATATCAGTGCCGAATTCCTTCTGCTTCTTCTCCATAATAGCCGCCATCTCTTTGATGGTCTCTTCTGAATATACAACACCTGTAGGGTTGTTAGGAGTATTAACGATTACTGCTTTTGTCTTAGCTGTTATCTTCTCTTCGAATTCCTTAAGGTTCGGCTGGAAAGTTTCATAGTTAGGTGAAACCTCTACAAGTACGCCATCGTAATTGGTTGTATATGAACGATACTCACCGAAATATGGTGCAAAAGTGATAACCTCATCACCCGGATTAAGAAGTGTCTTAAAAATAACATTAAGACCGCCTGCTGCACCTACTGTCATGATAATGTTGCCCTGATCAAACTTGGTGCCGAATCTTCTGTTTATAGAATCAGCAACTGTCTTTCTTACATCCTCATAACCTGAGTTATTCATATATCCATGTACAAAGATAGAATCCTCACCACTAATAATCTCACGAATCGCATCCTCTAACTCCTTCGGAGCCGGAACACTCGGATTACCGAGACTGAAATCATATACATTTTCTGCGCCATAAATTGCCGCCATCTTCTTGCCCTCTTCGAACATTGCACGAATAAGTGAGCTATTCTTTACATAACCAACCATCTTTTCTGCTATCATTACTTTTACCCTCTTTCTATTATTTCTACAATTCAATGTAGTACGTGCCTCATATATATCGTCTTTGCATGTCTATCTTCTATGTAAATATATTAATCACAAACTTCATAATAACAAATCACGGAAAAATCTGCAACTGTTTTTGACACATCAAAACACGAAAGGAAATTCGAATTTTTCTCCAACCTTGAAAGGAGAGGCTCCCGATATCTCCGTAACTTCAAAACTTGCTCCGTCCCATCCGTTAATTTTGATGATTCCTTTTACACTTCCATCATCTGATGTTACAACCAGTTCTCCGTTTCCATTGTCGACAAAAGTTCCTTCTATAGTGCCCTGTCTGAAAATGGATATAATTGCTTCATCCGTTCCTTCCCATCCCTGTTGGGTAAGTAAAGAGCTATATACCACACCGGTTCCCTGATTATCCACAAAGAAACCATATTTTGTTGATCTTTCCGGCATAGCAAAAGCTTCTCCTTTTATCTTTGCCAATTCATTGGCAAGAATATATGCTCTATTCTTGGTAATCTCCTCCAAGAATGAGTTCTGCAGAAGTGGATATATACTTCCGCCTTCTTCAGCCGGTCCAAGGTTAGATAAAGTTGCTTCTTCCTTCATAGCTATCCAGTTCTTCTGTGCAGCCAGAACCCTCTCTTTTGTCTGTTGGTCTGCGGAATTGCTGAATCTGCTCCAAAGGTTATTTAATTCCGTATCCCATATTACATAAAACCATTTGGCTGCTGTATTCATTTCCATCTGTGCTTGAGCAGCATGTGCTAACGGAGTGTACTTCTCGATAATCTTCTCGATATTTTCCAATTCTTTCTGCAAAGATGTTGATGCAGAAACCACATATTCAACATCTTTCTTTATGTCCTCTGTATAGTCATAGTTAAAATCTATAACTATCTCACCATTCAATTCGATATCCTTATTCTCACTACTTTCAGTCCCGGATTGCACCTCAATTTGAACAGATTGGCTTTCAGTGCCTGAATCCTTTGTCTCTCCTTCAGCTTTGTTACATCCACTGCAAATTCCCATTGCAAATACTAATACCACCATATAAATTATCTTTTTCATTTCTCCCCATCTCCTTAAAAAAATATATTTAGTATCCTAAGCTTCCCCTGCAGATATTCTATACAGATTAGCGTAGATTCCGTTCTTAGCGATAAGCTCCTTATGTGTTCCTTCTTCCGCTATGCCATCCTCGGAAAGCACAAGTATACGTTGTGCATTTCGAATAGTCGATAATCTATGAGCTATAACCAGTGTAGTTCTTCCCTTTGCAAGCTTTTCCAAAGATTCCTGAACAACCTTCTCGCTCTCATTATCAAGTGCAGATGTTGCCTCGTCAAATATAAGTATCGGAGGATTCTTAAGGAAAACTCTCGCTATGGAAAGTCTCTGCTTCTGTCCGCCGGAAAGCTTCACGCCTCTCTGTCCTATGTCAGTATTATATCCGTCCGGCAAGCTCATAATAAACTCATGCGCATTCGCACTCTTAGCTGCCTCTATAATCTCTTCGTCCGTAGCATCAGGACGTCCATAACGGATATTCTCAATAACCGTTCCCGCAAAAAGATATACATCCTGCTGCACCATTCCTATATTGCCTCGAAGTGATTTAAGCGTAATATCTTTTATATCCATTCCATCAACCGTAATCGCGCCCTCACTAACCTCATAGAATCTCGGGATGAGATTACACATGGTAGACTTTCCTGCACCGCTCTCCCCAACAAGTGCAACATATTCGCCTGCCTCAACCTTCATATTAACATCCTTAAGTACATAGTCTGCGCCATCGTTATATTTGAACGTAACATCCTTAAACTCAATAACACCCTTTGGGTTCTCAAGGCTTACTGCGTTATCGCTGTCCTTAACATCCGGCTCTACCGCAATCACTTCAAGGAAACGCTCGTAACCGGAAGCACCATTCTGGAACTGTTCGGTAAAATTGATAAGCTTCCTAATTGGCTCTGTAAAATTATTTATGTAGAGCAGGAACGTAAGAAGGTCCGAGATACCTATAATATCTTTGGTGATAAAAATAGTTCCTGCCACTATTACCGTTATATTAATAAGTGTTGTAAACGCTCCGAGTCCTGCGTGGTAGCGTCCCATATAAAGGTAGCTGTTCTTTTTACTGGCAAGAAATGCCTTATTGCCAAGTGCAAACTTCTCTGTCTCTATTTCTTCGTTGGCAAAGGACTTAACTACCCTTATACCCGAAAGATTGTCCTCAAGCTGTGCATTGATATCAGCTATCTTAGCCCTGTTTCTTTTAAAAGCCTTCTTAAGCTTAATATTATAATATCCTGCAAAAACCACCATAAAGGGAATCATAATAAATGCAACAAGGGCAAGCTTTACATTTACCGCCATAAGTATGGCAAGTGAACCTCCAAGCTTAATAAGCGAAATAACTATATCCTCCGGCCCGTGGTGAAAAAGCTCTGTGATATCGAACAAATCATTAGTCACTCTTGAAAGCAACTGACCTGTCTTCTGGTTATCATAAAAGCTAAATGAAAGCTTCTGATAATGTCCGAATATCTCAGCCCTCATATCGGCTTCCATCATCGCACCCATATTATGACCGTAGTATGCGATAAAATAGTTACTGTATGCCTCTACCAGTATAAGAAACACCATAACTCCGGCAAGCACAAGAATAACCTTAAGTGCCTCTCCGCCTTCCCTATAGATGACATCATTGGTTATATACCGGATTATCAATGGTATTATAAGCGTTACTGCCGCCCCTAATAATGCAAAAAACATATCTGCCCAGAAAAGCTTCATATACGGCTTATAATAACCAAAAAACTTACGCCATTTGTGTGGATACACAAATTTTTCTTCCTTCTTTTGTTCCTTACTGTCCATGTTTAACCTCTCTTTAATTAGCTATCTTCCATCTTAATATATGCTTTTACATAATAAATGTCAAACCATCTGTCCGTTTTTCTATAATAAATTAGTGCTATTTTGTCCGTTTTTCCATAACAAATCAACTGCATTTTGTCCGTTTTTCCATGACAGAAAAAGCTGCTACATAATTTCTTTTATAAAAATCATGCAACAGCTTCTGTATTAACTAGTCTATATACACAATATAATCCCAGGTTCCGTCAGCCTGCTTACTAAATTCAAACATTTTTGTAGCGTAGATTGATTGCAAATCACCACTCATACGGGTATTCTGTGCAAGAACATACTCGGAATCCGGATAATTTCTGGTGTAGTTATACTCGAACCATCCGTGTATCACATCATTCTCTGCCGTGTATCCGTAATCACACATCTCGTAATTACTGATTCCATATATATTACCTAACGCAAGGCCAAGCCAGGCTTCCTTATATATTTCATTTACGAAATACTCTACTACCTTCATAGCATCACTCTCAGTTGTCTCGAAGCTTCCTCTGTCAACTGCATGTACATCGAATACATCATACATTCTGTGTACATCCTCTGCGATGGAATCCCAACGTTCGTTCACAGCTGTTGCCACCCAATAGATTGACTTCTCGCCGTCATAGTATTCTATGTAGCCTGCCGCGCTCTGATGTATAGCAAGGTATGGCTTTGCTGCCTGTTCATTATTATTCTCAGCTACTGCTGACAGCTTGATATAATACTCATCTGTCAAAGCTGTCGGTTTATCAGTAACCATATTATATTCGTAACGATTTATCCATGCAGCGATACACTCTGCCACGCTATCCTCTTCGATAATATATGTATTATATTCTGTTCCGTCCTTAGCATATAATGTCATGTCCAAGGCATTTCCTACGGCATAAAGCTCATCTACCTTACCGCTTATCTCAGTACGCTCCGTATATTCTTCAATGTCTACGAACTCTACTCCTATCGTTTCAGCATAAGCTTCGGCATAAGAGCCTTTTATACCGTATATAGCTTTAAGATTATCGCAGTCATAGAATGCATACTCTGCTATACTCTCCACACTCGCCGGAATAGTCACACTTGTAATAGAATATGCACAGCTAAATGCGAAGTCATCTATCGCAGTAACGCCTTCAGGTATCTCAACATGCAGAAGCTTCTCTGCAAATTCAAAACCCCATCTGTCTATCCTTGCAACTCCCGTAGGAACCTCTATACTTCCAAGTGCCTTTCTTGCATCAAGAAGCACACCATTAACAATTACGAGTCCATCCTCTGAGCGATTAGCCTCCTGCCATGCAGTACTTATAAACGGCAAGCCGCTAAAGCCGGTAAAATTCTCAGGAATAACTATCTCTTCAAGTGCCGCACATCCCTCGAAGGCACGATAGCCCATATATTCAAGGCTCTCCGGAAGCACTACTCTCCTAAGATTACTACAGCCAACAAAAGCTTCTGAGCCTATAGATGTAAGTCCCTCAGGAAGCACTACCTCTGTTAATCCATTACAGCCCACGAAAGCACCACTATCAATAGTTGCTACATTATCCAAGAAAATAATCTCTTCTATATTCGTAGCAGCTACAAAAGCCTCATAGCCTATATATTCGATACTCTTCGGAAATGTTACGCTCGTTATTTCGGTAGCATATGCGAATGCACCGGACATTATATCTGTTACTCCCTCCGGAATAACTATGTCACCCACCGCCAACTCCGGATTATAATCTATAAGAGCGCCCTCATATATCGCAAAAGGACTGTCTGCTTTCATATTCTCTAACCATGCGGTTCCAAGGAACGAATCCTTGTCATATCCTTCAAAACCTTCCGGAAGCACTACTTCCTCAAGGCTCGTACATCCAAGAAATGCCCAAAGCATTATAGATTCCATACTCTCCGGAATTACTATTTTCTCAAGAGAATTACAACCTTCAAATGCGCATTCTTCGATACGTTTTACACCTTCTGCAAGGGTAACCTCTTTAAGATTTGAGCAACCGGAAAATCCTGCTACAACCTCAACCGTTGACGGAATCACTATACTTTCAAGTTTTTCACAGTCATTGAAAGCAAAGAAGTCGATTTCTGTAATACCTTCTTCAATTATTATATGTCTAAAGTCTGATCCTATCCACTTACCGTCAACCACATACTGGTCGCTATCGATAGTTCCTGTTCCGTAAAATACGAGTTTATCTCCATCAAAGCGGTAGTTATATGTAACTAGCTCCTCAAACTTAGCACCCATATCATTAGCATAGTGCTGTGCGGTTGAGCCCGATTCTCCGTATATGGTAAGATTATCCACGTTAGAGAAAGCGTCGACGGCTATATTTCCATACTCAACAGTATCAGGAATAGTTATCTTCGTCATATCATAGCAGCCTTGGAACGCCCACTCATCAATATATTCCAAACCATCCGGCAATACTATCTCTTTTATAGCTATCTTAAAGTCTTCACCATAATAATAGGACATATCGCCGAATGCAAAGCTGGCAATTCGTATTACTCCCTCAGGCACTTCTACTTTATCCGAATCCGCCATAACGCCATCTATAAGCACTCCGTTTACTACGACAAGCGGATTCTCCACTCGTCTGTCATTAAGCCATGCGGTCTCTATGAAAGCATGACCACCGATATTGACAAGGCTTTCAGGTATATCTACTTCCTTAAGATTTATACAGAACTCGAATGCTCTGTCTCCTATGGTTGTAGTTCCTTCAGGAAGTGCTATCTTCTGAAGACTGCTGCAACCAAAGAATGCCTCATAGCCTATCTCCTTAAGACCTTCTCCAAAGGTTATCTCCTTAAGATTACTGCAACCGCCGAAAGCGTCATACTCAATAGTGTATTCTGTGCCGCCAAGGAAGGTTACTTTTTCAAGGTTCTCGCAACCATAAAAAGCTCTCCAGCTTACATACTCAAGGCTCTTCGGCAAAATTACTGCCGTAACCCCACCGCCTATTGCGAAATCTCCTATCGTCGTTACTCCCTCCGGAACGACTATCTCGCCTGTAGCAGTAGCTGCATCAACAAGCACACCGTTGATTATAACAAGCGGATTCTCTTTTCTTTGTTCCTCTAACCACGGAACTCCTTCAAATGCATAAGCGCCAAACACTACCGGTCTTGCACTAAATACGATTTCTTTAAGATTCGTACAGCCTGCAAAGCACCATTCACCTATGTCTGTAATACCTGAAGACAGCACTACTTTTTCAAGACTTGTACAACCCTCGAAGCCACTTAAGACTCCTCTGACTCCATTAGGAATCGCTATTTCTTTAAGTGCAGTACAATACATAAATGCTGCGTCCATAGCAATAAGACTCTGTGGTAACTCTATGCTCTCCATTGTATCGCAACCGTTAAACGCGCTGTCTCCTATAGCAACTACACCCTCTTCAATAATCACATGCTTAAATTCTTCCTTTATAGCACGGATATCTGTTTGCTCGACAGTTCCGTTACCGGAGATTATAAGGGTATCTCCTTCCACGCGACACGCTATTCCATCAATTACAGGCTCAGATGTAGTTGTCTCTGTTTCTGTAGCAGATGTTGTTTCGTCATTGGTGGTATCCTTTGTTGTATCTTCTGTGGAGCTCGTAGGTGTCTCGCCTATCGGCGTTGTTTCCTTCTCTCCACCCGGAGTAGTCGGTTCTTCACCTGATGGTGTAGTCGGTTCTTCTACAGAAGGCGTGCTCTCCTTCTCTCCGCTTGTATTATCACTTACACTTGGGATAGTAGGTTTATCATCTGCACCGGTAAAAGTACATCCCACCGCAGCAACAACTATCATCATCACCGCTATAAATGTATAGAGCGCCATCTTAGGTTTCTTAGCAATAAGCATAATTCTCTCCTTTATACTCTTCTTACTTCCTGTCATCGTGGTTGCCGCCACGAATAAACCGTTTTTCTTCTGGCACGTAAGTCCGATGAGTGTACGTCCGTATTCCGCTCTCTCTACTTCTCCGATACGGCTTATGGTTCCCTCATCACATGCAAGTTCAGAATCACTTCTTGAAAGAAGCGCCGCAAGCCATACAAGCGGATTATACCAATGAACTATAAGTGCCATGGTTCTTAATACGCACCATATCTGATCCTTATGATAATAATGAGTCTTCTCATGCTCAAGCACATGTCTGAATACTTTTTCACTCTTGGTTGCCTCAGGAGTGACATATATCTTTGATCTAATAAGTCCAAGCATACATGGTGTATCTATGCTCTCAGTAAGATATATAGGTAAGTTACAATTCTCTACATCCTTAAGTAACTCCCTGTCCTTCTTTAACTCCAATCTAAACAATATATTACTTACGGCAAAATATCCTCCAACAAAAACCATCCCTGCTATCCAAGCTATTATGGCTATCTTAAGAAGAAGCTCTGCGACATTCCTTGATTCAGAAATTCCTGCCTCTGTATTTATCTTATTATCTGTATTCTCCATATTTTCCGCATTTATCTGATTTCCCGCATTCACCACTCCTGCAGAAGCTTCTGAAGAATTATTATTGATATTTTCCTTCTGTATATCGGTTGATACAGTCGGTGTATTTGTACCCGTTGTAACCCTATCCGGTTCCGTCTTATCTATGTATTCATTATATCTGCTACTAGCGCTTGCAGAGCCGAAATTGTTGGTTACTTCACCCGTCTGTGAGCCATTCATGCTTACGTTAGTCTGCTGATTATTCCCAGTGCTGTACGCACTCTTATCATCTGCGTCGCTTACCACATTATTGCCGGAATTATCTGCTTCAAGCTT
Source organism: Lachnospiraceae bacterium (assembly GCA_017456585.1). Taxonomy (GTDB): domain Bacteria; phylum Bacillota; class Clostridia; order Lachnospirales; family Lachnospiraceae; genus SIG300. Next base: position 16,808 of record JAFTJD010000071.1, read on the forward strand.
ATCTGCATCAACAAGCGTAGCATCTGATACCTTATCATCCGTGTCACTTACAAGTGTATTCTGGTCCACGTCCTGCCATACCTCATGGTCGGCTACCAATTCATCCGTAAAATTAAGTACACTTATACTTGTACTTCCTATATTGAATGGTATCAAAAGTCTGATAAGCACCAAGGCCCAGAGCGCATATTGAAGCCTAAGGCTTATTTTCCCCTTAAGTAAAAATCTTATTGCAATAATAATCAAAATCAAAACACTTGAACTAACAATCCATTCTATCATCTCTGTCCCCCCTCTTCTGCCTGCTGAATAATATCGTATAATTCATCAATCTCTTCACGCGACAAGGTCTGTTTCTTGGTAAAAGCGCTTAACAACATGCTTATACTCCCCTTGTACGCTTTCTTTATCAAATTCTCCGCCTCTCTAAGCGCCACATCCTCCTGCTTGGCAAGCGGACTAAACAGCTTAACTCCCGAATCCATATCACTTATAACTGCTCCCTTATCTTCAAGCCTCTTAAGAAATGTAAGAACCGTACTTCTGCTCCAGCCCTCTTCTTCGGCAAGAATGTCCGTAAGCTCTCTTCCGGTTCTCGGTGAACTCTCCCAAAGACATTTCATAACCGACCATTCAGATTCCGTTAGCATTATTTCCTTATTCTCCACATCAATCACCCCTGTCTACATTTGTCAAACACAGTATAACTCTTCCGTCTACATTTGTCAACCACCAGATATAAAATATGTCCGCACTTCATTTTATCAATGTTATTTAGTTAATGCAGTACTGAGAATTACACATATTATAGATGATGTATTCCCGTTAAGACTGTTGAAAAACGTCAGCACTTAACGAAGAAAAATGAGGAGTAATGCGCGGCAGATAATTCAATTTTTTGAAATTATCTGCCTTGCATTACTCCTCATTTAGTTTTCTGAGTTTAGTACTGTTACGTTTTTCACCAAGCGAGAGCGTGTCTTAGAGGGAAACATCATCCATAATATGTGTTTCTCACGCAATGTGTATTAACTAAATGATATTGTTTATTTGGCGACATTCATCCAACAGCCTTCTGCTCCGATACCATCCTCAGGTGGTGTAAGTATTCCTTTTTCGATAAGAACCTCAACCACTGAATCGAGAATAGGTAATCCTGCGAGCCTGTTAGCATATTCCCACTCTCCAATGAGATAATCAGGAACTGCCTTGTTAATCAATGCAGCTATCTTCTCTGCCACAGCTTCGGCATCCTTATCGAAGAAACCATTCTTTAATCCGTCGCTTATACTGAAAAGTTTTTTGTTATCGCATGCATTATTCACAAGAATCTTGGTATATATAACATCCCCCTCACGATACAGATATCCTACTTCAATCGCCTTAGCTGCATGCTCCTTTTCTTTTTCAGATAATTCCGCAACATTTAATCCGTTAATTGCACGGAGTGCAAGCTGTAACTGTGCATCATTTGCAACATCATGTCCACAACCGAAATGCTTCTTAATGCGTGCAATATAAATATTATCAAGATGTATCTCAGAGAAACCACATATATTCTGGGCTGCCACTCCATCCCAACCGGCTCCATAATACTTGCCATTATCAACATATCCGAATACACTAAACGGACGTTCAACCTTCTCTGCATGTGAAAAATATTTATCAGCCAATATCTCTTCTACTCTGTCGGCGAAAATATGTGACATAGCAAATATTTGTTGCCAAAGAATAAGATTAAAATCAACTTTCTTATTAAGATAAGGAAATGCCAAATAATCTTTCTTATGCACCTCAATATAGTCTGCTATAATATCACAGATTTTCGGCAGCTGCTCCGTATATAGTGCATTGGCCTTTTCTATTACATCTTTATCAAGCAGAACAAAGTTAATCGCATATTTGCCATTATCCATGCGGCGAAGAAGGCCGTATTTGCCGTTTTCTCCTTTTGCAAGAATCTCAAGCTCCTCCTCCACGTAAACTGTAGGAACATTTAATTCTTCCGCTATCTCCGCTGCGCTTCTGGGTTTCTTATGGCATAGCCACACTATATGGTTAGAGAACATTCTTGTACAAACATTGCGCGGGTCATTCCATCTCGGGTTACCTGTTCCCCATATAACAAAATCAATTTTATCAAGTGCCAAAGGCTTATTATAAGTTTCAACAGTCATCTTTTCTACCTCACTTTTAATTTTTTGTCTGGCTGAAAATAATCTCTGACGAACAGCGCCTTCGCTGGTATTCTGGTGTTTCGCTATCTCCGCGGTAGATAAGCCGTCTATGTAGAACATTATCATCACTTCGCGGTATGCCTTAGTAAGAAAAGCAATCCTTCTATATACAGATCTAAGTAGTTCATTGTCTTCATCTGCTTCCTCATCAATATCGGTCGCTGCTACTGTCTCCAATAGTTCCTTGGCATCTCCCTCATAGAATCTGTCCGACTGTTGCCTACGCTTATCCGCAAAATCCGCATATACATTTCTCGCGACTCTCCATACGAACGAATACAGACTTGTAATATCCCCATCTGCGTGCGCCGCTTTTATCAAATTAAAAATAATATCCGAGCACAGTTCCTGTGCTTCATAACTGTCATTGGTTCGCGCATAGCAAAAACCAAATAACTTATCCAATAATTCGTCATCAATATAATTCAGCAATTCTTGTTTTTTCATATTTTTTCTCCGAGCGATTGATCAATGCTTTCACTTATATAGTCTGTGGATTTATTAATATGTTAGGTGGGGTAGAAAATTTTTTTATAAATTTTCGAAAATATTTTAGGCTGAAATATTGATAATTCAATTTTCAGCTTTGCGCCGACCGGAGCGGAGACCACATGAGGTTCGGGGAACCTCGCTTTGCGCCGACCGGAGCGGAGACCTTGAACCGTTTTAAGGAATCCCTCCGGATTCCTTAAAATAACAAAGACAGTTAATGTTCTTATGCATTAACTGTCCCTGTTATTTTCAGCAATGCGGGTGACAGGACTTGAACCTGCACGGTCGCCCACTAGATCCTAAGTCTAGCGTGTCTGCCAATTCCACCACACCCGCGAGTATGTTATTTCACACTTTATGCATTATAATATACTTTTGTTAAAAAAACAATTACTTTTTTACGACATCAATATAATACTTTCTCTTTAAACGCTCATGGTAAACTATCATAATAGGTAATGCTCCGACGATAACAACCAGAAGTATTATTCCTGCAACAACTTCACTTTTAATGAATGCCGCTACTATATAGGAAGCAATCATCACAATACCATAAGCCAGCCACATAATGCCATGTTTATGATTCCATGCTTTAACATCTGAAATCTGCTCCTTCTTCGGAGGTTTTTCCCCACTATAGAATCCAACCGGTTCTTTTTTTCTAATCTGACAAACACCAATTGTAATCATTACAGCAGCTACTAACGCCAATATAACAAATGCAATTATCATCTCTTCCATATTCGCACCTCCTGATTCTTATGTTTATGATAACACCTTTCTGGTGAGATGTACATATAATTTATTATTGATATGACTTTATTCCGTGTATGCCAATTTTCAGTGCACGTCAATTTCCAATGTGTGCAAATCTTCAACGCATGTTAATTTTCGACATATATCTATTTTCACTGTGTGCTAATTTTCAACTCTAATATCAGAATTCTCTATCCTTCAAAATATTTGTCAATGAGTAACCTGACAATCCTCTGGTTAAGCGGAACTTTCTCCGTTTCATATGTAAGAATCAGATTTTTCCCCGGAAATATTCCGTTTTGTATGTACGTTGCAATTTTCTGTATAGCTTTTTCGGCATAACTATTATCCCCCATCATCCCCAAATGCTCCCAATATACTTCTTCTCTGGTGTGTACATTTAACAATGTAAAATCCGGATAATATGTCTTTCCACCACTAAGCTCCAGCGGATATTCATATCTGTACGGTATACCTTTCGAATTCAATATATCTGCTATAATTGCTTCAGATTTGGAACGCACCCTTTCATTCCTGGCAGTATATATTTCCGGTATGTCTGCATCTATTTTCTTGCCTTGGTATTTGATGTTTTGCCATCTATTCACAAATTGTTCCGTAGTTTCCTGTATTGGCGTAATCAAGATTTGTCTACTCTTATGCAGTGTTTCATATATCTGTTCCACATTCTGCATCGGGCAATCTTTGATATACCTATCTATTGCTAATACTTCTTTTTTTGCACAGTCAATTATCCTCTCGTCATAGTCTTTCTGTGCAAGTCTAACTGCCAAATCCTTGTCACTCTTTTTAATATAAGTATACTTACTACTATTTTTATCATTGTGTCTATGGTAGTAATATATTTTCGAATCATCATTTCGAACCCTCAATGTTCCATCCGGCACATTTATTAGTGACTTTTCCTTTACTCTTATTAATTGAAGAAGCTTCTTTTTTCTGTTTTTCAATTGTTCTCTTATATTCATTCGCTTGTTAATATTATCGTCCTCCTTAATGTACTTATGTAATAATATCTGTTATATATACTACAAACAAATGAGGAATTAAGAGACAAAATTCTTACACTTTTTTAAAATATTTTATATGTGAACCATTACTATCTCTTGATTTGCCACTGTTTTTGGTTTAGCTTCCGTTGTTCTTCACTTTGTAAACCATTTCTACTTCTTAGCCCACCCACACTTTTGGTTTAGCTTCCGCTGTTCTTCACTTTGTGAACCATTTCTACTT
>JAFTJD010000072.1 GCA_017456585.1 Lachnospiraceae bacterium
AGGTTCACTTGAACCTAGAATTATAACAGAAGAATTTCTTGTAAAACTTAAGGAGAACGAGAAAGTATGTCCTCATTTTCATTTATCCTTGCAGAGTGGAAGTGCGACCGTACTTAAGAGAATGAACAGACACTATTCGCCTGATGAGTATTATGAGAAATGTTGTCTTATAAGACGGTTTTATCCTGATGCAGCGATTACTACGGACATTATAGTGGGATTTCCGCAGGAGACAAAAGAAGAATTTGAGGAAACTATGGCTTTTGCAAAAAAGGTAGATTTCTTTGAGATGCATGTTTTTAAATATTCGGCAAGAACAGGAACGAAAGCGGCTGCTATGTCCGGACAAATTATCGAGGCTGAGAAAGGCATAAGAAGTAACAGGTTAATAGAACTTGGGGATGAAATGTCTAAGAAATTCAGAGAGAAATTTGTTGGAACATGCACATCGGTACTTTTTGAAGAAAAGGCTGTTCTTAGTGATGGTAAAGAGTACTGGGTAGGACATACGGCTGAGTATGTTAAGGTTGCGGTTTTGGCTGAAAATGTTCGCGAAGATATAACAGGTAAGCTTCTTTTGACTGAACTCATGGATTTGTCCGGAGAAGTAGTGGTAGGTACATTAAAAATTGCATAATTTAGCTTGCCGAAATGGAAAATATGTATTAAAATTATATATGGAATATTTTTGCGGTGGGGTGATGGCAAATGAAGGATTTATCAGATACACAATATTTTAAAATAGTACAAGAGCCGGAGATAAAAGTTGATGAAGTTTTAAATCTGGTCTATGAAGCATTAACAGAAAAAGGATACGATCCGGTAAGCCAGATAGTTGGCTATATTATGTCAGGTGACCCTACATACATAACCAGCCATAACAACGCGAGAAGTTTGGTTATGAAAGTGGAACGAGATGAATTGCTTGAGGAAGCATTAAAATACTATATAGAGAATAAGTTAAGATGAAAGAACATAAGAGAATTTTGGGATTAGACTTTGGTTCTAAGACTGTGGGGGTGGCGGTTAGTGACCCCTTTTTGCTTGTCGCGCAAAGTCTGGAGACAATTAAACGTGAACGTGAAAATAAATTGAGACAGACATTGGCGAGAATCGATGAGATTATTGCTGAATACGATGTTGGCTCAATAGTGCTTGGTTTTCCTAAGAATATGAATAATACTTTAGGCGAACGATGTGAGAAGACATTGGAATTTAAGGATATGCTTGTAGAACGTACAGGCCTTGAGGTTGTGCTCTGGGATGAGAGACTCACTAGCATTGAGGCTGAAAGAGTTTTGATGGATACGGGCGTAAGACGAGAGAATCGTAAACAATATATAGATAAGATAGCGGCATCATTCATTTTGCAGAGTTATTTGGGATATTTAGGTAATTGCCGCGATAATGAGAAACAGGAAGAATCGGATATTTAGGAGGTAATTATGGAGAAACTTACATTTACAGTTCCACAGACAGGAGAAGAGGTTACTTTTTTTATAGTAGAGGAAACAAAGATTAACGGATGTACTTATTTATTAGTTACTGAAGAGGATGAAGCTGAAGGAGAGTCAGAGGCATACATCTTAAAAGATACTTCAAAGGCTGAAGATAAGGATGCGATTTACGAGTTCGTAGAGGATGACAACGAGCTTGACAGTGTGTCGGCTATTTTTGCAGAATTACTTGATGATATTACTCTGGAATAGGTCCGGAGTCGGGATAAAGTGAAATTGTTTTTTTTGGAGGTGTACTTTTTTTGAAATTAAAAAATGAATATGGGACAGTGAAGATTATTCCACTTGGCGGGTTGGAACAGATCGGAATGAACATGACAGCTATCGAGTTTGAGGATAGTATTATTGTTGTGGACTGCGGTCTGTCTTTTCCGAGCGATGATATGCTTGGGATCGATTTGGTTATTCCTGATGTTACTTATCTGAAGGATAATATCGATAAGGTCAAGGGCTTCGTTATTACGCACGGACATGAGGATCATATCGGTGCTTTACCTTATGTGCTTAAAGAGATAAATGTGCCTATTTATGCGACTAAGCTTACATTGGGACTTATTGATAATAAGCTTGCTGAGCATGAATTAACTAATCGTATTAAGAGAAAGGTTGTTAAATACGGACAAACGATAACTCTCGGACGCATTAGAATAGAATTTATCAGGACTAACCATAGTATAGCAGACGCAGCTGCGCTTGCTATATATACACCGGCAGGCATTATCGTTCACACAGGAGATTTCAAGGTTGATTATACACCTGTGTTTGGAGATATGATTGATTTGCAGAGATTTGGTGAAATCGGTAAAAAAGGTGTTCTTGCACTTATGTGTGACAGTACCAATGCAATCAGACCGGGATTTACCATGTCTGAACGTACAGTAGGAAAGACATTTGACAGTATATTTACGGATAATGCTAAGAGCCGTATTATAGTAGCTACTTTTGCATCTAATGTAGACAGAGTACAGCAGATTATTAATTCTGCTTATAAGTTCGGAAGAAAGGTAATCATCGAGGGACGAAGCATGGTAAATGTTATAGGAACCGCGAGTGAGCTTGGTTATATCAAGATTCCGGAGAATACTTTGATTGACATTGAACAGATGAAGAATTATACTGATAATCAGATTGTGCTTATTACTACGGGTAGTCAGGGAGAATCTATGGCTGCACTTTCAAGAATGGCACAGTCCATTCATAGAAAAGTAACAATCAAACCTAACGATACCGTTATTTTTAGTTCTACTCCTATACCAGGTAATGAGAAGGCTGTGTCTAAGGTTATTAACGAGCTGTCTATGAAGGGTGCGAATGTTATTTTCCAGGATACACATGTGTCAGGACATGCTTGCCAGGAAGAGATTAAGCTTATATATTCGCTTATTAAGCCTAAATATGCTATTCCGGTACATGGTGAATTCAGACATTTGAAGGCGCAGGCAGAGGTGGCTGAAAGCTTAGGAATTCCTAAGGAGAATATCTTTATTATGTCCTCCGGTGATGTATTGGAACTTTCGTCTGAAAGCGCAAAAGTAACCGATAAGGTTCATGTAGGAAGCATACTTGTAGATGGACTTGGTGTAGGTGATGTTGGTAATGTCGTGCTCAGAGATAGACAGAATCTTGCTGAGAACGGCATAATAGTGGTAGCACTTACTCTTGAAAAGTACAGTAATCAGGTGCTTGCCGGACCTGATATCATATCGAGAGGTTTTGTGTATGTTAAGGGGTCAGAGGACCTTATGGAAGAGGCAAGAGAGGTAGTTAGTGCGGCTATAGATGATTATCTTAGTAAGCATACTGCCGATTGGGGTCGTATGAAGAATATAATCAGAGAGAGTCTTAGAGATTTCCTTTGGAAGAAGATTAAGAGAGACCCTATGGTATTGCCTGTGATTATGGAAGTTAGCGGTTATTAAAGTAGCGAAAGAGGTTATAGTAATGATAAGAAAGATGTCGATGACGATTATTTCTGCTTCAATTAAGTTTGCGATTGCATTACTGGTTCTTGCCGGACTTTATTATGTGGGAACTAAGGGATATGAATTCGGCGTTTCCATATTTTCGCCGGTAGCCATGGATGAAGCACCCGGAAAGGTGATTGAGGTTACCTTTGATAAAGGAACAGCCGGCAGGGAAGCGGGCAAGATACTTGAAGAGAAAGGTCTTATAAAGGATTCACTTGTATTCTTTATACAATCGAAATTATACGGATATGAGATAGCAGAAGGCACCTATGAACTTAATACTTCTATGACTTCTGAGGAAATACTTATGATGATAGGCTTTGATGAAGAGACGGAAGAGAAAGAAAAGGACGAATAGATTATATGATAGTAAATGAGAGAATTACTTCGTATATTAATTCGCTCGATAGCGGGAACAGCGATATCGTTAATAAGATACGTCTTGAGGCGATAGCGCAGAATGTGCCGATAATCAGACAGGAAAGTGAGAATTTCTTAAAAGTAATGCTTCGGCTTAGTAAGCCGAAGCATATTTTGGAAGTAGGAACTGCGGTCGGATACTCGGCTCTTCTTATGAGTGAAAATATGCCGGAGGATTGTACTATAACAACAATTGAAAAGTACGAGAAAAGAATACCCCAGGCTAAGGAGAACTTTAAAAGAGCAGGCAAAGATAAGGTAATAACCCTGCTTGAAGGAGACGCACTTGATATTCTCAAGAGTTTGGAAGGGCCATATGAGTTTATATTTATGGATGCGGCGAAAGGGCAGTATATGACTTTTTTTGAAGATGCATTGAGGCTCTTAGCACCGGATGGAGTGATGGTTTCGGATAATGTGCTTCAAGATGGAGATGTTATTGAATCCCGATTTGCAGTAACCAGAAGAAATAGAACCATTCATAGTCGTATGAGAGAATATTTATATACATTAACACATCATGATGAATTACAGACTGCTATTTTGCCGATTGGTGATGGTATGGCTGTAAGCGTAAGGAGGAAAAATGAGACATCCTGAATTACTTGTACCGGCTAGTAGCCTGGAGGTTTTAAAAATAGCGGTTATATACGGAGCGGATGCTGTGTATATTGGCGGAGAGGCTTTTGGACTTAGAGCAAAAGCTAAGAATTTTTCACTGGAAGAGATGGCAGAGGGCGTTAAGTTTGCTCACGAACATGGCGTAAAGGTCTATGTTACAGCCAATATTCTTGCCCATAACAATGATTTGGAAGGTGTAAAAGAATATTTTAATGAGCTTAAGAAGGTTGGACCGGATGCACTTATAATATCTGATCCGGGAATATTTACCATAGCAAGAGAAGTGCTTCCTGATATGGAGATTCATATTAGTACACAGGCTAACAATACTAACTATGGTACATTTAAGTTTTGGCACGCACACGGTGCCAAAAGAGTAGTAACAGCAAGAGAGCTTTCACTTGCTGAGATAAAAGAGATTCGTGATAATATACCGGAAGATATGGAGATAGAGAGCTTTATACACGGAGCAATGTGTATATCCTATTCAGGTAGATGCCTGCTTAGTAGCTTCCTTGCAGGAAGAGATGCTAACCAGGGTGCTTGTACACATCCTTGCCGTTGGAAATATTATCTCATGGAAGAGAACAGACCGGGTGAATATATGCCGGTTATCGAGAATGAAAGAGGAACATATATCTTCAACTCGAAGGATTTGTGCATGATAGAGCATATACCGGAGATGATGAATGCCGGTATTGACAGCTTTAAGATAGAAGGAAGAATGAAAACGGCACTTTATGTAGCTACAGTTGCAAGAACATATCGTCTTGCTATAGATGACTATAAGAAGAGCGAAGAATATTACAGAAGCCGTATTCCTTTCTATAAAGAAGAGATATCAAAGTGTACTTACAGACTCTTTACAACCGGCTTTTTCTTCGGAAAGCCTGATAAAGAGACACAGATATACGATAATAACACCTATAATAAAGAATACACTTATCTTGGAATCGTGGGCGGAGTTGACGAAGAAGGTTATGCTATGCTTGAACAGCGTAACAAATTCTGCGTGGGCGATGTTATCGAGATAATGAAGCCAAACGGAATTAACGCCAAGGTTACGGTTGAAGAGATACTCAATGAAGACGGCGAATCCATGGAAAGCGCACCACATCCTAAGCAGAAGCTTAGAGTTAAACTCACCGGTGAAGACAAGCCTGAACTCTACGACATCTTAAGATGCAAAGAAGACTAAGCGGTGAGCGCCGTTACTCATTTGATAATGTAGGAAGTTCTGCGATAAACATGGGATAATGTCCTTTAGTTAAAAGAAATACTGTAGATTACACATGTTATAGATGATGTATTTCCGTTAAGACTCTTGAAAAACGTCAGCACTTAACGAAGAGAAATACGGACATTGCGCACAGATAAATCATTTTTGAGATTATATGTATGCAATGTCCGTATTTGGTTTTCTGAGTTTAGTACTGCTACGTTTTTCACGAAGCGAGAGCGTGTCTTAGAGGAAAACATCATCTATAATATGTGTCTATAAAATTTGTCGTAACTAAAGGACGGCTCCAAATTTTACTGCCTTTTCTTTGAGTGGAAAGGCACTTCACCGCATAGCTTCGCATAAACTATTAGCAAACCCCTTTAAAGCGAGGGATATTTGTGAAAGCGTTTCCGAATCCTCTTACACCGGAAGAAGAGCAACATTATTTGAAACTGCTAAGAGAAGGGGATAAAGCGGCAAAGGACCTTTTGATAGAACGTAATATGCGTCTGGTCGCACATGTTGTAAAGAAGTATTGCAATGCGAGTGGGGGTGGAGGCAACAGTGCTGAAAGAGATATGGAGGATCTGATATCAATAGGTACGATAGGTCTTATCAAGGCTGTGAACACCTTTAAAGAGGATAAAGGCAATCGCCTTGTAACGTATGCGGCTAAATGTATCGATAATGAGATTCTTATGGTACTTAGAACAGAGAAAAAACATTCCAGGGAAACTTCAATTTATGAACCGCTGGGAACAGATTCTGAAGGCAATTATATAAGCCTTATGGACATAATCGAGAGTGAAGACGAAGATATGGCTGAAAGGCTTGAACTTGAGGAGAATGTCAGAAAACTAAAAAAGGTACTAAAAAGTGCATTGAAAGAAAGAGAAAGACAGATAATAGGCTTAAGATATGGTTTGTATGGCGGTAAAGAGGTTACGCAGCGGGAAGTAGCGAAAATATTTAATATATCAAGAAGCTATGTAAGCAGAATTGAGAAAAAAGCTCTGGCTAAGCTTAGAGAAGAATATGAAAAAGAATGAGGCGGAGGCTGTTATTGCCATCCGCCATCTATATTTATGATTTGTCCTGTGAGATATGAGTGCCCTGTGGCAAGTGTGTATACAAATTTGGCGACTTCATCGGCAAGTCCCATTCTTCCGGCAGGAATCTCTTCGCATATAAGCTCAATATCTTCTTTGGTAAAAATTTTATTCATGTCAGTATCTATTAATCCGCAGGCAACTGCGTTGACCTGTATGTTGGAAGGAGCGAGCTCCTTGGCGAGAGCTTTGGTAAAGCTGTTCATCGCACCTTTGGAAGCTGAGTAAGCAACCTCGCAGGAGGCACCGCGTTCACCCCATACGGATGAAATGTTAATTATCTTGCCGCTCTTGTTGTGAATCATGTCAGGTATGACAAGGTGAGAACAATGCATCGCTGACAGGAGATTGTTACTTATGAGATTAGTATATTCGTCGGAAGACATATCCTGAAAAAGCCCAACATAGGATATTCCGGCATTATTTATTAATATATCCACTGCTCCCAAAGCTTCCTTTATCTCACTGTAGATAGAGGAGACGTTTTGGTATTCCTTAAGGTCACCAAGAAAAGACAGACATGGTACATTATAGGAAAGGATAGCCCTTTGGGTTTCTGAAAGCTGCTGCTCATTATGAGCTGAATTAATTACGACAGGATGTCCGTTTTTGGCAAATTCAAGAGCTATTGCACGGCCTATTCCGCGGCCTGAGCCGGTTACAAATACGGTTTCTTTTTTCATAAAAATACCTCTTATAAACAAGTTAGTTACAGTATACTATTAAAAAAAGAAGGTGACAATATTTTTTATTATTAATTCTAAATATTACTATTTTTATATAGATAAAATTTCCTATATGTGATATCATATATAAAGGGTAATGCGTGTGTTAGGAGGCGGGCTATGAATAAGATATATGATATGATTATAATAGGCGGAGGTCCTGCAGGTTTATCGGCTGCAGTGTATGCGAAGCGTGCGAAGATAGATGTAGTTGTTATTGAGAAAGCACCTATTGTAGGTGGACAAGTACTTAGTACTTACGAGGTAGATAATTATCTTGGCTTGCCGGGGATAAATGGTTTTGAACTTGGAATGAAGTTCAAAGAACACGCAGAGAAATTAGAAGTTGAATTTGCAGAAGGAGATGTTCTTGAAGTAGATTTTTCGGGAGTAGAGAAGTGCGTAAGAACATCAGCAGGGGAATATAAGGCTAAGACGGTTATCTTGGCTACAGGAGCAGCACACAGAAAGCTCGGGGTTCCGGGAGAGGAAGAGCTTGCCGGAATGGGAGTATCTTATTGTGCTACATGCGATGGCGCATTTTTTAAGGGAATGACAACAGTTGTAGTTGGCGGCGGTGACGTAGCGGTAGAAGATGCCATTTTTCTTGCGAGAATCTGTGATAAGGTTTATCTCGTTCATAGAAGAGACAGCTTTAGGGCAACTAAAGTGCTTATGGATGCACTTGGGAAATATAATAATATAGAGCTGGTTCTTGATAGTGTAGTTGAAAGCATTGAGGGTGAAGACCAGGTTGAGTGCATAAATGTTAAGAATGTAAAGACCGGCGAGGCAAGACAGCTTAAAGCACAGGGAATATTCGTTGCGGTTGGTATGATACCGAACACGGATGCATACAAGAGTGCGCTTGAGCTTGATGAGGTCGGATATGTTGTTGCAGGGGAAGATTGTGTAACAAGTGTACCGGGCGTTTATGCTGCAGGAGATGTAAGAACAAAGGAGTTAAGACAGATTATAACAGCTGTGTCAGATGGTGCGTGTGCTGTTAAGATGGCAGAGCGTTATTTGGAGGTTTTATGAAAAGACTGAATGTATTAGGGAGAATAGGTATAGTATCTGTCATGGCTTTAGCGATAATGGGTATGGCATGTGCTGCCGGAGCTAAGGATGAAGCGATGGCGGCAACAGTAGCTTCGCAAGATGATTCCGTAGCAATGGCAGATATAGACGGGCTTGATAAAGATACCGTAAAGGAAGGAAGTAATGTACTTCCGAAGATAGAGATTATATTTAAGGAAACCACATCGGAGGCTACAGAAGATGTAGAGTCTGATACAATCACTACTGATGATGCTATTATCGGGGATGAGGATGAAGTAGATGAGAATGCAGTCACAGATTCGAAGGCTGAAGATGTTTCGGATGATGTAACTGCAGCTGACGAAGATATGAACGAAGCGAACACTGAGGCCGTTGATGAGGAAAAGACACCTGTCACAGGCCTTGCGATAGCGATATGTGACAGCTATGTAAACGTGAGAAGCATTCCGAGTACGGATGGGAAGATTCTTGGTAAGATTTATAAGCATGGTATGGCTGATGTTATAGAGGAAGCAGATGGCTGGTACAAGATGACGTCAGGAGAAGTCACGGGCTACATAAAGGCAGATTACTTCGTGGTTGGCGAAGAGGCACAGGAGCTTGTTGAGAGCCTTAATGCAAGAATTGCTAAAGTTAAGGCATCTGCATTAAGAGTCAGAGCTTCACAGAGTACAGATGCGGAAGTGCTTGCGCTTCTTTCTAAAGGAACTTCATGTGTTGTGCTTTTTGAAGAAGATGAATGGGTTAAGGTTAAGTTTGGCGATGTCATCGGATGGGTAGCAAAGGAATATGTAGATATATCACTTAAGCTTAATAATGCCATAAGTATTGAAGAGGAAGCCAGACAGAAAGAGGCAGCAAGAAAGGCTGAAGAGGAGAAAAAGAATCAGATAAAGACACAGGCTGAGAATCTCGTACAGTTGAGCAATGCTGAGATGTCAGAAGAAGAAGCTGCTTTGAGAGAGAAGATAGTAGCGTTCGCGCTTCAGTATGTAGGTAATAAATATGTCTATGGTGGTAACAGCCTTACAAATGGAACTGATTGTTCGGGATTTGTGAAACTTATATATCAGGAATTTGGTTACACGATTACCCGAAGAGCTTCCACGCAGTACGGTGACGGAACAAAGATTAACTGGCAGGATGCCAGACCAGGCGATTTGATATTCTATGGTAAGAATTCGATTACGCATGTAGTTATGTATATAGGTAACGGCAAGGTTGTGCATGCAAGTACACCTGAAACAGGCATAATTGTATCAGGTCTTAACTACAAGAATATATACGGAGCTACGCGAATTATAAAATAACAATATTTTCTGAAAGTTTCAAAAATGATAAAAAAGCGATTTTTGTGCAAATTGCACAAAAATCGCTTTTTTGATTTCAATTCAAAAAGGGTAAATGTGGATAACTCAGGGGTTATATAAACTTATCAACAAAGAAAAAAGGTTGATTTTGTCGATAAAATGAGTTATACACCTTTTTTTCCACATTATCCACAAACATAAACTGTGCAAAAGTAGCAAATTGAATATATCACTATTAACAAAAATGCTAAGGAATTACGCTTAAAATAAAGATTAAATTCTTGAAAAAAGTATTAAAAATGTATACACAATTGAGAAATAACTTGATAATTCTCAAAAAAGTGATATAATATCATTATAAGGTAACAGAGACGTAATTTAGTTATTTTATAAGACATCGAAAAGGAGTTGGACATTATGAAATTTATTATCACAGGCAAAAATATTGATGTTACAGAAGGCTTAAGAACAGCAGTTACAGAGAAGATAGGGAAGCTTGAGAAATTTTTCTCTCAGGATACGGAAGTCAATGTAACACTTAGTGTTGAGAAAGATAGACAGAAGATAGAGGTTACTATACCTGTTAAAGGCAATATAATAAGAGCTGAGCAGGTAAGCAGTGACATGTATGCATCTATTGATCTTGTAGAAGGAATAATTGAAAGACAGCTTAAGAAGTACAGAAAGAAGATAATCGACAGAAAGCAGAGTGCACAGAGCTTTACTCCTGAATATATGGAGACAGAATACGAAGAGGACGATGCTATAAAGATTGTAAGAACCAAACGTTTTGCTATTAAGCCTATGGATCCTGAAGAAGCATGCGTTCAGATGGAGTTATTAGGACACGATTTCTTCGTATTCATGAATGCTGAGACTGATGAAGTTAATGTTGTTTATAAGAGAAAGGGTAATACTTACGGACTTATAGAGCCTGAATTCTAATATTTTCAACCATACGAACCGGAACATATCTTTGAAAGCTTAGTTGAAAAGATGTGAGCCGGTTCTTTTTTGTCTATATACTGCTAAAAAATATTGAATTTACTGTTTGTTAGTGGTATACTATTATATGATATTCTGCTCGGGTTATGGGCAATAATAATGATTGGGAGATTGGTAATGAAATTATTAGATAAGATTTTTGGAACACATAGTGAAAGAGAATTAAAAAGGGTAACACCTATAGTTGATAAAATAGAGAGCTTACGTCCTGAGATGATGGCAAAGAGTGATGAGGAACTTAGGGCAAAGACAGATGAATTTAAGAAGAGACTTGCTGAAGGCGAGACTCTTGATGATATTTTGCCTGAGGCATATGCAGTTGTAAGAGAGGCTGCCAGAAGAGTTCTTAATACAGAGCACTTCAGAGTACAGTTATATGGTGGTATTTTCTTGCATCAGGGACGTATATCAGAGATGAGAACAGGTGAAGGAAAGACACAGACCTGTTTGCTTCCTGCATATCTTAATGCACTTGAAGGTAAGGGCGTGCATGTAGTTACTGTTAATGAATACCTTGCAACTCGTGATGCTGAGTGGATGGGACAAGTACACAGATTCCTTGGACTTACTGTTGGTGTGTCACTTTCAGGAATGGAGAAGGATGAGAAGCAGGCGGCATACAACTCAGATATCACTTATGTAACCAATAATGAATTGGGTTTTGATTATCTTCGTGATAATATGGCTATATATAAGGAACAGCTTGTTTTAAGAGACCTTAATTATGCAATTATCGATGAGGTTGACTCTGTTCTTATTGATGAGGCCAGAACTCCGCTTATTATTTCAGGACAGAGTGGTAAGTCTACCAAGCTTTATGAAGTGTGTGATATTCTCGCAAGACAGCTCGTTAAAGGTTCAGGAACAGAACTTACCAAGATGGCACTTATCATGGGCGAGGAGTTAAAAGAAGAGGGAGACTTTATCGTTAACGAAAAAGAGAAGAACGTAGTTCTTACAGCGGAAGGTGTTGCTAAGGTAGAGGATTTCTTCAAGATAGAGAACCTTGCAGATCCTGAGAATCTTGAGATTCAACATAACATTATTTTGGCACTTCGTGCACATAATCTTATGTTTAAGGATCAGAACTATATTGTTAAGGATGACGAGATTCTTATCGTAGATGAGTTTACAGGTCGTGTTATGCCGGGTAGACGTTATTCAGATGGTCTTCATCAGGCAATCGAGGCTAAGGAGCATGTTAAGGTTAAGAGAGAAAGCAAGACTCTTGCTAATATTACTTTCCAGAATTTCTTTAATAAGTATAAGAAGAAAGCCGGTATGACAGGTACAGCTCTTACAGAAGAGGCGGAGTTTAGAGCAATATACGGAATGGACGTTATTGAGGTACCTACTAACCGTCCGGTTGCAAGAATTGACAGACAGGATGTTGTGTTTAAGACAAGAAAAGAGAAGTTACATGCGGTTGTTAATGAGATTGTAGAGGCTCATGCAAAGGGACAGCCGGTGCTTGTCGGAACTATTACAATTGAGGCATCTGAAGAAGTTAGTGCACTTTTGAAAAAGAAAGGAATTCCGCATAAAGTACTTAATGCGAAGTTCCATGAGATAGAGGCTGAGATTATCGCTGATGCAGGTGTTCATGGTGCGGTTACTATCGCTACCAATATGGCAGGTCGTGGTACTGATATTAAGCTTGATGAGGCAGCAAAGGCTGCAGGAGGACTTAAGGTTATCGGTACAGAGCGTCATGAATCACGTCGTATCGATAATCAGTTAAGAGGTCGTTCAGGTCGTCAGGGTGATGTTGGTGAATCAAGATTCTACCTTTCACTTGAAGATGATATTATGAGATTATTTGGTTCTGAGCGACTTATGTCAGTATTTAATGCTCTCGGAGTTCAGGAGAATGAAGAGATTGAGCATAAGATGCTTACTAATACGATTGAGAAAGCACAGAAGAAGATAGAGTATAATAACTTTAGTATAAGAAAGAATCTCTTGGAATATGATCAGGTTATGAATGAGCAGAGAGAGATTATATACGAAGAGCGTCGTAGAGTTCTTGACGGAGAGAACATGCGAGATGTTGTATATAAGATGCTCGTTGAGACGGCTGAGGCTGTCGTGGATAAATGCATTGGAGAGGATCAGAATAGCGAAGAGTGGGATATTGTTGAGCTTAATACAGAGCTTATCCCGATTATTCCGATTGAGCCGATTACTTTAGATAAAGTTAAGGGAATGAACAAGTCAGAGCTTAAGCAGATGGTTAAGACAGAAGCAGTTAAACTCTACGAAGCAAAAGAGGCAGAATTCCCGGATGCAGAGAAGGTTCGTGAACTTGAGCGAGTTGTTCTTCTTAAGGTTATCGACCGTAAGTGGATGGATCACATTGATGATATGGATCAGCTTCGTCAGGGTATTGGACTTCAGGCATATGGACAGAGAGATCCGCTTGTTGAATACAAGATGAGTGGTTATGATATGTTTGATGCTCTTACAGAGAGTATCCGTATTGATACAGTTAAGTTCTTATTACATGTAAAGGTAGAGCAGAGGGTCGAAAGAGAGCAGGTTGCTAAGGTTACAGGAACCAATAAGGACGATTCTGCTACAAAGGCGCCTGTTAAGAGAGCTAACGATAAGGTATATCCTAATGACTTGTGTCCATGCGGAAGTGGTAAGAAATACAAGCATTGCTGCGGAAGATTAGGATAATAATCAGGGCTTAGATTAAAGGTAAAGAAGGTGATATGGTGGTAGAATTAGACCAGATGAAGTATACACTTGGAACGTATAGAACACCATTATTGGAAGTAAGGGATTCACTTTGACTTAGAAAATAAGTCAAGAAGAATAATAGAGTTAGAGAGAACGATGGAGGAACCTGATTTCTGGAATGATCCGGAGAAATCACAGGAATCCATGAAGGAACTTAAGGTTCTGAAAGCTTCGGTAGATGGATATAATTCACTGGAGCAGCAGTTCGAGGATTTGGAAGTGCTTATCGCAATGGGATATGAAGAGAACGATGAAGCTTTTATTCCGGAGATAAGTGAAGCACTTGACCAATTTATAAATGAGTTTGAAGAATTAAGAATCGGAACATTACTTTCCGGAGAATACGACAAAGATAATGCGATTCTTACACTTCATTCCGGTGCCGGTGGAACTGAAGCCTGTGACTGGGCAGCTATGCTTTACCGAATGTATACAAGGTGGGCAGAGAAGAAAGGTTTTTCTATAGAGGTACTTGACTATCTTGACGGAGAAGAAGCCGGAATCAAATCAGTTACCATTCAGGTTAACGGTATTAATGCATACGGATATCTTAAGTCGGAGAAAGGAATTCACAGACTTGTAAGAATATCACCGTTTAATGCTAACGGCAAACGTCAGACTTCATTTGCTTCATGTGAAGTAATGCCGGATATAGAAGAGGATGTTGATGTAGAGATACGTGAAGAAGACTTGCGAATAGACACTTATCGTTCGAGTGGAGCAGGTGGACAGCATGTCAACAAAACTTCGTCAGCTATACGTATTACGCATATTCCGACTAACATAGTTGTACAGTGTCAGAATGAGCGTTCACAGTTTCAGAATAAGGACAGAGCCATGAAGATGCTTAAGGCTAAGCTTTATCTTCTTAAACAGCAGGAGAATGCAGACAAGGTATCTGACATACGTGGCGAAGTTAAGGATATCGGATGGGGTAATCAGATTCGTTCCTATGTAATGCAACCATACAGCATGGTTAAGGATCACAGAACTAATGAAGAAACTAGTAATGTGTCAGCCGTGATGGATGGAAGTATAGATTCATTTATTAGTGCATATTTAAAATGGATTAATATAAAAAGATAGAAGGAGTGATCATTATGGCACAGCAGCAACAGATGCAAGTAATCGTATTTAAAGTTGGTGAAGAGTTGTATTGTATTGATGTTGCTTATATCATCGGTATCGAGAAAATGGTATCGATAGCACGTGTACCAACAGGGGTACAGCACATCAAGGGTATAATTAATCTTAGAGGCAATGTTATTCCGGTACTTAGCTTGAGAAGCAAATTCGGAATGCCGGATGTTCCGGTAACAGAAGAGAATCGTATGCTTATAGTTCAGTATGACGATATGTTAGTTGCGCTTCTTGCAGATGAAGTCCTTGAGATAGAGGATGTTACAGAAGAAAAGTATTTCGACGCTCCAAGAATCGTTAAAAGTGAAGACACCAAATATGTTAAAGGTGTAATTAACCTTAAGAGAGGTCTCGTAATTCTGATTGACCATTCAGAGCTCATACCTCAGAATGACCAGGAAAGCATGAAAGAAATCGTAAACGACTAATTGCAGTCAGAAGTTAGATGTGTAAATATGAATCTTCGGATATGTTATATATGGGAGGAGATTCTAAAAAAATATATATCAATAGGAGGAATTGTCAATGAGTGAAAGAAAGCTTCAAGTAGTAACAGGTGGAACATCGGGAATGGGTCTTGCTACAGCAAAAGCACTTGGCGTTTATGGTCCGGTACTTATCGGAGGTAGAAACGAGAAGCGTCTTAATGATGCTATGGCAGAGTTGAAAGAAGCGGGGGTAGAAGCATATGGTATGCAGTGTGACGTGTCCAGCCCGGATTCATTGAAAGCATTTGTAGATTATGCATTGACTATCGCACCAATCGGTAATGTAGTTAATGCTGCAGGTGTAGATTATGCGGATATGCCGAAGGAACCGATTATCAAGATTAATATGCTTGGAACACATTATGTTTTGGAAGCATTTCTTCCATATTTAGATGATTCTTATGTTGTGAATTTCTCTTCTATTACAGGTAACTTTTACCCAGGTCCTTCAGCGGAAGAGAAGGAGTTATGGGATAGCACACAGACTGTTAGTGAGGCAGAATTTGTTGAGCGTCAGCTTAAGCTTACGGCACAGCCGAATGATCCCCGTATGTTAGCACTTGGTGAAAGCTATACAACATATGCAATGTCTAAACGTTATGTGCAGTATTATACACAGGCTAATGCGATGCGTGTTGCTATGAAGAATGGTAGCCGTATCATTTCTATTGCTCCGGGTTCATTCTACACACCTATGCTTGCGGGTGGTAATAATGAGGCTATGCAGGCAAGTATTAAGAGAGGAACCGTATATCAGCGTTTTGGAACATCTGAAGAGATGGCAGATTTGATTGTACATCTTCTTGCACTGGGACATGGATATCTTACAGGTGTGGATATCATTCATGATGGTGGTAAGACAGCATTATCCTTTGCAAAGCAGATGATGTAATAAGACAGCGGTTTATGTATAACGTAGACGATAGATAATCATTGAAGAAAATATAAAGAGAAACTTTACAAACTAAAAAGGCGTGGTTACCACGCCTTTTTCATTTTACCTGCGTTTTATGGCAATTTTGTTATTCACGCTACTATAATTTTAAAAGACTTAAGACTTAGTATATGATTTACTCGCAACTTCTACGCCCTTAAGGAGAACTATACGCTTTGCCGCTTCGATGTTTTATAGCACGCCTCTTACGGAAACTCGCAAAAGCTGTGGCTATATTATATGATTTCCGAAGGCAACACAGACCATTAGCGGAACTTGACTTTGCAACGCTTCGATAAAGTGCGCCCCGTAGGAACTGTTTGAGAACAAGGTGACGCAACACCTGTATATTAATATGTGTACTGATAGTCACCTTGTTCGAGTTTTGCGTAGGGGCGCACTAATAAAATATCGAAGCGGCAAAGTCTTTAGTTCCACTTATGGTCGTAGAGGTTGCGAGTGAAATCATATAATATAGCCACAGCTTTGCTCAAACAGTCCGCCAGAGGCGTGTTCATCGAAGCGTAGCAAAGCAAAGTTCTACTAAAGGGCTGTGTTGCCTTCACAAATCATATACTAAGTCTTAAGTTTTGAAGCATACTTACGGCGTGAATAACAAAATTGCCATAAAACGACGGTAAGATTTGGAGAAATTTGGATAAAAAAGGGGTTGCCTTTTTCAAATAAGTATGGTAGTATTCTTTTTATGGAAAACAAGTGTATTTCCCAGACGAACATTAGAGGATTTAAAATGTCGGTTGGAGGTGTATATGGCTGATAAGTATTATGTTGTGAAGCAGAAAGCAGTTCCTGAGGTGCTTCTTAAGGTAGTTGAAGCGAAGAGGCTTTTGGAGTCTGAGAAGGCGATGACTATTCAGGAGGCAACGGAAGCGGTTGATATTAGCAGGAGTTCTTTCTATAAATATAAGGATGATATTTTTCCGTTTCATGAGAATACAAGAGGAACTACAATAACATTTATTATGCAGGTAGATGATGAACCGGGACTTTTGTCAGCGGTACTTAGTGCCATAGCGGAAAGTCATGCTAATGTTCTTACCATACACCAGACTATTCCTATTAATGGAGTAGCTACATTGACACTTAGTATTCAGATATTGGATTCGTCAGGGGATGCTTCCGAGATGATTGAAAGGATTGAAAGTCAGCAGGGAGTACACTATTTAAAAATATTATCGAAAGAATAAGTCTTTGTCATATGAACGACAAAGCAGGAGGATGTAATGGCAAATATAGCAGTTTTAGGTTACGGCACAGTAGGATCAGGTGTAGTTGAGGTTATTAATACAAATAAAGCCTTGATTGAAGCACGCGTTAAAGAAGAAGTTAATGTTAAGTATGTTCTTGATTTAAGAGATTTCCCGGGAGATCCTGTTGAGAAGATTCTTGTTCATGATTTTGATACTATCCTTAATGATAAGGATGTAGATATAGTTGTAGAAGTACTTGGTGGAGCAACATTTGCTTATAACTACGTTAAGAGTGCACTTTTAAATGGAAAGAGCGTAGCTACTTCTAATAAGGAGCTTGTTGCTAAGTATGGTGCAGAGCTTCTCGCTATTGCTAAAGAGAAGAATGTTAATTTCTTCTTCGAGGCAAGTGTAGGTGGCGGTATTCCGATTATCCGTCCTATTAATGAATGTCTTACAGCAGATGAAATCTGCGAGATTACAGGTATTCTTAATGGTACTACTAACTACATTCTTACAAAGATGAGCAAAGAAGGACTTGATTTCGGAACAGTTCTTAAAGATGCACAGGATAAGGGATATGCAGAGCGTAATCCAGAGGCAGATGTTGAGGGTTATGACGCATGCCGTAAGATAGCTATCCTTACATCACTTGTTACAGGACGTCAGGTTAATTTTGAGGATATCTATACAGAGGGTATTACATCTATAACACCTTCAGATATAACACTTGCGAGAAAGCTTGGCCGCTCAATTAAACTCCTTGCATCAAGTAAATTCGTTGATGGTAAGGTGTTCTCAATGGTATCACCTGTTATGGTGGATGCAGACTTCCCGCTTTACAATGTAGAGGATGTATTTAATGCAATCTTTGTAAAAGGAAATATGTTAGGAGATGCAATGTTTTACGGAAGAGGCGCAGGCAAGCTTCCTACAGCAAGTGCCGTAGTAGCAGATGTAGTTGCAGCTATTAAGAACAGAGATAATCATCTTGAAGTTAAATGGGATGCAGAGAAATTTGAACTTTCAGACGTATCTGAATCAAAGAAGCAGTTCTTTGTACGTATTGAAGATACAGAAGCAGGCCGTATGGAGGCTGAGAAGGTATTTGGTGTTGATGAATTTATCACAGATGAGTCTGTTAAGGGTGAATGTGCTTTTGTAACAGCTATTATGACAGAAGCAGAGTTTGCTAAGAAGGAAGCAATGCTTACAGCCATCCGTAACAGAATCCGTATGAACTAAGAACATTTAAACGCTTCATAACAGCACTTGGTAAAACAGATGTCAGATGAGGCTGGATATGTAGACGGCGGTAGAGATGAAAGTATTGAAAAGTAATAACAAGAAAGAGATTACTATAGAGGCAGTTTTATTCGGAATAGGAGTTATCGGTTTAATAATATTGGTTGCACTGATGTTATTGGACCGATGCTTTCCCGTGCAAATGGGCAGAATAAAACTGCCTTGTTTTTTTAATGTGATTACAGGATATTATTGCCCCGGATGTGGTGGTACGAGAGCGTTTAAAGCACTTATGCATGGAAATATCATCAAGAGTTTTACGTCTAACGCAATGGTTCTGTATATTGTAGTCATATATGTCTGGTTTATGGGTTCACATTTGCTTTCAAGGATTACTAAAGGCAAGATAAAAGGTCTTAAATATCGCCATATATATCTGTGGTTGGCGTTGATTATCATGATTGTAAACTGTCTGGTGCATAACTTTCTTCTATATAAATATGGTTGGGGGATATAGGCTCTAAATGTCTGTTATATCTTATTATTTAACAAGGAATAGTCTGATTAGGTTATGTTGTGGTTAAATGTATCTTACGTAAAGCTATGAGGATAATTCTGTCGAATATTATCACTATTAAAATGGTTATGTAGTGAGAATAAGATAGGAGGAGAAACGAGACTGCCTTTTGTATTGGTGTAAAAATAGATAGAGTGAATTGCGATACGGCAAAAAAGCGCGACAAATTAGAAGAAGATGTAAAAATGATAGAAAATTCGGGGGGGGGTATTTCGTTGTTGCATAATATTTGAAATTGTGGTATAATTTTCCTCAAGGCATCAAGAAAAGAGTGAAAAGGGTGCGAGAAAAGGAGGAAAATGATGAAGCTTAAGAAGTTAGCAGTACTTTTGGCAACAGGCATAATTATGATGTTGTCAGCAATTACGGTGGCTGCTGCCGATGAGACAGGTAATAATGAAGTGGCATCAGGTGGTGGAATTGACCTTAAGGAGGTAGTTGTAGACGAATACAAGACGGGCTATTACAACTATATCTTTGAAGTTGAGGGAATTAATAACCTTGAAGATGGAACAACCATTGCTGAATTTGAACTTTATGATTCAGAAGGTGCAGTTTTGGGTACAATGAAGTATCGTCCTATTTATTTTTATGGCTCGCAAGGTGCTAATGAAGTTACTATCGCAGGATTAGCATATATTACAAAGGCTGACGGTAAAGTGAAGACATTGACACTGACCGGAACAGAGGATACATTTACAATGACTGCCGGTAATATAAGGACATGCTTTAGTACATCAATACCGACTCATTTTAAGGTGCTTAGCGAAGAGACACTTGAAGATATTGATGTGTCACTTAACTTAAGATGGAGCGAGGAAACTCCTGGTAAGCTTTTGTTTGATGAATCCGAAGATTTGGGTGGTTACCAGTATGAGTTATATTATAATGATGAGTTTGTGCGCGGTCAGTCATTCTTCTTTGGAGATTACTCATATGATTCTATAAACTTTATGAATTATATAGATGAATCAGGTACATATGCAGTTAAAGTTAAGCCTTTGGGTGATATCTGGACAGCAGGCGAAGGCGAATGGGAAGAAACAATTACATATGAGTATGTAAAGCCTGAGCAGAAGATAGGTGTACCTTCAAAAGTATGGTGGACAATATATAACGGACAGACGCTTCCGACTGTAATGAATTGGGAACCGGTTCCGGGAGCATCAGGATATGTTATTAATCTGTACGATAAGAATGGCGACATAACATCACTTCCTGTTACGGTATATAATAGAAATGGTGTGCAAGCAACAAGTACATTTACATTCTATCCGGGAATTGTAAGCAAGGCAGAAACACTTGCACCATTTACATTTACGGTTCAGGCGATCACAGGAAATATAGAAATATATAGTAAATCAGAGGCAACAGACGTGGCTACTTCCGGTGAATGGGTAGCAGAAGAGACTAAGAAGGAAGAAGTTAAAGATGCTTTAACAGAGACAGCAGACGTTGAAACAGTTATAGAGATTGTTGAAACAGAAGGTGCTTCTGTTATGGCAGATGTAATGACTAAGGACACTGAGGTTCGTGATAAGATTAAAGATATTGAGGACAGCTATGCTGAGTCTAAGAATATTACAGTTGAGGCTCCGGCAGTAACTCATCCTAAGGTAGACGGAGAAGTTAAGGTAGTAGGTGCAGGTCTTAATGCGAATGAAGGTAAGAAGGTTAAGCTTACAATTGATAAGATTGAAGCTGAAGATAAGAAGGATATAGACAGAAGATTATATAAGAATACTGTTCAGATGAACATTTCTCTTAAGGAAGAGGATGAAAAGATAAGTGGTGAGCTTAAGGTTCCGGTTACAATTACTATGCCTGTACCTACAGGTGTGGATGTGGCTAAGATGATAATCCTTCATTATCTTTCTGATGGTACAGTAGAAACAATTATACCTATTAATAATGGAGATAGTACAGTTTCTTTCTCGGTAACAAGCTTCAGTACATTTGTATTCGCTAATATCGTTCAGTATGATTCAGAAGGATTCGCTGATGAAGCTATCGCAGAAGACGATAACAATGATGACAGTGATGACGTTATAGGTAACGATGACAATAATGATGACAACACCGGAGCTGGTGATGATAATGATGACAACACCGGAGTCGGCGATGATAATGACGGAGATGACATAGTAGAAGTTCCTGGCACATCAATGCCTGGTGAAGCAGAAGATGTTGATGGTGCTTATAACGGATTCCCAAGCTATCATGATGTTAAGCAGAGAATTAAGAGCCATTGGAACGGAAGAAAAGGTTGGATGAAGGTTAGCAACAAGTGGTATTTCTTCGAGAACAGTGGTGAATTGAAGACAGGCTGGGTACAGGATGATGATGGTAAATGGTACTACATGGATGCAGAGACAGCTGATATGAAGACAGGTTGGGTGTGCTCACCTGCATCAGGTCTCTGGTATTACATGGAGACATCTAACGGACATATGTTATCAGCAGGTTGGGTATGTGATCCGGAGTCAGGACGTTGGTATTACCTTGATGCTGACGGAGCTATGTGTACTAACTGGATTACAGTAGATGGCAAGTGGTATCTCCTTGACAAGAACGGAGCTATGTGTACAGGCTGGAATCTTGTAGATGGCAACTGGTACTTCTTAAACAACAGCGGTGAGATGTTAACCGGATGGCAGAAGATAGGTGATAAGGAATATTTCTTTGATGCGAAGGGTAAGTGTCTCATGGATACAACTACACCTGATGGACATAAGGTTGATAAGAGTGGAGCTAAAGTAAAGTAGTTTCATTTCTGAAATAAATCTTGCAATGTGATATGCCTCTGGGATATAATAATCCCAGAGGCAATTTCTTTTTCTGTTTAAGCATATCATCTTTTCGTACGGAAAGGGAAATATATGGAAAGAACGAGATTTTGCAATCTTAATTTAACTAATGCTTTTTTGTTTGGAGCTGCTATGTCAGATCCGGAGGTCATGAGAATTACGCTGGAGGTGCTTCTTAATAGAAGTGTGAAGAGTGTTACTGTGAATGCAGAGCAGACACTCTTGTTTAGTTCAGAAAGCCGTAATATTAGACTTGATGTTTTTGCTGAAGATGAAGAAGGTATCTATAATGTAGAGATGCAAGGAGAGGATGAAGGGAATCTTCCTAAGCGTAGCCGATATCATCAGGCAGAGATGGATGTCATGACTTTGAAACCGGGTGAGGATTTTAACAAGCTTAAGCCTAATATTGTTATATTTATCTGTAATTTTGATCCGTTTAAGGATAAACTTTATCAGTACACTTTTGAAAATATCTGCCATGAGACTGGGAAACCTCTCGGAGACGAGACTTGGAAGATATTCTTCAATATCAAAGGCAAGACTGTGGGTAATACACCGGAGAAGATAATCAATCTTCTTAAGTATATGAGCAACACAACGGATGAATGTGTTGAGAGTTTGAACGACGAGAATGTCAAGCAGATACATAAACATATAGCGGAGCTTAAGCGAAGCAGAGAATGGGAGGGAAAGTATATGCGCTTCGAGGAATTGCTGAGGAAAGAGAAGAATGTCGGGCATGCAGAAGGGTATGCAGAAGGTCGCGCAGAAGGTCGTGTAGAAGGCCATGCTGAAGGTCGTACCGACATGTTGCGACTCATAGCTAAGATGACTGAAGCGGGTGAGGCTGATAAACTTAGCCTTTTATCAGAGGACGCAGATTTTTTTGATGAAATGTGCGCGAAATACTTAAACTTACCGGACATGAAGCGTTGAATCTAAATGTCTGTTATATCTTATTATCTAACAAGGAATAGTCTGATTAGGTTATGTTGTGGTTAAATGTGCCCTGCGTAAAGCTATGAGGATAATTCTGTCGAATATTATCACTATTAAAATGGTTATGTAGTACGGATAAGATAGGTAGGTCTTTAGGAGAAAAGAGATTGCCTTTTATTTTTGTGTTAAAATTAATTAATTTGGGACGTAATGGAATATGCGTCGCAAGACAGGTAATTTGGAAAAGTATTATCTGGCTTGCGGCGTTTTTGTATTGCTTAGAAATTAGCTTATTAGAGGGCGGTTTTATGGTGAAGAAAAATTTTTTCGAAAAAAATTAAAAAATTTTAAAACTAATAAAACCTAATGCCAAAATCAAAGTACTTATATACATAAAAAGCAAAAGCAGCAACAGTTGTATCAAATATAAATCTAGGTACAACAAAAACATATTTATAAGGAGGTTTTCAGTATGAAACTAAAGAGATTAGGTGTGTCGATACTTGCAACATTAATGATATTGATGTCAGTACTTACGGCATACGCAAAAACAGGCAATGTTAGTAAAGAATTAGTAAAGGCTAAGTGGGCAGGTAAAGCCGGATGGCAGCAGATTAGTGATACGTGGTATTACTTCGATGGCAAAGGTGAACTTGTTACAGGTTGGGTTCGTTCAGAGGAGTCAGGACTGTGGTATTACATGGACCCGGAGCATGGGCATCTGATTTCAGACAGATGGCTTTGTGACCCGGATTCAGGCAGGTGGTATTATTTAGACCAAAACGGAGCTATGTGTACAAGCTGGATTACTTTGGATAATGAGTGGTATTTGCTTGATGATAACGGAGCTATGTGCACAGGCTGGAATCTTGTTAAAGATGAATGGTATCTGCTTGGTGAAAACGGAGCTATGTGTACAGGTTGGAATCTGGTAGGAGATGAGTGGTATCTGCTTGGCACTGACGGTGCGATGCTTACAGGTTGGCAGACGGTAGATGGTAAAACATATTATCTTGATGAGAATCGTGGCAATTGGCAGGAAAATGCAACAAATACGGAGACAGATTATCGCGAATCGCAGGAATCAGATTATGAAGGTCCACAGTTCGGAGGAAATATCGGAACTCAGGTAGGAGATAATACAGACAGTAAGGTAGAAGATAACGAAAGTAGTAAAGTAGAAGAGAATACTGGTACTAAGGTAGAGGATAATACAGGGAATAAAGCAGAAGACAATACGGATAATAAGGCAGAAGACAACACAGGCAATAAGGAAGACAATGCAGATAGTAAGGTAGAAGATAACGAAAGTAGTAAAGTAGAAGAGAATACTGGTACTAAGGTAGAGGATAATTCAGGTTCACAGAAGGAAGAGACAGTGACTCCGCCGGCAGAGGAAGAAGTTAAACCTGCAGAACATGTATGTGCATACGCCGTTAGCAAAAGTGTACCGGCTACATGTACAACAGAAGGAAGCATAAAATATGTCTGCAAGTGTGGTAAAAGTTACGAAACTACAGTTGAGAAGCTTGCACATACAGAGAGTACATGGATTACTGATAAAAATGCAACCTGTACAGAAAAGGGAAGCAAGCACACAGAATGTACAGTATGTAAAGCAACAATAAAGACAGAGGCTATTAAGGCAACAGGCCATAACATGGGTGAGTGGACAAAAGTTAAGTCTGCGACATGTACAACGGCAGGTAGTGAAAAGAAGAGCTGCTCCAAGTGTACACACTATGAGACGAGAACAGTTGAAGCACTCGGACATGATATGCATGAGGGTGAGAAGGTGGCATCAGGCTGTACAACAGCAGGTAATATCGAATATAGCTGTTCAAGATGTGATTACACAGAGAACAAAGCTATTTCTTCAACAGGACATTCAGAGGGTGAGTGGAACGTAAGTGTTGAGGCAACATGTACTACAGAAGGAATGAAGATTACGAAGTGTACAAAGTGCGATGCCACTATGAGAACAGAAACTATCGATGCTACGGGGCATGATTTTACTGACTGGGTAGTTACTAAGGAGGCAACAGATTTAGAAGAAGGTGCAAAGGTAAGAGCTTGCGGTACTTGCGGCTATGAAGAAAACAAAGTAATTGAGAAACTTACACATACACATGAATATTCTATAGAAGGTGCAGTAACACGTGCTACATGTACCGAGGATGGTACAAAATTTATGTACTGTAGATGTGGCGATTGTGTTACAGAAACCATTCCTGCAACAGGACATACAGAGAGTGGATGTTGGATAGTTGATAATGCAGCTACATGTACTGAAGCAGGCAACGGATATATGTCTTGTGTAAACTGTAATGCAGTTTTACGAACAACTGAATTTGAACCAACAGGACATACAGCAGGCAGCTGGGGAATAGATAAAGAGGCAACCTGTAAAGAAACAGGAAGTATGCATAATAATTGTATAGTATGTAAGGAGGTTGTTGAAACCAAAGAGATACCTGTGATAGGACACCGTGCAGGTGAATGGGAAATAATTAAAGCGGCTACAGAGCTTGAAACCGGAACAGAGGTTAAAAAATGTACCATGTGTGATATCGTTATGGAGTCCAGAGAGATTGCAAAGGTTGAACATGAGTGTGTATATACAGTAGCAGAGCAAAAAGAAGCTACTTGTACAGAAGACGGCTATACATTGTACAGATGTAATACATGCGGTGCTAATTACAGTATGCCTATTGATAAGACTAATCACTCTGATTCAGAGTGGGTTACGACGAAAGAGCCTACCGAAACAGAAGAAGGAATTTCATCTAAAGTATGTAAGGACTGTGGAGAAGTATTAGAGACAAAATCAATAGAAATTATTGCACATGAGCACAATTATGAAGTGGTTTCTGAGACTGCTCCAACTTGTGAAGTAGATGGCAACAAGGTAAAAACATGTACAGAATGTGGAGATACAATTACAGAAACTGTTGCGGCTACAGGTCATACAAACAGCAGATGGATTCGAGATGTTGAACCAACCTGTATAGAAGTAGGAAGCAAGCACAGAGAATGTACAGTCTGTGGTGCAGTTACCAAAACAGCAGAAATAGAAATGATAGATCATATACTTGGTGAAGAAATTATAGATAGACCGTCAACTTGTAGAATATCAGGTAAATGTCACATGGATTGTATAATGTGTGGTGAAACCATATCATCAGGCTCAGTGCCGGCAACAGGACACACATATACAGATTGGATAATAGATTGGGAAGCTACTTGTACAGAAACAGGATATAAACATAAGTATTGTTTAGTTTGTGAAGAAGGTTATTCAAATGTAATACCGGCATTGGGACATGCTGAGAGTGACTGGATTATAGACAAGGCTGAGACAGCAACAGAAAATGGCGAAAGACATACTGAATGTCTTAACTGTGGGATTGTAATGACTACTGAGACTATCACAGCGTGCGAACATAATTGCGTAGAAACTGAAAGAGTAGAAGCAACATGTGAAGCAGACGGATATGTAACATATACATGTGAAAATGCTTGTGGTAAAACGTATACAGAGACACTTCCTGCAACAGGACATGAATATGAAGTAACTTTAATAGTAGAAGCAACATGCGAAACAGACGGATACACAGAGGAAACCTGTTCTTTATGTAATGATGTAATACAGACCAATATAGTGTCTGCATACGGACATGATGTTGCAGAATGGACTGTTACGGAAGAAGCAGCTCTTGGTGTGGCCGGAAGTAAAGAAGGAACATGTAGCAGATGTAATGAAACAGTTGTAGAAGAAATACCTATGATACTTACAGATGGTGTTGATTCAGTATATTTCTTTAGAAATAAGGATGAAAATGGTAACTGGTTCCAGGATTATACAGTAGGTCACTTTGATGAGGAGCTTGCAAATGAAATGTTCGAGAGAATTAATGATCACAGAGACAGTTACGATAAGGACATTCTTAGTAATACAGGTGTTACTACTTCCAGAGGTGAAGATGTAACAGAACTGCTTGAAGAATATGCAGAGAAGAGAGCAGTTGAGATAACAGGCGTGTTTGAACACTATACAAGTGCGGATGGAGAAAATATTGCTTGGGTAGCTAATGAATATGCGACTGTAGAAGAAGTATTCCAGGCATGGAAGGATTCATCAGGACATAATACAAACATGTTATGTGATACCTATGGATACGGATTTGTCAAGGTATTCTTTAAAAAATACGACACTGAAGCTGACAATAATTATGCACAGTACTGGGCACACGAATTCTACTATGCTGATTAAAGGAAGGTTTTGGGGAAAGGGCTGTTTAACAGCCCTTTCTGTTGTTTGGAAAGAATCTTCTCTTCATTATTTATGAAATCGGTTATATGATTAGAAAAAATAAAAAATTTTAAATATATAAAACCTAACGCCAAAATCAAGGTACTTATATACATAAAAAGCAAAAGATGTACAATGTAAGATAAGTACAATCGAAAACAACATATAAAGGAGAATGATTAATATGAAGAAGAGGTGGTATTTATGTCTGACAGAAATGAAGAAAAAGAAAGGAGTCCGGCTTATGATGTGAAAAATATTGATGAAGAAGAAAAGAGAATTGGCGTAGTCGATGCAACAAGGATAATAACGCCTACAGTTATCAGGCTCGCACTCAAGATTCTGGAAGAACGAACATTTCTTGAGCCATATATAGCAGAGAGAATATACTATGAAACATGTGAGAGTGTAGGAATAAATCAAACATATTAACTTAGGAAAATAAAGAAACGGAAAGGAAGATAAATTATGAAGAAGAATATTAACAAGAATTTTTATACAAAACTAAAAAGAGGAGTTAAGTCACTTATGCTTACGGGAGCAATGATTCTGGCAGGTAGTGCAGGCATACTTACATCTATGAGTACCATGGGTTGTGGCTCAAAGGTAGAAAGTAAGGAAGAGAAAAAGGATGATGATGCGGCAGCAGATAAGTCAGATGCAATGGTATGGTCGGCTGATTGCTTCCTTTATACTACGACAAATAAAGGAGAAAATGCTTGCGCAGGTTTTTCGGAGAAAGGCTATGAGAAATTATTAAAATATAAGGATGCAGAAGAAGTAGTAATTGTGTTACCTGCAAAGGATGTCAATGGCGATGAGGTTAAGGCATTCTCATATGTTAACTATCCTGATATAGATACATCTGTTTTAACCAAAGCCAATCTTAAACTTGTTTTCCCGGATTCTTATACTTCCTATTATGCGAGTGCAGATAAGGGGGCATATTTTTCAAGAATACTTAAAGCGGTTGAATTGGGTAAAGGATTTACAGATATTTCGGGCTCTGCATTTAAAGGTTATGCAAATCTTGAAAGTGTAGTTTTTCCGGAGACTTTGAAAACGATAGGATTTGAGGCC
The DNA here is from genome assembly GCA_017456585.1 of Lachnospiraceae bacterium. Classification (GTDB taxonomy): domain Bacteria; phylum Bacillota; class Clostridia; order Lachnospirales; family Lachnospiraceae; genus SIG300. The sequence continues at coordinate 28,440 of JAFTJD010000072.1, forward strand.
TTTTATGAGTGCACATCACTTAAGAGTGTGATTATCCCGCAAAGTTGTACATTTGTAGGCGGTTCTGCATTTAGAGATTGTATAGGATTAGAAAGTGTTGAAATTAGAGGAAACCTTGAGTTTAACGAGGTGGGAGTATGGGATATGAGCCAGTTTAATGATTGTAGTAACTTAAAGACTGTTACCTTTACAGATGGAGTAACATGTATAGGAGAGTATATGTTTGCTCACTGTACTAGTCTTGAAACAGTAAATATCCCTGAGAGTGTACTGTATATACTAGAAGGTGCATTTGAAGACTGTGAGAGCCTTAAGAGTATTTCGTTACCAGGAGTAATACTAATAGAGCCTATGGCATTTAGCAATTGCAAATCTCTTGAGAGTGTAGATTGTGGTAATAAACTGGAAGAAATCAAGAGAAGCGCATTTAGCGGTTGTGAAAAACTTGTATCAGTAACTTTACCCGAAACACTTTGCGCAATATATGATTTTGTATTTACGGGTTGCCCGGAAGAACTTACAATAACGGCACCGGCAGATTCTTATGCAGCAAAATATGCGACAGATGCAGAATTTCAGTTAGTTGTTAAATAGTAAGTATTCTATCTTAAAACATAGCGTACTTGCAAAAAGCATAGAGATATTCTAAAATATATATAGTTGCGGAATCAGCACAGGCCTTTGAATAAGGCTTGTGCTTTCCGGTTGTAAATGACTGGTTTGTAAATGTATGAAAGGAGTCTTGGGAATATGGACGAAAAGTTGCTTGAAGCGATTCAGATGATGAAAGAGGGTAAAGAAGAAGGCTTTAATTATCTGTATACAGCTACATATAATTATGTATATTTCAGAGCTAAGATGTATACTTCCAATAATGAACAGGATGCACTTGATTTGGTTCAGATTGTGTATATAGAAGTATATAACAAGATTGATTCTTTGCAATCGCCGGAGTCTTTATTTGCATGGCTTAAGCAGATAACATTTAGACAAAGTACCAAGCTTCTTGCCAAGAATAAAGATCAGCTTCTTACAGAAGATGGAGAAGGAGTTTTTGATATCCTTGAGACAGAGGACGTATCGGCGATGCCGGAGGACTCAGCAGAAGCCAAAGCAACCAGTGAGATTATAGCCGGACTTATAGATGAACTCGAAGAGAAGCAACGTGCAGCTATAGTTGCCTATTATTATGATGAATTTTCTATAAAACAGATAGCCGAGATGTATGGCTGCCCGGAGGGCACGGTTAAGAGCTGGTTAAACTATGGCAGAAAGAATCTGGAGAAAAAAATAAAGGAAAAAGAAGAGAAGGAAGGCTATCGCTTACATGTATTTACACTTCCGCTTCTTATATATGCTATCAAGATGCTTGCTAAGAAGTCGGTGCTTACTGTTCATGCGGCAGAGGGTGTGTACGCGGGCGTATGCAACGGTCTTGGGATTTCTGCGGCAGCAGGCGCGGCGGTGACAGCACAGGGCGTGGCAGCAGGCGCGGCGGCAGGCGTAGCGCAGAATGCGATGGCACAGGGCGCAGTGACAGGAGTAGCGCAGGGCGCAGTCACAGGAGTAGCACAGGGCGCAGCTACAGGAGTAGCACAAGGAGCGATGGCGCAGGGGGCAGTTACAGGCGTAGCACAGAGTGTAGCAGCACAGAGTGCAACTGCTGCTGCAGGGGCAACAGCTACCATGGAAGGTACGACAGCAACGGCTACAGCGATACAGGGCGTAGCTACGGGAGCAACACAAGGTGCGGTAGCGGCAGCAACAACCACAGCAGCGCAAGTAGCGACAGGTGCAGTAGCGGCAGCAGGCAAGGTGGGGCTTGCGGCGAAGTTTGCTACGCTCGGAGCAGGCGCAAAGGCACTGATTATAGCAGGTTCATTAGCAGTAGTAGGAACAGGTGGAGCACTTACATATATGGCAGTTTCGGATAGTGGACAGCCTACCGAGAATGTGGATTATGATGATGTACAGGAATTAACATCCAAGATAGATAATGAAGAAGAAACGTCTTCTGTTGAGGAAGAAACAAGTGCCGAATCGGTAACCAGTGTGCTTATGTGGCCGGCAGATTATTTCTTATATAAGCAGGTTAATAATAACTATTATGCGTGTACAGGTTTTTCGGAAAAGGGATATGAAGAATATCTCAAATATAAAGATGAAGAAGATGTAAAGCTTCTGCTACCAATTATGGATGCTGATGGTAAGGAAGTGCAAGGCTTTGATTTTGTGGATGATTTGAAGGTTGATACAAGTGTACTGACTAAGACGAATCTTCATCTTGTCTGCCCGGATTCATATACTGATTATGATGCGGCTGACGGAACGTCATATTATACTAAAACGGTTAAGGGCATTACTCTTGGTAATGGTTTTACAAGTATCGGTAGGGTTGCGTTTAGCGATTGTACCAATTTGGAAACTATTATTTTGCCGGAAGGATTGACGAGCATTGGTTCCTCTGCCTTTAACGGATGTACGTCACTTAAGAGTATAGTTATACCGGAGAGTGTGACAAAGATAGAGGAGTTGGCTTTTGCCAATTGTACGGCACTGGAAAGTGTAGAGGTAAAGGGTGCACTTACGACTATGTACTACTCGATTTTTAGTGATTGCAGAAGCTTAAAGACGGTAACATTTGCGGAGGGGACTACATATATAGGAAGCCAGATGTTCAATAGATGTACAAGTCTTGAGAGTGTGGTTATACCGGAGAGTGTTAAGGAGATAGGGGGATATGCTTTCGCTGATTGTGTGAAGCTTAAGAACATCAATCTTCCGGGTGTAGAGACGATATGTGGAGGAGCCTTCAATGGATGTACGAAGCTTGAGAGTGCGGAGTTTTGTGAAGGATTAAAATCAATAGGTTCATATGCGTTTAATGAATGTGTGTCACTTAAACATATAGTTATACCTGAAGGAGTAACTACAATAGAAGAATGTGCATTTTATGGGTGTAAGGCATTAGAGACCTTGGAGATAAAAGGTGCAATTACGACCATGTACTATTCTGTATTTCAGAATTGTACAAGCTTAAAGACAGTAAGCTTTGCGGAAGGTACAACTTTGATTCCGTCACAAGCATTTGATGGATGTACGAGCCTTGAGAGTGTGATTATCCCTGAGAGCATTAAGGAGATAGGAGCATATGCTTTTGATAGTTGCAAGAATCTTAAGAGCGTCAGTCTTGTAGGGGTAGAGAGGATATATAGCGGAGCCTTTGACAGATGTACTAACCTGGAGAATGTACAGTTTGGTGATGGTTTATGCTCGATAGGAGGGGCTGCTTTCCATGAGTGCGTTTCGCTTAAGAGCATAGTTCTACCTGAAAGCGTAACTACTCTGGATGAAATGGCATTTAGTGGTTGTACGGCATTAGAGACACTGGAGATAAAGGGCGCACTTACAACTATGTATTATTCAAATTTTAGTGGTTGTACAAGCTTAAAGACAGTAACATTTGCTGAGGGCACCACATATATAGGTGGCAGTATGTTTAGTGGATGTACGAATCTTGAGAGCATTGTTATTCCTAAGAGTGTAAAGGAGATAGGGGAGCATGCTTTGATGATTGCGTGAAGCTTAGCAGTATCGAACTTCCGAATGTTGAAGCTATATATGACTATGCATTTAGCGGTTGTGTGAATCTTACGAGTGTAGAGATAGGAGAATCTTTAAAGACTATAGGAGTTTATTCGTTCATGAATTGTGAGAAGCTTGCAGGACTTGAACTTCCTGCAAGTCTTACAAGTATTGTAAAATTTACATTTTCCGGATGCGCCGATGGATTCACAATTACTGCACCGGCAGGCTCTTATGCTGCGGAATATGCAACAACATATAATATACCGCTGATTATAAAATAAAAGTATACGAAATGACATTACAAATTATGTGAATAACTATGCCGCGATACTTGTAAATAATAGAAAAATATCCTAAAATAAATAATGAGTTGTGCATCGTTATTAAATGAACGGCACGACAGAAGTTATAAAAGATATATTACACTTACACGGAGGGTTTATATGAGCATCGAAAAAGTTATAATTAGTGATGGAGATTATTCTACAATATTGGGAATGAACGGAGGATGTCCGGAGAGCCCGGATGGTACAACTATTGTTTATGCCAGAAAGCCAAAGCTTACCGAAAGCAAGACAGAGATATGGCTCTGTGATACAGATCTTAAGAACCATCGTAAGGTTTTTGAGGTTTATAGTGGCAATCATAATGGACCATCAGCATCATTTGTAGATAATGACAGAATTGTTTTTAGAGGCGGTAGCGATATTAAGATGCCTATTTTCTACATATTTAATGTTAAGACCAACAAGGTTGAATGGGGTCCGATTGTAGGTAAGGAGAGCCATTGTGCAGAGGAGAATCATTTTCCGTTTAGTATAACAGAGGCACTTCTTGACAAGAACCCACAGTATCCTGTTATTGATGAAGTGGCTGTATATGACCTTGACTGTGATACCGGTGAGGTTACGAAGGTTATGTCACTTGTTGCGATGGAGCAGTATCTTAAGGACAAGGGCTTTGAGACAACAGAGCATACAAAGTCGGTAAGTCATGTGCAGTATAATTCAAAGAGGACAGCAGTGATGATGAGAGTTGGACTTGCGAATAAGGATGCTGTGCTTGTGGGATATGACTTAGTTAATAAAGAATACCATCTTATCCCGGATAAGCCTGTACATCAGTTATGGTTCGATGATGAGAGCTATATAGCCGTATATCAGTATCATGACGGAACCAGATGGCACATGGATAAGAGCCGAATCAATCGTTACAGCATGGATGGCGAGATAATTGAGCCCCTTGGCGGAATCGGTAACCATGTTGATGTGTCACCTGACCTTCAGTGGGTAACAGGTGATAGTATGTATCCGGATGAGGATATCTGTGTATTCCTCTATAAGAGAGGTCAGGTTGAGCCGGTTGCATGTCTCGATAAGCATTCATTCTATGAATATGCATGGAACCTTAATGTACATACTAACCCGAGTTTCTCAAAGGATGGCAAGAGAATCTACTTCAATCGTCCTGTGAGTGAAGAGAAAGCACAGGCTATGTTTGTGGATATAAGTGAGTTGATTAAATAAGAAAAAATTAATGGCTGTTGCAAAATTGCAACAGCCATTTTTATTTGATATATTGAAAAAATATACTTTGATGTTTTGAATGTTGAAAAAAATATACTTTTTAGCATCATGAGCATTGAAAAAAATATACTTTTTGGCGTCGCGAGCATTGAAAAAAATATATTTTTGCGTTAAAATGAACAAAAAGAAGTATAATTATCAGAGTATCAATAGATAGAAGGTGAGCATAATGTTTAAAAGAAAAGTATATGAAGAATTGTTGGCGTGGAAAAAAGAATGGGATGGAAAGTATGCATGTTTGCTTGAGGGTGCAAGGCGTGTCGGAAAGACAACAATAGCAGAGGAATTTGCGCGTAACGAATACGATTCGTATATACTTATTGATTTTTCAAATACCAGTAAGGAAATGATGGCTATATTTGACGATATTTCAAAACTGGATCGTTTCTTTTTGCGACTGCAGATGGAAACCGGCGTAGAGCTTTACGAAAGAAAATCAGTTATTATTTTTGATGAAATTCAATTGTTTCCAAGGGCGCGGCAGGCTATTAAACATCTCGTTAAGGATGGCAGATATGATTATATTGAAACAGGTTCTTTAATATCAATAAAGAAAAATGTGAAAAATATTTTGATTCCATCAGAAGAACATAAAATTCACGTATATCCGATGGATTATGAAGAATTCTTGTGGGCTACAGGAGGTAATCCAAATGTTCTTAATATGGCATATAAGAGCAATGTAGAATTGGGTAATGCTGCGAACCGTAGCGCTATGAGAGATTTTCGCATTTATATGGCTGTTGGAGGAATGCCACAGGCAGTAGAATGTTATAACGCTACCAACAATTTTGAAGCCGTGGATAAGGTGAAGCGTGAAATACTGGAGTTGTATTATGATGATTTAAAAAAGATTGATGCATCGGGCAGAATAACAGATATGTATAAATCCGTTCCGTGCCAGCTTGCAGCAAAGAAGAAACATTATGCCATTACGACAGCAACCGGAAAGCAAAAAACTCGTAAGGATGAGGAAAGACTTTTTGAATTGATTGAATCCGGATTGGTATTGCCTTGTTATAATGTGTTGAATCCGAGTATTTCATTATCGCAGACCAAAGATATGAATTGCTTTAAATTATATCTGTCAGATATAGGATTGTTTACAACGATGCTTTTTAATGATGCGCAAAATGGAATAGAAGATATTTATAAGAAACTTCTGAGTGATACATTAGCAGCAGATTTAGGATACTTATACGAAAATGTAGTGGCACAGGCAATAAAAGCCAGTGGAAGAGATTTGTATTACCATACATGGAAAAAAGAAGGAAGCACACATTCATTTGAAATAGATTTTTTGATTACGTTAAAGAATAAGGTGATACCCATAGAAGTAAAATCTTCGGCAATTAATAATCATAAGTCAATTGATAACTTTGAAGTAAAGTACTCGAAGCAAGTGGGTGAACGTTTTCTTTTGTCGCAAAAGGATGTTGGTAAAATGGGAACACTAAACTTAAAACCGATATATATGATATTATTTTTGCTAAAGAATTTGAAGGGATAGATAATATTAATATGATTCCGGTAACAAATACAAATTAGTTTTATTTGAGGGATAAAGTAAGGCGCATCGTCAGAAGACGATGCGCCTGTTGTTTTATATCACACTAGTAGCGTATGTTACTGATAATACGGACCTGCACTTTCAAGTGCTTTGGCGTATTCCTCCATGAATATGGACATGTATTCCTCGCCTGCCGGTGAATTCATGAATAATACAATAAATACATACCAGAGTATAAGTGCGAGAATGGAAACCAAAGACAGTACCAAAGCGACTGCTCTTGAGGCATTCCAAGGGTATTTGTGTTTGTGAGTTATAAAAACAAAAACTATACTAAGGATACCTGTTACCAATGGTATGAAGCAGCAACATGGTATACATGAGCTTGCGAGCGCAAATACTGCGGAAACGATACCGAGTATAAGAGCTGCTTTATCATAATTCGGCAGAGGTTTTTTCTCCGGTGCCGGTGGAGTATATTCTTGCCAGATGTCCTGGTTGTAATCGGGTTTGTTATCCATTGTGAGAACCTCCTGTTTATATGTAATAAAATAATTGCAATGATGTATCGTAATATAGTAAGTATATCACTTAAAGATTTTGAAAACAATATATCTTTTTAATTTCTGATTCGGAAAGTCTTCGGTGCCAGCTTGTATATTAAGAGGCATGCGATGAGCGAATACAGAACACAGAATACGATACATGAAACTCCGAATATGAAGAGCGGGAATCTTGCCTGCATCATAAGATAAGCGACGAAATAGGTTGCACCGCTTATAAGCTGGTAGGTTCCGCTTTTTATCTCTGTATTGGCGTTAAATGGCTGTAACAGATAATAAAGCACCAGATAATGTACTGAGAAAAATATGCTCATGCAGATGATTGATACAAACATGATGGCATAGTTAATCGGATTAGATGTACCACCTGTGAAAAATAATAAAAATGTCAGTCCGCCGCCGATTATAAGTGCAGGTACGAGATTGATTTTTATAATCTCGCGAAGACGAATTGTAAATAATTTTAATATGTCATGCGGCTGCTTGTAGAACGAATAGGTAAGGAGGCAGTGGTCGCAATTAATGAACAAAGCCTTAGTGAAGCTGGTTCCACGGTTTATCGCATACATGATAAAAACAAAGTATGGTAAAAATACCAGTAACAATTCGTTTACCTCGAGCTTACTCTCGGGGAAAATTAATATTGCAATAAAAGCTGCTAAAATAAGACCGAAGCTGACAAGTGATATTACCTTAGAACTTTTCCAAAGAATCTTACGGTGACGTTTGATAAAAAGTTCATTGAGATATTCATATCCTGTTTTGTTGCTTGTATAGTTTCCTTCGTTAGAGATGAAGTTCTTGTGTTGGTCAGCAACTACTTTGGTAGCGGTATTATCCATCTGGATAGCGAGCTCTGAAAGAAGCTGCTTATACACACTGTAGTACTCTTTGAATCTTGCTATTACAAAAATTCCAAGTATACCTAATAAGATAAAAGGAAGCATAATCATACTGCTTACAAATGCCGGAACAGTAAACTTGGCAAGTGGTAACAAATAGGCAGCGAAAAGCAATACTAATGCAATAATCCAACGTGTAAGATCAACCTTGTTCTGTGACGGAACCTTGCCTGCTTTGTCATATCTGAGCATTATAAGACTGGTGTATGCAAGTTTAATACCAACAACAAAGAAAGGTAATATTATACATTGCCATATTGAGAGACCTGCCGTTATACCGAAGAGAAGTCCGAATGCAAGCGTGCCGACAAAAGCTTTAAACAAAGTATATGCATAATTAGTTATGGCATAGTGCTTCGGATTCATTCTCATAAGAACAATGGCGTAATATTTGTCCTTACCCGTTTCAAAAATATAAGTGTTAAGAAATGCACCTATAATCGTTAAGAAAAGGAATATATGAAGAAATACGGCATCGGTAGCGCTACCCTCATACAAATCGGCTACTATGTAAATCATGGTTCCGATATATGTAAGCTTTGTCACGAAAAATGTCATTATTTCCCATAGAATAGCTATGACATTGGCAAAAATCTTAAGTCCGCGTACATTATAGAGAGTACTCGGTAAAATCTTGCGTATAAGCGGAATCTGCTTAAGTGAATACAGAATAGTATTAACTCTGTAAGTATTCTTTAACGAAAATGATATACGGAGTGTTTTAAACATGGCTTTCCTCCGTAAGAGCAGCTATGATACGTGTCTTGAACTCGCTGCTGTCAAGATTCTCTTTGTCGATAATCTCTAAGGTTCCATGATTAAGAAGCACTATAGTATCGCAAAGGTCAAGTGCCAAATCAAGAATATGTGTTGAAAGTATAGTGATTCTGCCTGTCTTCAAAGAGCGGAGAATCTGCTTCATCTCTTCAGCAACAACTACATCCAGTGAAGTGAGTGGCTCATCAAGAAGCATGATATTCGGCTGTGCTATTATATTAATAAGCATCTGCATCTTATTCTTCATACCATGTGAATAATCCTTGAGAAGCCTAGCACTGTCCTCGGCAGAAATATTCATCGTAGCAAAATAGTCATCAATGCTTCGGATGTTATCCTTACCGATACTATCCTTATTAATGTCTAAGAAAAATTTCAAAAACTCTCTACCTGTAAGAAACTCAGGTACGGTCGGTGTTGAAAGCACATAACCTATATCTGTTGGCTTAAGACCCCTCTTGTCTCCGTCCTCAACAAGATAAAAGTTACCGCTATCTGCTTTAAGGTCACTATTAATACAATTAAAAAGTGTTGTCTTACCGGCTCCGTTACGTCCCAAAAGACCATAAATCTTGCCGCTTTCAAATGTAAAATTAATGTCCTTAAGAACTTCTTTCTTCTCGAAGCTCTTACTCAAATTCTCAATTACAAATTCCATTATTTACTCCTCCTATAAAAATTTGTCCCCTTATGTAACGCATATGCATAACCATTTTTTACATAAATATACGCACCACTATAGCATATCACATTATCCTCCTCAATACAATATATCTTTATCGGTGCCGATAAATTCCACAGGGTGTGTGAATTAGGCGGTGCCTTGGGGAGAGATGTATTGAGGCGGATATGTGGTGAAAAATAGGTTGCCGATTTTTGGGAAAAAGGGTATACTGTAAATAGTTTTTGTGATGGAGGAAGGAAAGTATATGGATATTTTAAAGGTTATTACAAGTGAACTTGGCGTAAAGTATAGTCAGGTAGAAGCAGCGGTAGGGCTTATAGATGAAGGCAATACTATTCCGTTTATTGCACGTTACCGAAAAGAAGTAACAGGTGCACTTAATGATGAGCAGCTTCGTAATCTTGATGAGCGTCTTAAGTATCTTCGTAATCTTGAGGAAAAGAAGGCACAGGTTCTTGCGACAATTGAGGAGCAGGGCAAGCTTACAGATGAGCTTCGTAAGCAGATAGAGGATGCAATGACAATGGTTGTTGTAGAAGATCTCTACAGACCATATCGTCCGAAGAGAAGAACAAGAGCTACCATAGCTAAGGAGAAGGGCTTAGAGCCACTTGCTAATATTATTATGCTTCAGATGGCGGACAAGCCTATAGCTGAGTATGCAGCTGAATATATTTCAGAAGAAAAAGAAGTTGCTTCTGTGGATGAAGCTATAGAAGGTGCTAAGGATATTATAGCTGAGTCAGTTTCTGATGAGGCGGATTACAGAAGCCATATAAGAAAGATAACCTTTGACATGGGTAAAATGATATCTGTTGCGAAGGATGCTGAGGCAGAATCAGTTTATGAGATGTATTATGATTTTGAAGAGCCGCTTAAGAAGCTTGCCGGACACAGAATCCTTGCTATTAACAGAGGTGAGAATGAGAAGGTTCTTACTGTGAAGATAGAAGCTCCGGAGGAGCAGGTTTTAAGATATCTTGAGAAGCAGATTATTATCCGAGAGAATCCATATACCACAGATATAATAAAGGATGTTATTGCAGACAGCTATAAGAGACTTATAGCTCCGGCGATAGAAAGAGAGATTCGTAATGACCTTACGGAGAAGGCAGAAGATAGTGCCATCAAAGTATTTGCCAAGAACCTAGAGCAGATTCTTATGCAGCCACCTATTGTAGGACAGGTTGTGCTTGGATGGGACCCGGCATTTAGAACAGGCTGTAAGCTTGCAGTTGTTGATGCTACAGGTAAGGTTCTTGATACTGTTGTTATATATCCGACCGAGCCGCAGAACAAGGTGGCAGAGGCGAAGGTTGTACTTAAGAAGCTTATTAACAAATACGGAATAACACTTATTTCCGTTGGTAACGGAACCGCTTCAAGAGAGTCAGAGAAGGTTATCGTTGAACTTCTTAAAGAGATTCCGCAGCCGGTACAGTATGTTATCGTAAATGAGGCAGGAGCTTCCGTATACTCAGCAAGTAAGCTTGCTACAGAAGAATTCCCTAACTTTGATGTGGGACAGAGAAGTGCTGCTTCCATAGCAAGAAGACTTCAGGACCCGCTTGCTGAACTTGTTAAGATAGACCCTAAGTCTATTGGAGTAGGTCAGTATCAGCATGATATGAATCAGAAGAAGCTTGGCGAGACCCTCGGCGCAGTAGTTGAGGACAGCGTTAATAAGGTTGGCGTAGACCTTAATACAGCCAGCGCATCACTTCTTGAATATATATCAGGAATCAGCAAGGTTATCGCTAAGAATATCGTGGCATACCGCGAAGAGAATGGTAAATTTACAGACCGTAAAGAGCTTCTCAAGGTTGCCAAGCTCGGTCCTAAGGCATATGAGCAGTGTGCAGGTTTCATGAGAATTCAGGGAGGAAAGAATCCTCTTGATGCTACAAGCGTACATCCTGAGAGCTATGCTGCAACAGAGGAATTACTTAAGAAATTAAGCTATTCACCACAGGATATAACAAGTGGCGGATTAAGAGGTATCAGTAAGAAAGTTAACCCTAATGATTGCGAGAAGATTGCAGCAGAGCTTGGAATAGGTGTTATGACTCTTCAGGATATTATCAAAGAACTCGAGAAGCCGGCAAGAGACCCTCGTGATGAGATGCCTAAGCCAATCCTCAGAAATGATGTCCTCGAGATGAAGGATTTGACACCGGGTATGGTTCTTAAGGGTACGGTTAGAAATGTTATCGACTTTGGTGTATTCGTTGATATCGGTGTGCATCAGGATGGCCTTGTACACATTTCCCAGATTACTGAGCGATACATCAAGCATCCGCTCGAGGTAGTCAGCGTAGGCGATATCGTAGAGGTTAAGGTTATAAGCGTTGATGTGCCTAAGAAGAGAATTGCTCTTACCATGAAGCTGTAAAGATTTAATAAGATGGGGTTATAGATACAAGATTATATTAATAAAAAGTGCTGTTGTGTAATGCGATGGCACTTTTTTTGAAAGGATATGGGGAAAAGTGAGAGTAGCGATTTGCGATAACGAGAAGGAATGTATAGAATATTTGAGAAAAATGTTGGAGAAGAATCCATTGATATCAAGTATCTATGAGGTGAATGATAAGGTGGATTTGGACAATATCATAGATGCCAGGGAACAGTTTGATATAGTGTTTATGGATATTGATTGGGATCATTTGCCAAAGAACGGTATTAATTACGCAAGTGAAATACACAATGGTGCACCGGCGACACAGATTATCTATGTTACAGGATATAATGACAGATTTTCGCAGGATGTATTTATGGAGGAAGTGAATCTCTGCGGATATCTTGTGAAGCCTGTAGAAGAAGAGAGACTTAAGTTCTTGGTGGAAAAGGCATATAATAATATTCAATTTTTTGAAACGGATAAGCTGCTTCTGGAATCAAAGAAAGGAAGTTATGCGCTGCCGTATCGTGCAATAAGATATGTGGAGAGTAAGACTCATCAGGTGATTATACATATGGGGCGTGAGGAGTATGTGTTCTATGAGAAGCTTGAAGCCTTAAAAAAGCGTTTTCCAAAGTATTACGTGCATTGCCACAAGAGCTATCTGGTTAATATGAATGAGGTTCGAAGAATCGAAGGCTACGAGCTGGTGCTTCGAGACGACAGCCGTATTCCGATAAGTAAGCTTAGGTATCAGGCGGTAAAGGAGCAGTTCTTTAATTACATCAGAAAAACTATCTAACGGAGGATGTGTATGATATATCAGATTGGATTTGGATTTATAGTTGTGTTGACACTCGCCCTCGGACTGTGGAAAAACATCATAAAGAAGCAGAAGGTAAAATGGAGTAATATACTAATGTTTCTGGTATTTCCCATAATGCAGCTTGTTATGGTTACTATTATGGATTCGATTGATATTAGTGATTATGAAAGACTGAATGTTAGCCGGTTTATCTTTATTGTGGTAAGCTTGGTGGCTGATGTTATAGTTATGTATCTTGTGTTTACAAGAAACAGCAAGGAAGTTCTGATTGCTGAGCTTAGAGAAGCAGAGTATGCGCTGGAGAGAGATAAGGCAGATAAAGCGTTAAGGGCTGATTTGGAAGCGGAAATCATGAAGATGAAGGCTTCATTTGCAGATGGGCTTAATGCTATATCCGATGAGCTAAAGCAGGGCGACATTGATAAGAGTAAGGCTATATTAGAGCAGGCTAATGACAATGTCAGCATGATAAAGACTAAGGAATTCTGCGAGAATCCGGTAGTGAATGCGGTTCTTTCGGAGAAGCTTAGAGAGTGTATGAAGCATGGAATTGAGATGAATATAGATATGCAGTATCGTGGAGATATGGGGCTTACGGGTGTGGAGACATGCTCGTTATATTCTAATCTCTTAGATAATGCCATAAGGGCAGCATTGATTTCCGACTGTGATACCAAGAGTATCTCCGTGCAGACCGGAAAGGTGGGAGACTATCTTACTATCCGAGTAGAGAATACAGCCGATATAAGGTCGCAGAAAAAAGATAATAGTCGCAAGCATTATGGTAAAGAGATTATAGAAGAAATAGTCAGAAGGTACGGCGGTGAGTATTCGGGTACATGGGATAAGAAGGCAAACAGATATGAAGCGTGTGCAATCATATTGTTAAAGGGGGTTATGTAGAATGTATTTTTGGCTTATTCAAATAATCTTTAACCTGCAAAACTGCTATATGATTGCCGTGATGACGATGTGCCTTAAGAAAAGATTCGCTAATGCATCCGTGTGGAAGTATATATTGGTATTCGAGGCGTGTACATGCGTTGCGGCGTATTGTAGATTTAGTCTGCCGGTAAACTCTGAAATATATACAATGGTGTATTGGTATATGTCTGTTTTCTTGGTTGTCTTTTGTTTTCTTGGATATAGAGATAGTGTTTGGAAAAAACTGCTTTGGCTGATTTCGTATCTGTGTATAGCATCGCTGATAGAGAGCGTTTGTGTTTTTTCACTTAAGGATATCATTGGGATAGAATTGCAATATAATTGGAGAAGTAAAGAGGATCTTACATTTATTATAATTACAAATCTGGTACTATTTACAGTTACAATTATCCCTATAATGCTGTGGAGAAGATCCTTGATTTCAATCAGTGGTAAGACGAGAGTGATTTTGCCACTGATATTGATGCCTGTTAGTCAGGCTGCAATGTTGGATTATGTTTTGGATGCGGAGCACCGTTATGGAATATATATGCAGAATGCGATTTATTGGGTGCTTGCGCTCTGTTTTATTGCGGATGCAGTGTTCGTTTTCTTTCTCATAAGGCAGGAAGAGGTGTCTGCTGTGAAGATTAGACTTCGTGAAATCGAGCATGCATGGGAGTTAGAGAAGATTGCTTATGAAGATATGCAGAAAAGAGAGCAGGAATTATCAAAGATTAGACATGATATAAAGAATCAGATTACGGTAATGTATAGACTGATAGAAGCCGGTGATGTAGAAAGAGCCGACGAGCTTCGTAGGGAGCTTCTAAGTCAGATACAATAAGCAAGACAAAAAGAAAGCTTATTAATGTAATAGTTAAAGGGGGCTTGGTAGAATGTATTTTTGGCTTATTCAAATAATCTTTAATCTGCAAAACTGCTATATGATAGCCGTGATGACGATGTGCCTTAAGAAAAGATTTGCTAATGCATCAGTATGGATGTACATATTGGTATTCGAAGCATGTATGTGTATTCCGGCATATTATAGATTTAGTCTGCCGATATATTCTGAAAAATATGCAATAGTTTATTATTCTATGCAGATTTATCTTTTACTATTTTGTTTGCTTGGGTATAGGGATAGTATATGGAAGAAACTGCTGTGGCTGGTTTCGTATATGTGTATAGCCTCACTTTTTGAGAGCAGTATGAATTATATTTTTGAGAATGCCTTTGGAGTGTCTTTGCAATATAATTGGAAATGTAAGGAGGATCTTATATTTTTCATAATTACAAATCTGGTGCTATTTACATTTACAATCATCCCTATAATGCTGTGGCGTAAATCCTTGATTTCAATCAGTGGTAGG
Source organism: Lachnospiraceae bacterium (assembly GCA_017456585.1). Lineage (GTDB taxonomy): Bacteria > Bacillota > Clostridia > Lachnospirales > Lachnospiraceae > SIG300. Next base: position 43,578 of record JAFTJD010000072.1, read on the forward strand.
ACGAGAGTGATTTTACCGCTTATATTAATGCCGGTTAGCCAGCTTGCTATGTTCGCGTATACTATGGATACGGAGAATCGTATGATAATATATATGCCGAGTGCAATTTATTGGGTATTTGCACTCTGCTTTATAGCGGATGCAGTGTTCGTTTTCTTCCTCATAAGGCAGGAAGAGGTGTCTGCCGTGAAACTTAGACTTCGTGAAATCGAGCATGCATGGGAGTTAGAGAAGATTGCTTATGAAGATTTGCAGAAAAGAGAGCAGGAATTATCAAAGATTAGACATGATATAAAGAATCAGATTACGGTAATGTACAGTCTGATAGAAGCCGGTGATGTAGAAAGAGCCGACGAGCTTCGTAGGGAACTTCTTAGTCAGATACAATAGGCAAGATGAATATGTAAGAAGATTATATAAGATAAATATATAAAATTAGAAAACCTTATTAACGTATTAGTTGACCGGATGGTGACATGCGTTAATAAGGTTTTTTGTGTTGTAAACGTCTATAAGTAAAATTGTGCGCGTTATTTGATTATACCAAATTTGTCATTTTGAAGGCTTTTTCTGCTAAGAAAATCTTTACAGAAATATTTATATTAAAATAATAAAGTGGTTATTCTAAACTGTTAATGAATGCTCGAAGAATCTCAATTTGAGCTTCATTAAGTGAAGAAACATCAATGACAGATGCCGGAATCTGTTTCTCAAAGCCAAGCAGATAGTCGGTGGAACAATGATAGAAGCCGGCAAGAGAAACCAGGTTCTCCAAACTGGGAGTTCTTTCGCCACCTTCATAATTCGAAATTATGGCAGCCGATATGCCGAGAGCATTGGCAACATCCTTCTGAGAAAGTCTTCTGTTTTTTCTAAGCGTTTTTAAACGTTCGCCCAAACCAAGTATCATATATAGCACCTCCAATATACTAGTTTATAATATAAGCATATGCTTAGGGTTAATATTAAGTATGCTAAAAGCGTTGAAAAATATGCCGTGAGCGATTATAATACTAATAATATATATTTTCAGAATAAGATATGCAAAGGAGTAGAACGATGAAGAAAATTAAACTGTTAACAATGATTGTATGTGCTGCAATGCTGGTAATAATGACCGGTTGTGCAAGGGGACGGGATAAGGTTGAGAACGATAATGATTATGAGACCGAAGAGAAGGAGACAACCGACAAGAATAAGGTTAATACTGAGACAACACCGCAAGTAACTGTTAATGTACAAGATGAAACAACCTCGTCAAAGCAGGAAGAAACAACTGCGCCAAAGGAAGAAGAAACTACAACAGCAAAGGAAGAAGAGACAACAGCTGTTCCTGAGGGAAAGGGAAGTCAGTATGTTGAGAAGATAGGCGAGTTTAGTGGTTCTTGTTATTATATATCAGCGGCCGGTTTGGGATATAAAGCTGATGGCAAATATGGAATTTATAGCATAGACGGACAGATGGATACAGGAAATCAGTATGTAAGAATAGAAGCATTAGGTGAATATTATAGCGTGCAGCTAAATAAACCAAATGACAGTAATGATTTCGCATCGCTTAATTCTGTGGGATTGCTTGATAGAAACGGTAATATGGTTGTTCCGGCTAAGTATGCCGTTATAAAAGCTGTAGGGGGAGAACGCTTCTACATTCTTTATGAAGCGACGGAGCAGACCACGGTTAAAGAGGAAGCACTTGTATATTTGACCAAGGATTACTTCTCATTTTCACCTTCAGAGGATGACGTTTTGTACAAATGCGTATGGACGGTATATGACTCATTAACAGGAAAAATAGTTGAAGGTGTTACAGGAACTACAAGACCTGATGTCAGGGATTATTCAGGATTGTTAATGTATAAAGTTGATGAGGAAATGATTACGATTAATGAGAATGGTGAAAAGCTTCCGAGTACAGCGAAGGTGTATGATAATGGCTGCTATATGCTTACTGAGGATAATACTATTTATGATTCAAAGGGAAATAAATTATTTGTAGACGGGGCAAATGGATATAAGATATTAGGTTCTAGTGGTGACTATTTTTACGGATGGAAATCAGAGAATTATAATGACAAATATGTTGTAATCGATAAGGGAGGTAATGTGATTTCTGCCGAATTTAGCAAATCGCCGACTGTTATTAATAATAGTCATGCAAGGGTAAACGGTGAATTATATAGATTTTCCGGTGAGAAATTTATAGAAGGAAATTGCTATAATGCTTATTACAGGGATGGTTACTGGCTGATTATATTGGAAGACAAGAATATACGTCTGCTTACAGAAGACGGTACAGAAGTATTCTCAGTAATGAAAGAAGGAAATATCTTTGCCTATAATTCTGATTTTTTGATTGGTGATATAATCGACGGAAAGACGAAGTATGTGTCGCTTGTTGAGAAGGATTTCGTTATTGAAGGAATGTCTCTTGCACCATGGTTGGTCATGACAAATAAAGTAGACGGTAAACGTACTGTGGTAGATGTACGAAACGGTGAAACTATTTTGTCAGACTATACTTATTACTATAGCGATACTGCTGCAGATGGAACCTGTTACATAGTTGCCCAAAAAGCGGGCGGCTACGATATCTACACACTTGTTAAGTAATTATACTGCAAGTGTGGATGAGTATGATGTTGTCTGCCACACTCTGTAGAGAATAATAAAAGATTGTGCATATAGGAGAAGATAAGGGGGATAGGCATGAAAAAGAAACTACAGTTTGTTCTGTGTATGGTTGTATTAATGCTTGTAGCGTTTACAGGCTGTGATAGAAGGGATGAAGAAGCACTTGTGTCACTTTTTGATGAAATGTATGAGGATGAGACAAGCAAGCCTGATAAATCAGATAAAACCGATAAGGCGGATGAGTCAGATAAAACGGATGCGTTGGAAACTACAACAGGTAATGATAAATCCGGGGGAAATGCCACACAGAAGCCGGAACAGGATAAAATGGAGCAGTTGGATTATACCTTCTATGTACCGTCAAATGTAGCTGAATATATGAGTAAAGAGAAGTTCTGTTCCTGCGTATATAATGGATATGTGTATTATTCTATACCGAATGCCAGCAGTACACGAGGCATATACAGGGTTTCGGTAAATGATGCAGATGCAGAAGCTGAGGAAGTGTTAGGTTGGGCACCACTTATGTTTAAGATTCATCCGGATAATGGTATGTTTACAGTGGATCAAGAGGGCACTTATGGAGCGTTTTATTTTTATGACTACGGACAGGATTACTGGAGTGTTTCTTATACGGGAACTTTTGATGGCGCTGTTATTGCTGATAATTGTGCGTATTTCGTTGATTCATCATATAAAGAAAAATATAATCGATATACAATGAAGGACGAGGAACGTTATTGCCGTGTGATGAAATACGAATTACCGGATTGTACATGGGATGATCCGAATAAGTTTTATGGAACATATAGTATAATATGCGAAATAACTAATTTCCCGATGAATGGAAGTTATACGATAGAAAGAGGGCTGCCTAATGGAAACTTTATCGTTAAAGAATCTGTTGGCAATGAAATTCCAAAGTATTATATGTACGATAAAGACGGAAATTATGTGAGAGAATCTAATGTATATGAGGCTTCGGCAGTTTTGGCAACAGCAGATGGGAGCTTGTCAATTGTTGGTGCATTGGATGAGGAACTGGGAGCAAAACGATACGGATACGTAGATTCTAAGGGCAAATTTACAGAAGATGAGTTTATTAAATACATATTTACTGAATGTAAGGATTTTTATGTAGATATAGATTTGAGTGATGGTGAAATATATTTCTTAACGAATGATGATAACTTATATGTTTATAGCATTGCTACGGGTATGCAGAAATTACTGGCTACACAGTTATATTCGGCAAGATTTATTCCGTTTGTTACGGAAAACTATGTATGCTTGGCAGAGTCCTTGGAACATGAATATGCGCTAATGAGAGTGCCATTGGAAGGCAATACAATATATGACCCGGAAGAAAATGGACAAACGACCGAACCTACGACAGAACGTGTGGAAACACCGGTAAGTGCGTTTGAGTATGAAATAGTAGATGGGATTGTAACTATTACAGGATTGAAAGATGATAAGTTAAACGAAATAATAATTCCTGAAAAAATTGAAGGATATCCGGTAATAAGTATAGCTGATGAAGCATTTCTTTTCTGTGAAAACCTTAGGAGTATAGATGTTTCGCAAAGTGTAACATATATAGGAGATTATGCGTTCTGTGGTTGTGGGTTTGCAAATATAAAGCTACCTCAAGGTTTAACACATATAGGAGAAGGAGCTTTTGACAGTTGTGAAAATCTTGAAAGCATACAGGTACCACAAAGTGTAATATATATCGGAGAAGGTGCATTCGAGGATTGTATTATTCTTAGGAGTGTAGAAATGCCGAAAAGTCTAGATTATCTTGGTGAAGACGTATTTTGCGGATGTTGTAACCTTGAGAGTATTGAGATACCGCAAGGAGTGACATCAATTGGCTACGCAGAGTTTTCGGCATGTGACAGTCTTGTGAGTATAAAGATACCGCAAAGTGTAACATATATTGATGAATATATATTTGGGTATGAAACTGATCAAAGAATAAAAATAGCTTATGTAGAAAAAGGTTCCTATGCAGAAGAATGGGCAAAGAGGAATGCAGATAATATATACATACGAGATGATAGCGGAACAGAATATGAAACACCGGCAAGTGCGTTTGAGTATGAAATCTATGATGAAGAGGTTGAAATAACGGGATTAGTGGATAAATCTTTGACCGAATTAGTTATACCGGAGGAAATATTGGGGTGTCCCGTTGCATATATAGGTCGTAATGCATTTTACGGATGTATCAGTTTGGAAACTGTAGTAATACCATCAAGTGTAGAGGTGATAGATAGCTCTGCGTTTGAGGGATGTAGCGCTTTGGAAAGTATAGAGATACCAGCTAATGTAATGGAGATAGGTGGAAACGTATTTGCATATTGTGAAAGCTTAAAAGAGATTAGGGTAGATGAGAGTAATGTAATATATACATCACGCGACATAAATGGGAATGAATGTAATGCTATTATTGATAAGGATTCTTATGATTTGCTGGTGGGTTGTGCTAATACAGTTATACCAACAAATGTAGAGGAGATAAGAGCGCATGCGTTTAATGGGTGTAGTAGTTTGAAAAGCATAGTTATACCGGAAAGTGTAGAGATGATAGGCTGGGGTGCATTTTCTGGATGTAGTAGTTTGGAAAGTATAGTGATACCGGCGAGCGTAAAGACGATAGATACAGAGGCATTTTCTGACTGCAGTAGTTTTAAAAGTATAGTAATACCTGCAAGTGTAGAAATTGTGCACATGGATGCATTTTCGGGGTGTCACAATCTGACTGTTAGTGTCCAAGAGGGGTCTTATGCCGCAATGTGTCTAAATGGGTATGAATATCTATATACCTATACAGTAGTGTATTACACTCCATAGAATCAGAGGTTCAGCATATACTTAAATATATCCTAAAGACAAGGAGAATGAGTATGACGGGAAATAATTTTAAGGTAAGCACCGGCAAAACGGTTAACCTGCTTGCGATATTTGCTGCTATGTTAGTAGTTATTATAGTCACTGTAGTGGTTATAGTGGTCGTTTTGCCGATGGGCGATTCATCTCATAAGCTTGAAAAGCAATTGGAGCTTGGTTCCAAGTATTATAAAAGCTTTGAATACGATAAGGCGGAGAAGGCATATCTCAAGGCTATAGAGATAGAACCGGAGTGCGAAGAAGCATATTATGCACTAATGGATATCTATTTTGTGAATAATAATCTTGATAAAGCCGAAGAGGTACTTGAACAGGCAGAAGATGAGCTTGGCAAGAGGGCAGTTAGAGATAAACGAGCTGAATTTGAAGAACTCAAAGATTTTATTAACAATAATTCCAACAATAAAGATGCGGAGACATCTGACGGAGAAGAGATTGATTTTGGAATCATTGATGGTATTACCGGCTCCGGTGAAGAGTTTGAATTCGAGATTGAGATACCCATGGGAGATGCCATGCCTGAATCCGGGGAAATGAATGGGTATATAGTGGAGTACGAAATTAACGGTGAGAAACATACAGTTTATTATGCCGAGTAGGATTGAGTTAACGACTAAGGAGAACATAAATGTCAGAAGAGAAAAATATCAAATCAAAACAAAAGCTTAATGTTAAATTGCTCATTATAGTTGCAAGTATAGTTGCGGTACTTGCTATTGTAATAGCTTTAATCCTTATTTTGCCGCGAAATGCCAAGGCAGAGGAACTAACTAAACAACTTGAACTTGGAGAAAAGTATCTTGATGAATTAGAGTATGAACAGGCAATCGCCGCATATCTCGAAGCGATAGAGATTGACCCTAAGTGTGAAGATGCATATTTCGCATTGGCAGATGTTTACATAGAGATGGGTGAATTCGATAAGGCAGAAGAGATCCTTGAAGAGGCTGAGGATGAGCTCGGAAGTAAGGCGGTTAAAGATAAGAAAGAAGAGGTTGATAAGAAAAAGGCGGCAAAAGATTCAAATGTTGTAGTTAAGGAAGAGGAGACAACAGCAGAGATTCCTACGGAAACCACAACAGAGGAACCAACTACGGAAGTAAGGGAGCCTGAGACGGAAACTACGACTATCGAAGTTCCGACAGAGACCAAGGTTGAAGAACTTGAGACAAGCATACAAGAGACAGAAACTGAAACATCTGTGGTGGAAAATACAGAAACACCGGCAAGTGCGTTTAGTTATAATGTTAATGATGATGGAACAGTAACAATAACAGGGCTAAAAGATGTTGATTTGAAAGAAGTAAAGATTCCTCAAATGATTGAAGGATATCCGGTGGTAGAGATAGCTGATTATGCATTTGAATGGGACCGTATAGAATGTGTGGATATATCGAGTTTTGTTACAAGAATAGGAAATTATGCATTTAGAGGTTGTGATAAGTTGGCAAGTATAGAAATGCCGGAGAGCATCATAAGTATAGGACAGGGTACATTCAATGTATGCAGGAGTTTAGCGAACATAGAGATACCAAACAGCGTTGAAAGCATAGGTGAAAGTGCATTTTATGGTTGTAGTAGTTTGATGAGTGTAGAGATACCGAATAGCGTTGAAAGTATAGGAAGCTACACGTTTGGTGAATGCAGTAGTTTGGTGAGCATAGAGATACCAAACAGCGTTACGAATATAGGAGAAAGCGCATTTAGTTACTGTAGTAGTTTGCTAAGTATAGAGATATCGGAAAACATCACAAACATAGGTGACTGGGCATTTATCGGTTGTAATAATTTAGCGCATATTCAGGTAAGTGAAAATAATAGCGTATATACTTCACGAGATGCAAATGGAAATGAGTGCAATGCAATAATTAATAAAGAGAATAAACGATTAGTTGTGGGGTGTATGAATACTATAATTCCAATGGATATAACAAGCATAGGGAATGGGGCATTTTATGGGCATAGCAAGCTTATGAATATTGAGATACCTAGTAATGTACGATACATAGGTCAAGAAGCGTTTAAAGATTGTACTGGTTTAGTCAGTGTAAAGCTGCCTGACAATATTTCGACGGTGAATTATAGGACATTTTCTGGCTGTAGTAGATTGCTAAGCATAGAAATACCTAAAGGTGTTACAAGTATAGAGTATCTAGCTTTTGAGGGATGTAGTAGCCTTGAGAGCGTGGATATACCCGATAGTGTTGATGCGATAGGAAGGGAAGCGTTTAATGAGTGTGAAAGTCTGATGAGTATAAAATTACCTAGAGGTATATTGACGATAGGTAGAAATGCGTTTGGAGATAAGATCCAAACTATATATGTTATAGCAGGCTCTACTGCTGAAATATGTACAAAAGATAGCGGATATGCAGATAAGATAGTCTATTACAATCCATAGAAACGAATTCTTTGAAAACATGAAATGCACAGATGCATTAGATACTAAGGAGTACATAGATGTCAGAAGAGAAAAATATCAAATCAAAACAAAAGCTTAATGTTAAATTGCTTATTATAATTGCTAGTATTGTTACGGTACTTGCTATTGTAGTAGCTTTAGTCCTAATTATACCGCGAGATGCCAAGGCGGAAGAAGTTACCAAGCAGTTAGAACTTGGTGATAAATACCTTGGTGAACTTGAATATGAGCAGGCAATCGCCGCATACCTCGAAGCGATAGAGATTGACTCTAAGTGTGAGGATGCATATTTCGCATTGGCAGATGTCTACATAGAGATGGGTGAATTCGATAAGGCAGAAGAGATACTTAAAGAGGCTGGGGATGAGCTCGGAAGTAGTGCGGTTAAGGATAAGAAAGAAGAACTTGATAAGAAAAAGGCGGCAAAAGATTCAAATGTTGTAGTTAAGGAAGAGGAGACAACAGCAGAGATTCCTACGGAAACCACAACAGAGGAACCAACTACGGAAGTAAGGGAGCCTGAGACGGAAACTACCATGCAAGAGTTGGAAACCGAAACACATGTATCGGAAAGTACAGAAACGCCGGCAAGTGCTTTTGAATGGGCAACTCACATTAATGGTTATGTAGAGATTTTGGGATTGGAAGATAAAAGTTTGACAGAATTAGTTATACCCGGAGAAATAAATGGGTATGAGGTAGGCACAATTAGTCGGAATGCATTTAGCAATTTGAACACCTTGGAAAGAGTATATATACCGAATAGTGTGACTAAAATTGGTTCGCATGCATTTTTTTTCTGTAGTAGCTTGAAAAGTATTGAAATGCCAAATGATTTAAAGGTTATTGATTCATACACGTTTTTTGGATGTAGTAGCTTGACGAGTATAAAGATACCTGCTGGAGTGACAGATATTTATGTTTGGGCATTTGGAGAATGTAAAAGTTTGTCCTGTATAGAAATACCGCCAAGCGTAGTATACATTGGTTATTCAGCATTTGGTGGGTGTAGTAGTTTGGAAACTATTAAGATACCGGCTAGTGTGACACATATAGATGAGGAAGCTTTTTTAGGATGCAAAGCTTTAAAAATCATCCACGTTGAAGCTGACTCTTACGCCGAAACTTGGGCGAAAGAGAATGGCTATGCGGTTGAGTATTATACTCCGACCGGCACTAATGTTGAGCCTAGTGCTTCACCAAGCGGCTCCATTACATTTGGTTCTAAATCATATAACCCTACTGTTGGGGAAGAGTTTAATGTGGCTCTATATATTAAAGGTAACGTGGATATTGCAGCTTATACATTTAATATCCAATATGATACACATAAGGTTGAATATATCTCGGGAGCTGATGCTTGTGTAGGAGGAAGATTATCGTTTGCGGGATATCCTAACAGCAATTACAAGAAAATATGGCTTGTATTTAAAGCCAAAGAAGCAGGGACTTTTTCGCTTGAAGTTACTAATCCTTATATCGGACCGGTTGATTCATCGTATGGAGATATTCTTAACTTAAGCGAGGTAGGAAACCCTACTATTACAGTTCAAGCAGCAACTTCCTCAGAAACATCAAGTACTGCTTGCGATTTGAAATCAATCTGGATTGCGGAAACAGGCTTCTACGGATTTTCAGCAAGTAGAACAGAATATAATATCACGGTTGAGAATAATGTTGAGTCTTTAACAGTATCCGCAAGGGCAGAAGATGAAAATGCTATTGTTGAGATATCAGATACGAATCTTAAGGTCGGAAGTAATACCATTAATATTACGGTCAAAGCGACAACCGGCGAAACTAAGGTGTACACAATAAACGTAACTAGAAAATAATATTTTAGGAGGTCAAAAGATGAAGAAGGTATTAGGAATTTTGTTCTTTTTAATTGCAGTATTATGGCTTGTAGGAGCAGCAACCGGAGTAATTAGAGATGATTATCCGTTGGTGCAGTGGTTTGGGATATTTGTTACTGTAGGAGCAGGCGTATTTTTCTTTGTGCTTGATAGAAGCGACAGAGTTAGTCCTGCGAAAGCTTATAAAATGCGAAGCAAACTGGTGGTGTGGTATTGGGTATTCTTTGGCAGTTATGTGCTGTTGCTTGCGGTTTCATACGCCTATGGATTTCTAAAGGCCATGAGTATGTATGCAGCAAGCGATGCGGAAAAATTACTGACAAAGGTTATATATGCGGGACCTGCGTTTCTTTTATTCGTAATATTTACTGCTATGATTGAAACATATGTTATTGCGTTTATCTCGGCTAAATCTTCTTTGGCCGGACAGAATATTATGGATTACCTTGATAATGGTACATTTTATCCTGTTGGTAACTCGAAGCTTATTTTTGCAAGTGATAGGGCATTATTGTTTAAGAAGAGCATGGTGGTTATCCCCTTTGCCAATATAGCCGAGGTTAATAACAAAAGGGTATTGGGTATGGAACAATATATTGAGATTAAATTGACTAATGGTAACAAGATTAGATTATACTCTAAGGAGTTTAATACGTTACATAGTTATCTGTATGGTGGACAAGCGTAGAAACTAATACTTGCATTACAACCTGCCTCTGGGATATAATAAGCCCAGAGGCAATCTTTTTATACCATCTTCCGTACGGAAAGGAAGAATATATGGAAAGAAAAAGATTTTGCAATCTTAATTTAACGAATGCTTTTATGTTTGGAGCTGCGATGTCAGATCCTAGGGTTATGAGAATTGTGCTGGAGGTGCTTCTTGGCAGAACGGTGAAGAGTGTTACGGTCAATACTGAGCAGACCCTTTTGTTTAGTTCGGATAGCCGTAATATAAGACTTGATGTTTTCGCTGAGAATGAAGATGGTACATACAATGTAGAGATGCAGGGAGAGGACGAGGGTAATCTTCCGAAACGTAGCCGATATCATCAGGCAGAGATGGATGTCATGACCCTAAGGCCGGGAGAAGATTTTAATAATCTGAAGCCGAATATTGTTATATTTATCTGTAAGTTTGATCCGTTTGAGGATAATCTCTATCAGTACACGTTTGAGAATATTTGTCATGAAACCGGCAAAGTTCTTGGCGATGAGACTTGGAAGATTTTCTTTAATATTAAGGGGAAGAATGTTGGTAACACGCCGGAGAGGATTATAAACCTTCTTACGTATATGGCGAATACTACGGATGAATGCGCAGAGAGCCTTATGGATGACAATGTTAAGCAGATACATAAGTATGTATCGGAGCTTAAACGTAGCCGAGAATGGGAGGGAAGGTATATGCGTTTTGACGAATTGCTTAAGAAGGAGAAGAAAGAAGGATATGCAGA